>CAZZVX010000159.1:0-10957 GCA_964657535.1 Armatimonadota bacterium | reverse complement strand
AGCCCCTGCGCGTACAGGTAGGGGCTGGTCAGCGCCTGTGGGGTCGGGCTGCCCGCGTCACTCACCGCGACCTTGTAGCACCAGAGTTCGCCGGGGCGCACATCAGTATCCGTGTAGGTTGCCGCCGTCGCGCCGGGGATAATCGTGTCGGCGGCGGGCGTCCAGTTGCAGGCACCCAGTTTCCGGTACCACTGGTAGGTGTAGCCGGGCGTCCCGCCGCTCGCGTTCGCCGCGACAACATTCTGCCCCACCGCCCGGCTCGTCAGCGAGGGCGCGGCGGCCAGGGCGGGGGCGGACGCCTGGGTGTAGGCGGCGAGGCTCGTCACGCTCGACGTGAGGGACTCGCTGTAGCCGGTCTCCGCCGTCGCCAGCAGGCCGCACGGCTGCGCGGCCTGGAGCTGGGCGGTCGAGTCGGTGAAGGTGGTCGTCGCGACGGAGCCGCCGCCCGCCGTCACGTCGTAGACGTTCGCCAGCACGGTGGTCGGGTTAGAGCCGGTGACTTGGAGCCTGAACCTGTAGGAGTGGGCGGGGTTGTACGCCCAGTTGATCTGCGCGGTCTCGGCGGGGGCGGTCGTGCTGGTGATGCCCTGGACGACCGCCTGCGCGGTGTAGGGCGTGGCCGGGGTCGTGGAGCCGTGCGCGGGGTCGTTCTGGAACCAGAGCCAGTAGGACTGGTAGTAGCTCTCGCCGGCGACAGGGGTGTGGTAGCGGCAGGCCAGGTTGAGGGACTGGTTGTAGGGGTAATTGGCCGGGATCGTCGCCTCGACGTACTGGTTGAGGTTGGCGTCCGAGCCTGGGATCTTGGCGAGCGCGCCCCGGAAGAAGCCC
This sequence comes from Armatimonadota bacterium, assembly GCA_964657535.1. Classification (GTDB taxonomy): domain Bacteria; phylum Armatimonadota; class Armatimonadia; order Armatimonadales; family Capsulimonadaceae; genus CAZZVX01. Next base: position 10,129 of record CAZZVX010000159.1, on the reverse strand, counting down.
TGCGAGTTGACCGCCGTCAGCACCAGTTGTCCCGACGCCCGGCTCAGCCTGCCGCCGTACAGGTCGACGATGCCGTGTCCGGCCCCGTCGGTGCTGCCCGCCGCGCCGTCCGCCGCGTGGTCGGCGTCGCCGGAGAAGTCCGTGCTCTGCACCAGCGTCCATGCCTGCGCCCCCGCCCGCCCCGCCGCCGTCAGCAGGCACAGCCCCAGGCACAGTACCAGGCCGAGCAGTCTCAGTAGTCGTGTCATAATCAGTAGTCGTGTCATAAATCGTGTCCCTCGGAACGTTCTTTAGAGGCTCGGCCAGTCCGCCCCGCCGTCGCCCGCTGACCGAGGCCGTGCCGAACCGCAGGCGGGCCGTCCAGGGCGAGGCGTCATCCGGGAGCCATCCTGTCCACTAGCGTTGCCAGCGCTCCGCCCACGCCCGCCACGCTCAGCTGGTAACTGTCCTCATCGCCATTCTGGTAGCAGACCTGCAGCAGGTTCCAGCCTGCGGTGAGGGCCAGGGCGTAGGTGCACGCCCCCGTCAGCAGGTTGCAGTCCGCACCCACCTGCGAGCCGCCCAGGAAGACGCGCGCCGCGTTGTCCGCCGTGACCGTGATCGAGACCGTCGTGTCCGCCGCCACCTTCAGCCGCGTGGACAGGATCACCTTCTGCTCCCAGGCGATGGGGTCGGACACGCCGCCCGACGTGCCGAACGACAGGTCGCCGCCCGGCGCGGCGTACAGGCTGCTCCAGGCGGGCGTGATGTCGCCGGGGCCGAAGGCGGACGTGCCGCCCGCCGAACTGTCCACGCCCCGCAGGCCCCACGACGGGTTCAGGGGCCGGGCGAGCGCCGCCGCCAGGTCCGCCTCCATCGCGTCGAGCCGGCCCTTCAGGGTGGTGTAGGACAGGGCCAGCGTCGTCCGCGTGCGCCCCGCGACGACCTCCGTCTTGGTCGCCGCGATGTCCGAGTGTTCGCCGTCGCTGACGTGCGGCCCGGCCCGGAAGTCGTCGTGCAGGGTGGGGTCGGTCTCGGAGGCCTGAAGGGTCGTCCGGTACGCAGCGGTGCCGGCACCGGTCGTGCCGCCGCCCATGTTGGTCTGGTTGCTGTAGCCGCCGGAGGCGCCGCTCGCCGAGGCCGCGCCGGGGCCGAGCGCCCGGAGCTGGTCGAGGATGAGCTGCTTCTCGATCAGCGTCTCGTCCGGCGCCTCCCTGTCCATCTCCAGCGTGACAAGGAACAGGTCGCCGAACGTCATGCGCACGGCGACGATGGTCAGTATCTGCCCGCCGGAGAGCCGCGCCCCGTGCGCGCCCTGGAGGCTGACGCTGTCCCCCGGCCAGTAGAGCGCGGCGTCCTCCATCCGGGTCACGCTGGGCCGCCGGAGCGGAATCGCCGTGTTCCGCAGCCGCCCCTTCGCAGTCTGCGTCAGCCCCGCGAGGCTCGTCACCCCGTCGGCACCCACGATGTCCACGCGGCTGCCGTAGGTCGTCTCGGCGGTGGCGTAGTCCCCGCCCAGGCCGGACGCGGCGGCGGTCAGGAACGTGGACAGGCCGCCCTCCGGCGTGAACCCAGGATGGCCGTCCGGCATCACCGGCACGTCGCCCTCCGTCAGCGCCTGCGCGTCCATCAGCGAGAGGCAATCGATAATCAACTCACCCGACGAGCGGAACGTGACGATAGGACGCACCTGCGTGGCGTCGGACGGCGCCCCGGCGACGATCTCGGCGTACTGCCACACGCTCGTCGCCGCCTGCGCATCGACGGTCGTGATGTCCTTGCTGACAAAACTGTTGTCGCTGCGGTACCAGAGCAACTGCACCGTGATTTTGGGAATGCCCAGCCCCGCCGTCTGCACGACCGGAGAACGAAAGCGCGCGCCGAACCGGAGCGTCTGCTTGAATCCGCCCAGGTTGATGTTGGACGCCCCCAGCGCCTGCAGGTGGATGTCGTGGCCGTCCGCGTCGGATGACGTGACGTTCAGGTAGACGCTGTAGAGGCCGTCGAAGGCGCAATCCTTGTAGACCCAGTTCACGGCGTTGACGCTCGCGCCGCTCCCTTCGGTCGTGGTGAAGGCGTCCTGGTAGACCACCGAAGCGTCTTCCAAACTCACCGCGTCGATCAGCAGGCCGCCCTGGTCGCCGTTATAGGCGCTGATGTGGTCGCACTGGAAGTGGACCGCGTAGGAATGCGCCCCGGCGGGCATGGCGAAGGCGGCGCTGAAGTAGTCCCAGGCGGTGCCGGCGGGCGCCAGCGTCAGCGGGACGGCCAGCAGCAGCGAGCCGCCCGCGTCCAGCAGGTGCAGGTAGCCGCTCCCGTCCGCCGTCTGCAGCCCGACTTCCTTCTTTGCGCGCACGCTGAAGACGTAGGTGTGGCCCGCAATGGGGGCGACGCCGAACGTGCCGCTCTTGTCCGCCGATTCTCCGACGTGGTCGGTCTCAACCATTGTGTTGCCGGAGAACGGCTGCCCCTCTTGGTGTCCGCCGTCCTTGTAGCTGGCCCCTCCCCCCAGGGTCCAGGTCTGACTCTCGAAGTCCCCGTCCGCGATCAGTCCCGAATCGCCGGCCTGCGAGACGAGGGGATAATCAAAGCCCCCATTGTGGAGCATCTGCGCGAACCTGGGTTGCCCCCCGGTCGCTAACAGTCTATTCTTCAGATCGCCCGTCTGTAGTTCTCCCATTGCCGTTTGTGTCTGCCGCGCAGGAACGATCACGCTGTGGGTGGGAGGAAAGGTTGTAGGAGCTAGCGGGCGGCAGAAGAGGCGATCCTGACCGAAATCGTCAACGTCGCCGCCCCACGTTGCCAAGTTACCAGCCTGGTTCTGCACTAGGTCGTTAGCCACGTCTTTGAAGAGCTTGTTGTAGGCGTCTACAAAGGTTGTGGTCGTGCCGATCTGAAGAATTTGGAGTGCATTGTATAGAGGCATTCCCCGCCTTCCTACCGCGCTCAAAAGTGTCTGATTGCGATTTATCGTGGCGTCACGGGTAATTTCGGCAAAAGCGGCCCCAATATCAACACCATCACCGGCGTAGGCATATCTGCCGAAGCAAAGTTGCTGGCCCATCAAGAAGGAGAGCCCGAAGCCGCTAAACATCAGCCTGTCCGGCTCGTCCTCATTTCGGGTGCGCTCCTCGATCCAGCCCCGATACCGACGGACGCCTTTGTAGAAGAACTCCACGCGGTCCCCTGGCTGGATGCTGGTTAGTGCGTCGCCAGTCGGAGAGATTACGCAGTCGATGGTGAAGGAGTCGTAGCCGCCCCACCTGCTAATACGACACTCGGCGGCTGTGATTTGGGACGCCGGTAAGCGTCTGCGACTTGATCCGTCCGCTGAAGTCGCGTAAATTCTCTGTCCGTTCGGTAAAGGCATTTGTCCCTCGTAAGAGCGGCCTGCTACCTTTTGGTAGCAGGCCGTGTCCGTTTGTCTGGGGTTTCAATAGGGAGGGCAATCTTATCGGCTCGGTGACCGCGCGGCGCGCTCCATCTTCCGCGCCATCGTCCGGGCGTAGTGGTCAATATCCATCTCGGTATTGATGATCTTGTCGCCGTGATCGTTGATCGTGATGTGCGTGTCGCCGCCCCCGCTTCTGCTGGGCGGGGCAATTGTGAGACCCTGGGGCGAGATGCCAGAGTTCGACTGCGGAGGCAGAGAAAGTGCAGGCGGCAGGGTGAAACGCGGCGTCGCAACGGCGTCAAGCAGGCCGGAGAGCATCGTTCGGGGAATCGCCGGCATTCCGACTGGAACCGCTACTTTTGTGCCGAGGGCGCGCATAGCGTCGGCGTGGGAAAGGATACGTCCTGGTGCGTCTGGAATGAACGGCTCCCAACCTTTCTCACCGACAATGCTCATCTTGCCGACGGGAGGACGCCCGCCGCCCGCAAACATTCCGCCAATCGCACCACCGAACTCCATTCCGCCCATGACGCCCACGCCAGGAATCATTGACCCGGCGATTCCTCCCAGGACAGCACCGAAGAGTGAGTGCTTCTGCTTCTTCTTTCCCATTGCTCCCAATGCCGCTGCTGCGCCGTAGATCGCCGCCGCGCCCTGGAGCATATTGCCCTTTGCCCCCTCAAAGATGGAAGGCAGATCGGAGAACGGGCCTTTGCCACCGCCTCCGCCCAGGATGCCTTTGAGACCACCTTTGATGAGATTTTGGGTCATTGTGTCCACGATGCCGGACATGACGCTTTCACCCTCTCCTCCCAGCCACTTCCAGAAGTCGCGCCCGATGTTCTTGCGGTCTTTGGGGTTGAGTATCGCCCGAACGATGTCACCTGCCTCCTGCCCCGCCTGTTCCCGCAACCCGCCCCAGAACTCCGAGCCGCCGATGGGAGATGTTTGGTTCAGCGCCTTGATCTGCTCCGTGACTTCGGCGGTCATTTGCGCCTTCACTTCATCGGGCAGGTCTGGGTCGGCCTGAATCAGAAGCATAACTTCTTTCAGGTCTCTTGTTGTGAGGGTTGCCTTCCCGTTCGGGCGGGAGGCATCAGGAGCATCCCCCGCATCCAAAGCACCTCCCGCGTCCGTATGCAGCGGCCCGTCCGTCTGGGTCGTTGGCGTGATTTGAAGCATCGGGACGGGCGCGGTGTTGGTGACATCGCCATAATGGAATTTGCCGTCCGTCCCGAAAGCGCCGTCCGGTAGGGATAGATTGACCGGGCCGGGCGTGGCAGTAATTGTTCCCGCGATACCGGCCAGTCTCTTGGTGTACCCTTCTTCCGTCGGTTGAAGCGCCTCCGACTTCGCGCTTGACGCTTGCCCTTCCCATTGCGCCTGAGTATCCAGATCATCCAGAAGGCGCTGGCGCTGAACGTCGGCTAACTGCTGTTTTTCCTCGCTAAGTTCCGCGTTTACATCCGCAATGGCGGCGGCATAGTCAAGGGCTGCGCCGCTCCGTTCGGAAGCGTCGTCTGCGTTCCAGGTGATATGTTCCTGGGTTTGAGCGATCTTCTGTTTGAGGGTAGCGATCTGGTTGGAAAGGTCTACAAGGCGCTGCTGACCCTCAATGCCTTTGCTTTCTTCCTTGACGGTGCGCTGCTCAATTTCCAAGCCTTGAAGTTTGTATTCCTGCTCCTTCTTGAGTGCTTCAAGTCGCTGTCGGTTCGCTTCCCGTTTTTTGCGCTCCGCCTCTTCTTCGGCGGCGTCAATTTTCTTTTGGACTTCGCGTTGTGCGTCGGCAAGCCTTTGGGCGTTCTCCTTTGCCTTGTCATGGGCATCCTGAGTTGCCTTGTCCCGTTCCGCCGCCGAGTTTTTCGGGTGTTCGGGATCGGTCAGAGTTTTCGCCTGTGCGACTTGGTCTTTCTCAACAAGGGCGATCTGCCCCACGATTCTCTGCCGCAGAGCCTCGCGGGATTTGGCTGCCATCGCCGCCCCCTGCTTGGTGTAGGTGTCCAGCATGACCTGAAGGACAGCCTCCGCCTGCTGCACGGCTGTCTCGGCCCGCGTTTTGGCCGCCTCCCGCACGTCCTGGGCTGCTTTTTTGGCCGCCGAATCGTCTCCGCCGAGAGTCCCGCCATTGTATCTGTTTGAAACGGGAGAGGGTGCGGAAGCATCACCTCCATGAGCGTGCATGATGCCGAGTAGTTTTGCGGCATAGTTGGGGTCGGTCGCATAGCCCATACTTTGGAGCGCGTAGGCGGCTTGTTCATCGGAACCAGCTTTTGCATAGGCCCCATGATTCCAGCGCCGCAGGTGGTCCTTAATCCCGTCATCAAGAGAGTCATAGTCGCGGAACTTAGAAGCGCGCATGACTGAGCGGCCTTCCTCTACCTCGCCGCTCTCTCGTACCGTTCCAGGCTGGGAGGCAGTTGCCTTCTGGCCGAAGAAGTTGAATCGCCCCGCCTGGTGTTTACCGTAACCGCTTTCAAGCGCCCATTGGGCCGCCGTCACATTGGGGTGGGGGTCTCCGGCGGCGCGCGCAGCAGCGACGATCTGTGCATAGCTTGATTGTTGCGAGGCGGAAGGTTTGCCTCCTGATGCCACTTGACCGACAATATAAATTTGGTTGAGACGGTCTTGCTCTTTGGCGTAGTCAGATTCCAGTTTGGCTATATCTGATTTAGTTTGCGCAATTTTGGCATCGAGGCCAGGCGTATGAATACCGAGATCAGCCTGCGTCTTCTCGTAACCGGTCAATGCTTCTTTGCGCCCGGCTAGAGTTTGGGCGATCTGCTGCGAATTAACTTCAAGCGCGCCCCTTTCACCCGTCGCGGAAAGGTTTTTCTGCACGTCCGCGTAACGTTTGGCTGAAGCTGTTGCCTGGTCCTGCGCGGCCCGCACGGTGTCCCAGTCGTTGGCAAGAGCAATGATCTCGATGCCCAAGCCAACGAGAGCGGCTACGAGCAACGATCCTAGTCCGAACGCGGCGAGTCCCGCTGCTGCCATTCCCGTTTCCGCGCCAGCCGCGCCCTCCGCCGCTGTTGTCACTCCTCCGAAAGCCACGCCCATCTCTCGCAGGTCGCTGACTAGGCTAATGACTTTACTGGCAGTCGTCAGCGCCCCTCCTCCGATCAAGGCGATCACCCCTACGAAGGCTGCTGAGTCAACAATATCTTGCTGCGTAATTGAATCGAGTTTGTTGAATGCGTCTCCGATGCTTGTTGCTGCCTTTTCGCCCTCTTTGAGCGCCGGAATAGCACTCGTGCCGACTTTGACATAGAGGACTTGCAGAGTATTGTTCAGCCGTGCTGTTTGCGCCTCTAATGTCTGCTGCTGACGAGTGAAGCCGGCGGTTACGGGGTCGAGTTTACCGCTCATCGTGTCGCCGAGTTGGCCGAAATTGGTTCTTAAATCATCTGACGCTTTGCCTGTCAGGGCCATAGCGCCGAACGCACCACGTTGGGCCGGAATAACCTTGTTGATTTCGACTGCGTTCCCGTGCGTAGCCGCGTTCAGGTCGATCATGAACTTCGTAAGGCTGCCGGTGCCATTCTGAAGTGCTTTGATGTCCCCAACAAGGTCAACCCCGGTGCGCTTAGACAGGGCTTCAATCTCTTCCCTGGCCTTCTTGACCGGGTTCGTGATGTGCTGCATCACGTCACGAATCTGGGTACCGGCCTCGGCCATGTTCAGGCCGTTTTCGGTCATCGTGGCCGTGATCGCCGCCGTATCTTGCAGAGTGAGGCCATACTTACTCGTGACCGCTTCCGCTAGGCCGAAGTTCTGAACGAACTCCGTCATGGTGGTGTTGCCCTGAAGCTGCGCTTGATGGAGCGTGTTCATTGCGTTGTCCGCTTGGTCGGCGGACAAATGGAAAATATGAAGGGTTTGGGAGAGGACGTTTGCCGTTTCGCCAATGTCCGCGCCCGTCGCTAGGGCGCTTCGCGTTGCGGCATCCACCACCTTCATACTTTCGGCCATGTTGAGACCGTGATTTTTTGCCCGCATGAAGGCTTCTGCCATTTGGTCCATCGAAGCCCCAGTGGATTGCCCCATTTGGAGAATGTGTTGCTGAAAGGCGGCGAACTCCTGGTCCGTCATCTGCGTGTTGTTGCGCATTTGAACCAGAGTCGTCTGAAACTTCGCGGCTTGTTGCGTCGCATAGTCAAGGCCACCCAGCACTGCTGCCCCCCCCAGCATGAGAGGCATTCCAACATCACCGGCCAATCGCCCACGCGCCTGCTGCCTTTCTCGTGACGACGTGATCTGCTGACGCGCGAACGCGCCCTCGTCGCGGTGCTGGCGCTCCTCGGCGGCTATGACCTCCCGCTGCGCCCTGGCCGCTGCCAGCGCGTCTTGATTCCGTTTGCGTTCCTGCTCCGCCGCATCCTGAGAGCGTTTGCGTTCCTGCTCCGCCGCGTTGCGAGTGCGCTGCTCATCATCCTCTCGGAGTTGCGCAGTAGTCTTGCGGGCGCTTTCAAGTTGGATACGGGCTTGCTCTTTGCTTAGGCGGATGCTGCGAGCCGAACCTTCAGTCTCCATCGCAAGCACATCGGCTAGGTATCGCTGGTATTCGGCAGTGCTGATTTTATGGAGGTCAAACTGCGCCTTCTTCTGCTCGTCCATCGAAGCTGTGACAGCGCGCGTCACCTTTTTTGCCTCGGTCGCAACGGAAGCAGAAATGGCGGGGACGAGTGCCTGCCCGAAGTTGGTGTTTAACCCTTTGAGCGCCTCGGTGATCTCGCGTGGGAGAGCGCGCGCGGCGGCGACTGCCTGGGTCTTGTCAACGCGGATTTTTAAGACAACTTCTTGCATGGTTTGTTGAAGTGGCGAGAAAAAAGCCGGCCCTTGTTAGGGTCGGCTGATAAATATTAGCGAATGGTACAGACCGAAATTTAGGAACTTATGGGTCGTTGCGGCTTACCACAGTTCGGGCAGAACGCGAAACTGCCGACGTAATATTTGCCGCAACTTGCACATAAATTGGGAGTCGGCGGTGCGGGCCTTGCGTCTTGTGTTTCCTGCGATTTGGCCTTTTCCGTCATGCTGTGGCCGGCAAATAGGAGCAATGTTCCGAGTATTGAACTCCCGATGCTGAGAATAAGGCCGTTTTGGCGATCTGCCATCAGTCCGATGTTGTTGACCTGGCCGCCGCCGATGGATTGCCCCGAAACATCAATGGTTGGTGTTGTCACAGTCGTGTTAAAGAAGAGGAAGAAGTATACTGCGCCAGCGATGCCTCCTAACAGCATCACGATACCGACATACTCTAAAAGTTTGTTCAACGACCCTGCCTCCTCACCCTTTCCGCGCGATTCGGCATGGTGTCGCCTGATTCCTGCAATCATGACGGCCTAAAAAGGGCCGACACCGCTTGGGCTATATAAAAAGCCTGATATTGAGCGCGCGTCTTCTCCAGAGCGGGTATACCGGCTAGGTACACCTCGATCTGTTCCTCGTCCTTGAACAAAGGATCGACTTCGGGATAGTAATTGGCAAGTTGGTAGAACACAGGGCCGCAGTCCGGCTCCTGGCCTGGTGCGCCTTGACTGGGGCTGCGGCGTCCCCCAGCCACCATCAAAAACGTTCGCGGAGGGGCCTGTTGAGGCGAAAGATCACCCGCACGACGGCGAGGAAGTCCGTGAGGTCCAGGAATTGCGAAACGTCTTCGGCTTTGATTTCCGGGTGACGGCGCGAAAGGGCTAACGCAACAAGCTCGTTCATAAGATTGCGTGTCTCATCGTCTGGCCCGTTGATTGTCAGTTGCGTGACTTCATAGGCGCACGACTGTGCCGTAGCCGAAGGCATCTCGCCTGTTTGGATTTTCTGCGCAAGTTCGGGGTTTTTCGCGGCGGCTACCCAAATCATATTGTTCAGGAAGGTTGCCATTTGCTCCATGTCATACTCGTCGGTTTCTTCGTCATAGGCATTGGCGAGTGCGACAAGTTGCGCCATTTCGTAAGGGGCAATCAATTCATGGAACTGTTCTCGATCCTTCAAGTAAAGGCGTGCGATTTCGTAAGAACGACCGTCAATCGTGACTTTCTCGCCTAAGCCAAGCATCAGTTTCAGTGACGCAGGCGGGACTGATGTTTCTAGGTCCTGCCCGCTCTTCCCCTGTGCTGTGGCTTCAGCACGGCGAGCGCGCTTTTCGGCGGCGGCCTTTTGGCCGGGTGTCAGTTCTGCCATGTGATTGTTCCTTATCTGAAGTATATCGTGTAGCGTGGGTCAACAAAAAAGACCTCCCTGGCGGGAAGCCTTGTTCTTAACGATCTTCAATTGAGTAGACTCAGCGCCGCCCCCTCACGCCTACGGCGGCCCCGGCTTCGTGCTAGGGGCGGACGGATCGCGTTTTTCGCCGGGGCTTGCCTTTGGGAGTACCCCTGACCGGGGAATGCGATAACCGATTACGTATTTCCATACCCACCACGGGCGGGGCAGGGGGGCTGTCTGAGGGGGCCGATTACCCTCGGTGTCGGAAAAGGTTGTCTGACCCCGCGCGGTCGCTCACCGCCGGAGACGCACGAGGAGCCTGAAAGTGTCCCGCGCGGGCGCTCCGTGAGGCGTAGGAGCGTCTGAGCCGTCGCGCAGCCGGCCCGGTGATCGAGGTTGTGTCTGCTCCTTATTATACCACAGCGGGGGACATTGGCGAGTCTAGTTTTTCGAGTGCCTGCTCAATCCGTTTGCTTAACTCGCCGGATGCTTTCGCCTGCCAGAACTGCAAGAAACTCACGAACACATCCGCAAAGTCCTTCGTGTTCGGGGACG
>CAZZVX010000158.1:0-10970 GCA_964657535.1 Armatimonadota bacterium | reverse complement strand
CCACCACCAACGTCGCCTCGCCGACCAGCGTTTTCTTAACCGCCACGCTCGGCAGCGCCCAGACGTCGGCCCTGACCGTCCGGCCGCCGGGAGTCGGTAGCCTCGCGCTGGTTCCGTCAGAGTTGTCCGGCGGCGGGACGGCCATCGGCGTCGTGACGCTGGATTCGCCGTCGGCGAGTTCAGTCGTCGTGACCATCGCCAGCAGCAGCCTGAAGGCCGTCCCGGACGCCAGTATCGTGATTCTGCCGGGGGACACCGTCGGGACTTTCTCCATTGACACGTCCACGGTCACGGCGTCCACGGTCGCGACCATCACCGCGAAAGCGAACGGCATCTCCAAATCCCAGATGCTGACGATTGACCCATGAACACCTTCTCGGACCGCAAACGTCCGGCGGCCTGGCCGCTGTTATGGCTGGCCCTCCTGGGACCGCTGATCCCGGCGACGGCACAGGCCGCCGTCTACACGGTGACGATCACCGACGACAGCGGCCCCGGCTCGCTCCGGCAGGCCCTTCTGGACGCCGACGCGGCCGGGGGCGGGTCCATCGCCTTCGCCCTGCCCGGCGGCGGCGTCCAGACGATCACGCCGCAGACGCCCCTGCCGGACATCACCGCCGCCGTCACGGTGGACGGCACGACGCAGCCGGGCTACGCCGGCACGCCGCTGGTCGAGATTGACGGCAGCGGGAGCGCGACCTCAGCCTCAAACGGCCTGCGGGTCACGGCGGGCGCGTGTACGGTCAACGGCCTGGTCATCAACCGGTTCGGCGGCGCGGGCATTGATGTCGCCGGGTCGGGCCGCGTCACCGTCAAGAACTGCTTCCTGGGGACGGACTCCAGCGGGTCCAACGCCCTGGGCAACACGACGGGCGTTCTGCTGGAAGGCGTTTCCGGCAGCGCCGTCCAGAACTGCGTCATCTCCGGCAACGCCGTCGGGATCGCCCTGAACGGCGGGGCGAGCGGGAACACCGTCCAGGACAACGACATCGGGACCGACCTGTCCGGGGGCGTCGCCGTCGGCAACATCGTCGGAGTGGACCTGGAAGGCGCGGGGGCCGACACCGTCACCGGCAACCTGATCTCCGGCAACGGGGCGACCGCCGTCACGCTCGGCGCCGGCACGTTCGGCAGCACGGTCACGCAGAACACCATCGGCCTGAGCGTTTATTCCACCCCGCTGCCCAACGGCGGCGACGGCATTGACGCGGCCGACTCCGGCAACAACGTCCTGAGCCGGAACACCATTGACGCGAACGGCGGCGACGGCATCCGCCTGCACGGCGCGGCGTCCCGCCAGGACAGGGTCGAGGGCAATCTTATCCAGGGCAACGGCTTCGGCGTGGAAGTCTCTGATGGCGCGACCGGCGACGTGATCGGCGGCGCCGGCGCCGGCAACACGATTCAGGGCAGCGGCGCGGACGGCGTGACCGTCCACGGCGCGGGGACCAGCGGCCACGCGGTCCAGGGCAACGAGATCGGCGGCAGCGGGCAGTACGGCGTCTCCGTCTACAGCTCCGACAACGCCGTGACGGGGAACCACATCTTCGAGAGCGGCGTGAACGGCGTCTTTGTCGGCGCGGCGGACGGCCAGCCGTTCGCCCTGCGCGTGCCGATCTTATCCAACTCCATCCACGACAGCGGCGACCTGGGCATCGTGCTGGACACAGACGGCGCAAGCGGGGGCAACCACCTGCAGCCCGCCCCCGTGCTGTCTCAGGCGATCTCCGACAGCGCCGCCACGTCCCTGGTCGGCACGCTCACCGCCGCGCCCGGCGGGACCTTCACGATCCAACTGTTCGCCGGCCCGACGCCCAACGCCTCCGGCTACGGCGAAGGCAAGACCCTGATCGGCACCCAGACCGTCACCACGGACAGCGGCGGCCATGCGTCCCTCAACACCACGCTGTCCGCCGCGTCCGGCGGCCAGTCCCTCAGCGCGACCGCGACCGACGCGGACGGGAACACGTCGGCGTTCTCCAACGCCATCGCCGTCGGGCCGCCCGGCCCGGCCCCGACGCTGACGGGCCTCAGCCCGGCGACCGTCGCGAGCGGCGCCGCCGGCTTCACGCTGACCGTCACGGGCAAGAATTTCGTCGCCGGGTCGGTCATCCAGTGGAACGGGGCGGACCGGACCACGACCTTTGTCAGCGCGACCACGCTGACCACCGCCGTCGCCGCGTCCGATGTCGCCGCCGCCGCCACCGCACAGGTGACGGTGTTCAACCCGGCCCCGAACGGCGGCGCATCCAACGCCCTGCCGTTCACCGTGAACGCCCCCGCGCCGACGCTCCTCAGCCTCAGCCCGAACCACGCCGCCCGCCACGGCGCGGGCTTCACGCTGACCGTCACGGGCAAGAACTTCGTCGCCGGGTCCGTCATCCGCTGGAACGGCGTGACTCGCGCGACCACCTTTGTCAACGCGACGACGCTTTCCACCGCCGTCGCCGCCTCGGACTTAGCCCCCGCCGGCACTGTGCCGGTGACGGTCTTCACGCCCGCGCCCGGCGGCGGCCTGTCCGGCGCACTGTCGTTCTCCATTCTGGGCAGCGTCACGCTGACACTGACGCCGACCGCCGCGACCGGTTCCGCCGGCGGGATCGCGTCGTACCAGGGAACCGTCACCAACAACACGGACGCCGCCGTCTCCTTGAACCAGTTGAGCGTTACGCTGCCGAGCGGGAGCAAACTCACGGCGGATGTCGGCCCGTTCACGGCGAACTTCGCCGGCCTGGTCGAACCCGATGGGACCGTCACCGAGAAAGCGCTGTTCAACGTCCAGATCGGCTCCGCCTCCGCCCTGGGGACGTTCAGCGGGACGGCCGTCCTGCACGGCGGGGCGGACGGCAGCGCGACGGGAACGCTGTCCAGCGCGACCTTCCAGGTGGTCGTCGTCGCGGACCGCGTCCCGCCCACGACCAGCCTCACCGGCGGACCGGCTTCCGGCGCGTCCGTGTGCGCGCTGCCCGCCGTCTTTTCCTGGACCGGCCAGGACGACGTCACGCCCGCCGCGCAGCTGGTCTACTCGTATGCGCTGGACGGCGGCGCGTGGTCCGGCTTCGCGTCGGCGACGACGCAAACATTCAGCAGCCTGGCGGACGGCGCGCACACCTTCCGCGTCCGCGCCCAGGACGCCGCCGGCAATGTTGACCCGAACCCGCCGTCGGTTTCTTTCACCGTTTCGGCCAGTCCGCCCGTCATCTCCGCCCTGGCCGCGTCGCCGCGCGACTACCAGGCGACGCTCACCTGGACCACGGACAAGCCGACCACCTCGCAGGTGGACTACGGCAAAACCATGGCCTACGGCGCGTCGTCCGGGCTGGACGGCTCGCTCGTCACGTCCCACTCCGTCACGCTTTCCGGCCTGACGCCGCTGACGGCCTACCACTTCCGCGTCAAGTCCGCCGACGCCTGCCACGAGGCCGACTCGCCCGACCAGACCTTCACGACCACGGCCATTCTGAAGCCGAACCTGGTGGTCACGTCGCTCTCGCTCCCCGGACTCACCACGGTGAACGGGCAGTCCAGCGTCTCCGCGCACCAGCAGGTCACGGTCTCTTGGGCCGTCCAGAACAACGGCCCCGGCGACACGACCAAGACCTGGAACGACGACGTCTACCTGTCCCCGACCAGCACGCTCAGCGTCAAGACCGCCACGCTGCTCGGCAAGTTCAATGCCGGCGTGCCGCTGGCGATGGGCGACACGTACACGCAGACCGAGACCATCGGGATGCCGGGCCTGCCCGTCGGCAGCTACTACCTGATCGTCGTCGCCGACGGCGACAACGCGATCAGCGAGGCGGACGAGACCGACAACGCCCTGGCGGCGGGCCTCACCTTCATGAAGGTGCAGACCTTGATCGCCACGCCCGACACCAACGCCCTCACGCTCCATGTCGGGACGCCCCTGACGGGCAGCCTCACCCTGGCGAACCTGGGCGACGCGGCCCTCTCCGGGATCACCGCCAAAGTCTCCGGCGGTCCGTCCAACGTCACCATTCAGGTCGTCGCGCCCGCCGCGCTCAACCCGAACACGTCCCATGCCGTGACCGTGACCCTGCGCGCCGCCAATGCGTCCGTCACGCAGGGAACGGCCACCGTCACCTTCACCGACGCTGGCGGCCAGAAGGCCCTCGCCGCCCTGAATCTGACGGTCGTTCCCCCTGCGCCCACGCTGGTAGTCGCGTCCAACACCCTGTCCAGCGGCGCGCTGACCGCCGGGATGCTGCGGGGCCGGCAGACGCTGGTACAGGCGACAATCACGAACACCGGGGACACGACCGCTTCCGGGCTGGTCGTGTCCGTCCCCGCCGCGTCCTGGCTGTCGCTCTCATCGCCCGCGATCATCGGCGACCTCGCCCCCGGTCAGTCCGCCGCCGTCACGCTGTCCCTGATGCCCGACGCTTCGCTGCCGCTCGGCCCCTATGTCGGAACCCTGACCGTGAGCGGGGCCAATGCGTCCCTGCTGGTCAACTTCGACTTCACCTGCCAGTCCTCGGCGGTCGGCACCCTGAAAGTCGCCTCGTCCGACGAATACAGCTACTTCGCCGTCCCGACCAAGCCCTTGACGAACGCGGCTGTCACCTTGACCGATCCGCAGACCGGGGCCGTCGTGCTGACCGGCACCACCGACGCGACCGGCGTCTTCAATCAGGCCAACGTCACCGAGGGCAGCTACAACGTGACCGTCACCGCGCCCGGCCACGACGCCTACCGAGGGACGGTTCAGGTCGTCGCCTCCCGCGAAAGCGATGTCACCGCCTTCTTGCCTGGGCAATTCGTGACTTATCAATGGACCGTCGTTCCAGTCGGCATCCAGGATCAATACGCCGTTGATCTCCAGGCCGTCTTCCAAACCAATGTCCCGGCCCCTGTCGTGACAATCTCGCCCGCCCAAGTGGACTTGCCCCAGCTCGTCTTTGACCAGAACGGCCAAGCGGTTATCTATTTTACCGTCACAAATCACGGCCTCATCGCCGCCAACGATGTGAAACTGAACCTGCCCGTCCGCTCCGACTACATCCTGACCACGCCCACGCCTGCCCTCGGCACTTTGGCGGCACTGACGACGGTGCTGGTTCCGGTCACGATCACTGACACGGCCCTTGCTTCGCCAACCACAAAAGCTAAAGTGCTGCGCGAAGCGCAATCCTGGTCAGTGGGGACCGATGGTGTGACGGCCAATAATACAGGCAATGGTGGATGTTCTTTTGCAGAATTAGCTTTTGATTATATTTGTGGTGGAATTCCCGTTCCGAAAGAAGTTGGCGTATATTTCAGCGATACGGGCTGTGGCAGCAGTGGTGGCTTCGGTACTGTCATTCCTCCGCCAGCCGATGGAAGTGGAGGAGTGATACATTTCAATACTGTAGAACAACTTGGATCTTGCGATGTATGCGGTGTTAGTGAATTAATTGCCATAGTCAAATGCGGTATCAGCTTCATTCCTTTGCCGCTCGACTGTCCACAAACGCTTCATTTTAATTTCTTTAAATGTAGCACCACGCTTTCTGGTGACAGTACCACGCAGAAAAAAATTGTAAGCTGTGCATATAACTTTTTTAGTGCTTTGTTCAAATGTACGAAGGATTATGCCAAACGTACACCTATTGGAAAAGCATATCAATATGTTGGTGGTGGCCTGAAAACAGAAAACTGTGTCTACAACATCATTCATGCCTGTGATAATTTGGTTTCCCGTCGTTTCTCTCTTACGAATTCTTCATTAAACAATGATGAATTGTCTCCTGTTTTGGAAAATTTGGTGACACAGTACCAGAGACTTCATATTATTGATAATGCATTTACTGCATTTTTTGGCGATGCGAAGTGGATAGATGGAAACTCAGATGACACGCTTATTTTCGCAAATTGGCTGGAATCTTTCTCAACTGCAATTGATCCTGACGGAGATCAATCAGGATACATTTCGGATGCCGAGAGGGCGATGTTGTTAGCGACCCCAGCACCTAGCCAATTATCTACCTCTGACGTTTCTACCTTTATAGATCGCTGGAATAGAACATTAACATACTACGCGAAGAATATATTTACAGTTACAGATGTGCCAACTGGTGACAGCACAGATTTTATAGCAGAAGATGTGTTTGTTAGTTCAGCGGAGGCCGCATCTGATGCTATAGCGTTGAACATCAACTCAGGATTTCCAGGTTTGTTCGATGGCGTTGATCAGGCTGTACAATCACTTGAGCAGGAGATTCTCAACAACGCCGCGCAGCCGGGGACGTGTGCGAAGGTCAAAATACAACTGGATCAGACCGTCGCGATCACGCGAACGGCGTTCAAGGCGACCCTGGAATTGGACAACTCGGCAGTCAGCACGCCGCTTTCCAATGTGCAGGTCAAGCTGCAAGTCACCGACGCCGCCGGAAAAGACGCGACCGCGCTGTTCGGAATCCCCACGCCCGCACTGACGGGTTTCGGCGGCAAGGTGGACGGCACCGGCACGCTCGCCGTCGGGACCAACGGCACCGCGCAGTGGACCGTGACGCCCACCCGCAGCGCCGCCGCCACCGGCGACACGCAATACTTCGTCGGAGGCTCCGTCTCCTACGTGCAGGGCGGGGCGACGGTCACGCTCCCATTGTTCCCGACCGGCATCACCGTGGTCCCGGACCCGTACCTGAAGTTCCACTACTTCCTGACGAAGAACGTCTTCTCCGACGACCCGTTCACGCCGCAGACCGAACCGGCGGAGCCGTTCTCGCTGGGCCTGCTCGTGGACAACGTCGGCCTGGGGACGGCCCACAACATGACGATCACCTCGTCCCAGCCCAAGATCGTGGACAATAAAAAAGGGCTGCTGGTGGACTTCGCCCTGATCGGCACGCAGGTCAACACGCAGCAAGTCTCGCCCTCGCTGATGGTCGACCTGGGCGACATCCCGCCGAGCGGCACGGCGGCGGCGCAATTTATCCTAGCCTCGTCGCTGTCGGGCAAGTTCGTCGCTTACGACGCCACGTTCAAGCACACGGACGACCTGGGCAGCCCGAAGACCTCACTGATAGACAGCGTGGATGTCCACTCGCTGGAACACGTCGTGCGCGTCGTGGACCCGGCGGACGACGGCAAGCCGGACTTTTTGACGATTGAAGCGCCCAGCATTGATCTGCCGAACAAAGTCTGGAACTCGGACGGCACGACCACGCCCGTGACGGCCCTGACCGACGCGACGGTGGACGGGCAGGTGAGCGCCGCCAACATGGTCATCCACCTATCCGAGCCGACGGCTTCCACCGGGTTCGTTTACATGCGCATCAACGACCCTGGCCTGGGCAAATACACGCTGGCAAGCGTCGTGCGCTCCGACGGCAAAGTGATCTTGGTCGGCCCGAACGCCTGGACGACCAACCACCTGATTGACCTCCCCAACGGCAGCACGCAGCCGCAGCAGCGCTTGTACCTTTTCGACGACGCCAGCACCGGGTCGTACACCCTCACGTATGCCCAGAACGCGCCGGTGAACGCGCCGCTGGGGTCGCTCAAGTCGCTGGCCGACGGCACGCGGGTCACGTTCGGCGCGAGCAGCACTGCGGGCGGCGGCGCGGGAACGGGCGGCGGGTCGGGAGGCACGGACACGGGAAGCGGCGGCGTCGGCGGGCTGTCCGGCCCGGTGGTCGTGACGGCGGTTTTTGCCGATGCCTTCTATCTGGAAGCGGCGGACCGCAGTTCCGGCATCAAAGCCGTCCTGCAGCCCGGCGTCGGCGCGGCCTCGGCGGGAAGTCTGGTGTCGGGCGCCGGGACAATCCTGACGGACACGGATGGCGAGCGCTACCTCGCCGTGTCTTCCCTGACCGTCCTCGGTTCCGGTTCCGTCGCGCCGCTGGAGATTACCACGAAGGGCTTCTACGGCGGCGACAGCGTCGGCTATGACGCCGCTTCCGGGGCGGGGCAGCAGGGCATGGCTGGCGGGGCGGGCCTGGACCCGGTCGGCCTGCTGGCCGCCACGCTGGGCCAAGTGACCGCCACGAGCGGCGGCGCGATCTCGCTGGACGACGGGTACGGGCGGCCCATCACCGCCGTGCTGCCGAGCGGCGTCGCCACCCCCGCCGTCGGCACGTTCGTCGGCGCCGCCGGCCCGCTTTCCGTGGAGCGCGAGGGCGACGGCCTGCACCCCGTCCTGCGCGTTCGGAGCGCCGCCGACTTTTTCCCGGACCTGTCCGGCCTCCAAGTCCCGTTCGCTTCGGCGACGCCTTTGCTCGGCGTGGGCAGCAACCTCTTTTCGCTGCCGGGCGTCCCGGAAAACCCGGCCCCGCCGTCCGTCCTGAGCGGGATCGATCCGGGCGACGGCTCGGCCCTCATCGGCCGCCTGACCCGCTACGACGCGCCGGCCCAGAAGGAAATCTACTGGGACAGCCAGGGCGTGGACGGGCCGTTCGGCGACTTGCTGCTCGGCGAAGGGTACCGGCTGGCGCTGAAAACGGGCCAGGACCCGCAGATCGCGTTCAGCGGCTTCCGCGACGACTTCGCCGATCAGTGGATCAGCCTGCCGGTCCTCGGCGAGACTCGGATCGGCTCCCCGTTCCCGGTGCCGGTGGACTGGAGCCAGGTGGAAGTCACGGACGGCGCCAAGACCCTCAGCCTCCGCGATGCGGCCAAGACCGCGTTCCCGCCCTGGCTCAACTCGGTCGCCCAGTATTTTGACGCCGCAACGCAGACGAACAAGACGCTGGGCCTGCCGGAAGACGCGCCGGACAGCGCCAGCCTGACGCCGTGGCGGGGCTACTACGTGGTCGGCATGAAGGACCAGATGGCGCTGATCGTCCCGGCCCACGCGGGCCTCCCGACGACCGCGAGCCTGAGTCCGAGCAAAATCACGGCAGGCGCGGCAGCCTTCACGCTGACCGTCACCGGCACGAACTTCACGAGCGGCGCGCTGGTGCAGTGGGACGGCGTTGCAAAGCCAACGGTCTGGGTCAGCCCGACCCAGGTCCAGGTGTCCCTCGCGGCGGCAGACATTGCCGCGCCGGAGACGGCGAAAGTGACCGTCACCGTTCCCGGCCCCTACGGAGGCACGTCGGCGCCGCCGCTGCCGTTCGCCGTCCTGCCGTACACCTACGGGCCGCCCGGCGCCCCGGTCCTGACGACCAGTATTTCCTACGGACTGATCGCGCTGAACTGGAGCGTCCCGACCGGGCGCATCACCGGCTACCGCGTCTTCCGGGGGACGACGCCGGGCGGCGGAACGCAGTTCGCTCAGGGGCTGACCGCGCCGGACTACATTGACAAGAACGCTTTCCCCGGCACGACCTACTACTACACAGTGAAAGCCGCCAACGCCGCCGGCGTGGGGCCGCCCTCCAACGAGGTCGCCGCCACGCCCCAGCTGCCGGGGGCGCCGACCCTGACCGCCAAGCCCGCTTCCGGCAAGGTCGTCCTCATCTGGACCGGTCCGTCCGGCCACCTCACCGGCTACCGCCTTTACCGGGGGACGGCGTCCGGCGGCGAGACGCTGCTCGCCTCCGGCCTGACCGCCGCCGCCTACACCGACACGAGCGCGCTCCCCACGGCGACCTACTATTACGAAGTGCGCGCTCTGAACGACGCCGGCGGCGGGCCGCTTTCCAATGAAGTCGTCGCCGCGCCTCAGCTGCCGGGCGCCGCGACCCTGTACGCCAAAACGCCTCAAGGCCAGATCGTCCTCACCTGGACGATCCCCACTGGACCCGTCACCAATTACCGTCTTTATCGGGGAACCCAGCCGGGCGGCGAGTCCCAATTCGCCTCCGGCCTGACCGTCCCCACCTATACGGACGCGAGCGCGGCGAAAGGAACCATCTACTATTACACCGTCAAGGCGGTCAACGCCGCCGGCACGGGACCGGCATCCAACGAGACGCACGCCGTCCCGGTTTTGCCGGGCGCTCCGATTCTGTATGCCAAAGCCTCCCCAGGCCAGGTCAGCCTCCACTGGACGGTCCCTGCCGGTCCGGTCACCAACTACCGCGTCTTCCGGGGGACAAAGCCGGGCAGCGAGGCTCAACTCGCCTATGGCCTCACCGCCACGACTTATACCGATACGGGCGCGGCAAAAGGCACGACCTACTACTACACTGTCGTTGCCGTCAACGCGGAAGGAGTGGGACCTGTCTCCGGCGAGGCCATCGCCAAACCGTGAGCGCCCGCGAACCTTCCTTTGTGGCCTGTCCAAGCCCCGCATCGAGAACCTGAGCCTGCTCATCTTCGGCCTGTTCGCCGCCGGCAACTGCCAGATGCCGCGCATCGCCGCTCAGTTGCCACTGTCCACCGGCGCCGCCGGCCTCACCCAGCGTCTGCGCCGCCTGCTGATGAACCCGGCCATCAAGCCGATCACCCAGTATCAACCGGTGGCCCCCTACCTGCTGTCGTGCGTTGAGGTGACTTGTCCCTCACGGGCATCCGCCTGCCGGGCTTGCCCGGACCGGTTCCATATCGAAGAGATGTTCCACGACTTCAAGGAGCTCGGTTTCCGCCTGGAAACGACGCACCTGAGAGATCCGGCGCGCGTCTCGCGCCTGCTGCTGTGTATTTGCCTGGCCCATGTGTGGCTGATGAACGCTGGCGTCTGGGTCAGCAAGCAAGGTCTGCGAAGGCCTGAAACGGGCGGGTCGGTCTTGGCCCAGACGCAGGACGGGTATGATAAGCATCAGAAACGCCGACGGCGATCAGGACTGAGGAGAACATTGAGAATTCGTGTACCGCGAGTGGCCGAACTCTCCTCATGATCGGGAGTAATTTATGTCGGAGAAAAAGAGCCTTTCCATTTGGACGACGGCCCCGGAGCGCCGTTTCAGTGACCAGACCTCCCCACAAACGTCCTGGGACGCGGAGCGGATGCGCGACATTTTCTTGCAAGTCGGCCTGGCGGCCCTATCCTCATCCGAGACGGAGGCCCTGCTGTTGCCGCCGCCGAAGGCCTTCGCCCCCAAGCGCGCCGGTGGGCGCAAAGACCTCCACCGGCACCGCTACAC
>CAZZVX010000157.1:0-11059 GCA_964657535.1 Armatimonadota bacterium | reverse complement strand
GGCGGGAATGGTCGGCTCGCAGATCGTCGGCCTGTTCGTGATCGTTTGCGCGGCGGCGACGCTGCACGCGCACGGGCAGACGCAGATTGACACGCCGCAGCAGGCGGCGGGGGCGCTGAAGCCACTGGGCAAGGCGGGCTACGCACTGTTCGCGGCGGGTATCGTCGGGGCCGGACTGCTGGCGGTGCCGACGCTGGCGGGCGCGGCGGCCTACGCCGTGGCCGAGGCGGCGGGATGGCCGTTCGGCTTGTACCGGCGGGTGTCCCAAGCGCCCGGCTTTTACGCGGTCATCGGCGGCGTGCTGGGAGCGGGCCTGGTGATGAACTTCTTTCACACGGTCAGCCCGGTCAAGGCGCTGCTGTACGCGGCGGCGCTGAACGGCGTCATCGCGCCGCCGTTGCTGGTTCTGCTTTTGCTGCTGTGCAACCGCGAAGACGTGATGGGCGACCGACGCAACGGCGTCTGGGCCAATATTCTGGGCGGGGCCGCGACCGCCGTGATGACCGTCGCGGCAGGCATCTTTTTCTGGAGCCTGGCGACCGGGAAGGCCTCCCACTGAAGCGAGGGACTGCAATCGTGTTGATGCAACTGGTAATAGGATTGTGCCTGATGGCGGCGCTGGTACTGCCGGCATCGGCGGGGGAGCCGCAGACGATCAACATATGGCCGGGACTGGCTCCCGGCGAAACGACGGCGAATCCGGGCGAGGTGCAGCCGGACCAGCACGACAACGTGACGCGGCTTTCCAATGTGACCGAGCCGCAGCTGCTCGTCTTCCGCGCGGACGGGCCGGGAAGGCACCCCGCCGTGCTGGTCTTCCCCGGCGGCGGCTACGGCATCTTGGCCGCCGATCTGGAAGGCTCGGACGTGGCGCGCTGGCTCAACGGGCTGGGCTGCTCGGCCTTTGTGCTGCATTACCGGGTGCCGAACAAGCGCGAGGCGGCGTTCCAGGACGCCCAGCGGGCGCTGTCGCTTCTGCGGTCACGGTCCGGCGAGTTCGGGATAGACAGCTGGCACATCGGCGTGCTGGGATTTTCGGCGGGCGGCCATCTCGCGGCGCGTCTGGCGACGGGCTACGACCGCCGCGCCTACAGCGCCGTAGACGCCGTGGACAAGACAAGCTGCCGCCCCGACTTCGCGCTGCTCATCTACCCGGCCTATCTGATGGACAAGTCCAGCGGCCAGCCCGTCCCGGAGGTGAAACCGCACGCGGGAATGCCGCCAGTATTTCTGACACAGACGCGGGACGATCCCTATTTTGACGCGGCGGACTACGCCGACGCCGTGCGGCAGGCAGGTATCGCAGCCGAGTGCGTCCTCTACGACAAGGGCGGTCACGGCTACGGACTGCGCCTGCCCGCCGACCAGCCCGCGCACCGTTGGTCCGCCGAGGCAGCCGACTGGCTCCGCCAACAAACGCACTGACAGGAGTTCCCCCATGCCTCGACACCGTTGTCCTATCTTTATTATCCTGTTCACCCTTGCGGCGCTGCTGGCCGTCACGCTGACCCACGCCCGCCCATGAACCACAACCCCGACCCCATCCAAGAGTCGCTCGCCCGCGCCGAGCGCGAACGAAACGACCGCCCCACCAACCGCCGCTGGCTGTGGTTCTTCGTCGTCCCGTTCGTGCTTGTTTTTCTGCTGTCAATCGTCTATGTCCTGATCCGGGCGAGCGTATTGCATTAACGTCAGGGAGCATTGTGAGCGTCTTAAAAGCCCTGTCCCTCCTCTTTCGTCAAAGCGTCACAACGCTGGAAAGTGTTCCCGTCGGCTGCCTGCCTTTGCTCTTTGTTCCCGGTTTCCTTTTCCTCATGGCCGGTCTCTCGCTCACCAAGCCCTGGCAAATGCCTCACTGGCAAAAAGCGCCGGGAACGATCACGTTCTTTGACGGCGACGGCCCAAGTCAGGACAAAGGCGGCGAGCAATACACAATCCTTGTCCAGTATCGCTATGTCGTAGACGGCGCGACCTACAGCGGGGACACGTTCAACTTAGACCAATCAGAAACTGTTGATGCACAGACGCTTCAAAACTTCATTCGCCGCTACCCGGCGGGCAAAGCCGTGACGACTTACTACGACCCAGACGACGTAACGCGAAGCGTATTAACCCTCAGTTACGGCACGGCTGGTTCCGTAATGATTTTTGGCGGCGTCCTGTGCGCCGTCGCCCTGATCCTGGTCATCGCCTACTGGCGCAAATTGCGTCTTGGCGAGCAGAATTGAGATAAGGCAGTTCTATGGAATTTCGTGATTGGGTATAAAAAGAAGAGTATCAGCATTCTGTTGGCGCTTCTGTTGCTGGCTATAATTTGCCTTTGTTCTCACTACTTTTCCTCGCAGGAACGGAGACGGAAGGCGCAAGAAAACATCTTCATCCGGCGAGTTTTCTGCTGTGAGAAGCGACATCCGGCTCTGACAATTCGCGCGTCTGGAGAAGCGCCCACTGCCTGCCGACAATGGATGTCATGCAGGCAGTGCGAGACCGGTATGGACGTGTCATCGGCGCGAAAGCCGGTGATGTCCTTTACAACACGCGCGGCGACGTGTGCGCTTTTGTTCAGGGAACGGACGTGGTGGCGTTCCAGCGGGGCCGGATCGGTCAGTGGGACCAGGGCATCTTCCGTGACCGACAGGGAAACTGGGTCGGCAACGTCACGCCCGTAGCGCCTTGTCCTCCCCAGCGTCCGCTGCGGCGCAAGCGCTATCGGGTTACGCCCTGGCTCCGCTTCAGCCTCCCCGCCCCCAGACCGCTCTTGACTTTCTGCCCCTGGGCGATTTGGAAATGCGTTTCTACTTCTTCGGGGCCGGAATGAACTTCAGCGCGTCCGAGTCGATACAGTAGCGCAGGCCGGTCGGCTTCGGGCCGTCGTTGAACAGGTGGCCCAGATGGGAGCCGCTTTTGGCGTCCACCACTTCCGTGCGGTCCATGCCCAGGCTGTCGTCGGACACCAACAGAACGGCGTTTTTGGAGATCGGCGCCCAGAAGCTCGGCCAGCCCTCGTGTGCATCGAACTTGGTGTCCGAGCTGAACAGCGGCTCGCCGGTCGCGGCGCAGACATAGACGCCCTTCTGCCAGAAATCGTTGTACTTACCCGAACCGGGCGGCTCCGTGCCTTTGTCACGCAGGATGTAGTACTGCGCGGGCGTCAGGATTTTATGCCACTCCGCGTCCGTGTGGGTGACGGGAAAATGGGTCGGCGTCGGGGCCTGTTTCGGGCCGCCGAACGCGGCGTACCCCAGCCAAAGCCCCGCCCCGCAGACGGCGGCGATCAATGCGATAGGTTTCATGCGATTGCTCCTCATGGAAAACGATTCCCCTTTGTCTTGATAACAAATTGGGGGGCGCACAAAGTTCCGTCGGAGGTTACAACACGGTGACAAAGAGTACCCAGGGGTTCAGCCCTGGGAAGTTGAGACCGCCTCACGGCGCGGGAACGGCCTTGCGGCGGCGGAAATAGCGCACCAGGAATAGGATGGGAACCCACAGGGGCGCGTAAGCCAGCAGCCAAATCAGCAGTGCGAGCAGCGCACCGGCAGATGCGATCACCGATTGCAGCGCGTGGTGGGTCGTGTCGGTCAACTGGCTGGTGAAGCCCGTTGCGGCGGGCGGCGTCGGCTTCGGCTTCTCGTTGAGCGTGATCGAGAGGGTCGAAAGCGCCGCTATTTTGTGCAGCAGGACGAGCCGCGCCCGCGCCTGCGCGAGTTCGATGCGCACTTCCCGCGCTTGCTCCTCGTCGCCCCAGCGGGCGCGCGAGCCGAGCTGTTTCAAGTGGGCATCTGAGCGCTGCACTTCGTCTTCCAAAACGCCTTCGGCCTGGGCCGCGTCACTGGTCTTCTCGGTGATGTCTTCGCCCGTGATGTCTTTGGCCTGCACGTCGCCGAGTCTGGCGACCTGGGCCAGAATCGTCTCAAACTGCGGCTCCGGCACTTTGACGGTCATCTGCGCTGATTTCAGCCCGTCGTCATCGGTGGTCAGTTCGTTCTCGGCGACGTACCCGCCGACGGCTTTGACCGTCTGTTCCACGCTGTCGCTTTTCGCCTCCGGGTCGGCCACCAGCACGGTCATCGTCGCTTCTTTATGCACCTGCCGCAGTGACGTGTCCGGCACAAGTTCATTCCCGGAAACTGAGTTTAGCGCGGGCTTGGGCGAGGGCGGCGGAACGAACCGCTGATACTGCGTGGGCCCTCCTGCGCTGGAGTCATAAGTTGTTACAATCGGGTTGCCGCCGTCTCTAACCGCTAGGGGTTGTGCAACGGGCTTGCGTACCACAACCTCCTTCTGCGATTGTGCATAAGGCCCGACTTCTGGACGAAGTTGCCGGGCCTTTTCCCTGGCGGTGTTAAACACTGGAAACAGCACGAACCAGGCGAGGAGAACGACGGCAGCCGCGCCCCAGGCGAATGCCGGGCTGTTGAAGCGGGAACGATGCGCCGGGGCGACGGCAGGCCGCGCGTCGTCATCAGGCGTGTGACTGAGAATGCGCTCGCGCAGGGCGGGGCTGAGAGTATCGTCTTCCTCCGCCGCGCGCAGGGTATCGTGTAATTGCTGCATGGCGTGAACCTCCTGACGGCAATCGGCACACTGGGCCAGATGACGCTGCACCGCGAGGCGGCGCAGCCAACCAAGTTCGCCGTCGCAGTACGCTTTCAGGTCATCCTGCACCAATTCATGCCTCATGGCGTCGTCTCCAAAAGGGGGACGGGCGACGGAGGGGAATCAGTCCCCTCCCCCAGCACGTAGCCGCCGAGCGCGACGCGCAGGCGGCGGATGGCGTAGGAAAGTCGGGATTTGACGGTGCCGACGGGGATGGACAGCACGGCGGCGCACTCTTGATAGGTCAGTCCCTGCAATTCGTGCAGGATGACCACGTCCCGGTGTTCCGGCGTGAGGCATTGGAGCGCGGCCTGCACCTGGTCGCCGAGTTCGCGCCGCGCGCTTGCCTGAACGGGGTTTCCGGCATCATCCGCCGGAGAACGAATTTCCTCATCGAGCGGCAGGCTGTCCGGGCGGGGGCGCTGCGCGTGCTTGAGGCAGTGGTTCCAGGCGAGGCGCGTGACCCAGGTGGCAAGGGAAGACGCGCCCCGAAAACCGCCGATGCCCCGGTACAGGGCGACAAAAATCTCCTGCGTCAAGTCCTCGGCGTCGGCTTCCGTGCGTGCGTACCGCCGCGCGATCCGATGCACGCGCGCCCCGTAGGCATCCACGAACTGCGTGAATGCCCGCGCGTCCCCCTGTGAAATTCGTTCCGCCAGCCGTTTGTCGTCGTGCGCCATGTCCGCCTCAGCGTTGACTTTCCAGAATGTTAGTTCCGACGACGAGCGAAAAGGTTCAACAGAATTTTTGCAGAAGGGACATGACGGAGAGAAGGGCATGACACGTCATGCCCCTACGGGAAAACGCATTGCACAAATGTAGGGGATTGATGTGTCAAGCCCATTTTCGTGCCAAACTCGATCCAGGTCAGGCGCTTTGCAGGGCGTCGAGTTCTTCCCAGCGCGCATAAAGTCCGGTCACGGCGTCTTTGGCGGCCTGCAGGTCGTCCCAGCACTGCTGCAGACGCGCGGCGTCCGACGCGACCTGCGGGTCTACCAAGTGCGCTTCCAGGTCTCGGACACGGGTTTCCGCCGCCTCGATCTTTTCTTCAATGCCCTTCCATTCGCGCCGCTCCGAGGTGGACATCCGATTGGCGCCCGGCGCGGGCTTCGCCGGTGCGGGCGACGGGGGTTTGATGCGCGGCGGCTCCGCCAGGGGGCGGGAATTGGCCTCCCACTGGCCGAGGTCGGCGAAAAAGCGAGCGCCGCCCAGGCTGTCCAGCGCCAGAATCTCGGTGGAGACTTGATCGAGTAGATAACGGTCGTGCGTGACCAGGACCAGTGCGCCGGGAAACTCCTCCAGACTTTCTTCCAGCACTTCCAGCGTCGGGATGTCCAGGTCGTTGGTCGGCTCGTCCAGGATCAGCAGATCGGCGGGCTGAAGCATCAGCTGCGCGATCAGCACGCGGGCCTGCTCGCCGCCGGAGAAGACGCGCAGCGGCGCGTCAATCTGCTCCGGGCGAAAGCCGAACCGCTTGGCCCAGGCCGAGACGTGCATGACGCTGCTCCCAAACGTCACGGTGTCGCTCTCTGGCGCGAGCGCCCGGCGCAGGGTTCGCGACTTGTCCAGCGATGCCCGGCTCTGCTCGAACAGCACGACGCGCAGGCCGTCGGCCCGCCGGATCGTCCCCGCGTCCGGCTCCAGTTCGCCGGTCAGCAGCCGCAGCAGCGTGGATTTGCCGCTGCCGTTCGGCCCGATCAGCCCCAGTTTCTGTTTCGGGGACAGCGTCAAATCCAGGCCGGAAAACAGCGTCCGGCCGCCCATGCCCTTTGCCACCCCCTGCGCGACCAGCAGATCCCGCGTCTTGCGCCCCGACGCGCTCCACTCGACGCCGACGCGCCCGCCTTCGGCGTTGCGCGCCTTCACGTCCGCGAGGTTCTGGATCAGTCGCCCCGCCTGGTCAATCCGGGCCTGCGCTTTGGTGGAACGCGCCTGCGCGCCCCGGCGCAGCCACTCGATCTCCCGCTTGACGCGGCCCGCGAGGGCGTCTTCCTGGTGCGCCTGCGCGTCGAGATACTCCCCGCGCTTGACCAGAAACTCGCTGTAAGGCCCGTTCACGCTCAGATACCCGTCCGCATAGACGGGGTTGAGTTCCACGGTGCGGTTGGTGACGTTCTCGAGAAATGCCCGGTCGTGGCTGATCACGACAAACGCAAACGGCGCGTCTTTTAACAGCTGTTCCAGCCAAAGCACGCCTTCCAGGTCCAGATGGTTGGTCGGCTCATCGAGCAGCAGCAGGTCCGGCTCGCGGATCAGGGCGCGCGCCAGGGCCAGCCGTTTCCGCCACCCCCCCGAAAGCGTCTGCGCCTCCTGATTCGGCTGCGCGAACTCCATCCGCCCCAGCATCGCCCCGACCTGCGCGGTCATCTCTGCTTCGTCCAGATTCGTCCCCCGAAGCGCGTCCGTCAGAACGCTGTCTACCGTGTCCCCGACGGCAAAAGCCTCCACCTGCGGGACGTACCCCAGGCGCAGGTTCCGCCGGACGGAAAGCGCCCCCGCGTCGGGCGTCTCCAGGCCCGCAAACAGCTTCAGCAGCGTGGACTTGCCCGCCCCGTTTGGCCCGATCAGCCCCAGTCGTTCCTCATCGGAGACGCCCAGCGAAATGTCGTGAAAAAGCGGACGGGCATGAAACGATTTCGTCAGCGACTGACAACTCAGAAGAACACTCATAATTCCATCACAGCACCCCAGAAACGATACGAGAAGATACTCTTTGATACCTGACAGAACATTTACTTGTCAATCCTACGGGTTTTAAACAGCACACACCGCCGAATTGACAAACGCTACCACAGGGGGTATAATCCGTGCCACTGAGGAGCGGCTGACGCGACAGCAGAAGCAGCTTGCCGCTTAGCCGTGCGCACTGCAGCCCTTCTTGCTCTCTCTTCTTCGGCATTGTCGCCTTCTTCCTTGTTTTGTATCGGCGGCGCATCGTCTGCGCTCGGCCGGATGTCGCCTGTCCTGCCGTCGGAGACGGCGCGACGCGAGGAGAATGAGCCGTGACAACTGCGACCCTGGAACGCGCCCCGTCGGCGCTTCCGCCTGCATCCTTTTCATCGCATCCACTGGAGCCGCTGAACGGCGAGGAGATCGCCGCCGCCGTCGCCGTCCTGCGCGCGTCCGGGCGGCTCGGCCCGAAAGCGCGTATCGTCCTCGTCACTCTGCAGGAACCGGCGAAAGACCTGGTTAACGGCTGGACGCCGGGCGCGGACGTGCCGCGCGAGGCCGCCGTCCAAGTCTTGGACAATGCCGACGGCCATGTGTATGAAGCCGTCGTGTCCCTGACCGCCGACGCCGTGACGCGCTGGGAGTACGTCCCCGGCGTCCAGCCGTCGGTGATGCTCGACGAGTTTTTTGAGTGCGAGGACGCCGTCAAGACCGACCCACGGTTTCAGACGGCGCTCGCCCGGCGCGGCGTCACGGACATGAGCCTGGTCATGGTGGATCCCTGGTCCGCCGGCTGGTACGGCGACGAGGGCAGACACTACGAAAGCCGCCGCGTTCTGCGCGCGATGGCCTGGGCGCGCACCGCGCCGGGCGACAACGGCTACGCCCATCCCATTGAAGGCGTCGCCGTCATCTTCGACCTGAACACGCAGGATGTCGTCGAGGTCATTGACACCGGCGTGGTGCCGCTCCCCCCGCAGCCGGGCAACTACGCCCGCGAGTACGTCTCCGAGTTCAGCCCGACGGGCGCGTTCCGCGCCGACCTGAAGCCCTTCGAGGTCGCCCAGCCCGGCGGGCCGAGCTTCGCCGTGGACGGCCACGCAGTCAAGTGGCAGAAGTGGTCGTTCCGGATCGGCTTCACCCCCCGCGAGGGACTCGTCCTCTACACCGTCGGCTACGAGGACCAGGGCCGCGTCCGACCCATCCTCTACCGGGCCGCGCTCTGCGACATGGTGGTTCCCTACGGCGACCCCGGCTACAACCATTACCACAAGAATGCCTTCGACTGCGGCGAGTATGGCATCGGGATGCTGGCGAACGCGCTGGAACTCGGCTGCGACTGCCTGGGCGAGATCAAATACTTTGACGCCTACATGGCCGGCAGCAAAGGCGACGTGCTGAAAATGCCCAACGCCGTCTGCATGCACGAGGAAGACTTCGGCATCCTCTGGAAGCACGTGGACTGGCGCACCAACCACACGGAAGTCCGCCGCTCGCGCCGTTTAGTCGTTTCGTTCATCGCCACCGTCGGCAATTATGAGTATGGCTTCTTCTGGTACTTCTATCAAGACGGCACCATCCAGTACGAGATCAAGCTGACAGGGATCATGAACACCGCCGCGCTTGCGCCCGGCGAAACCCGCAAATACGGCACAATGGTCGCGCCGGGCCTGTACGCACCGAACCACGAACACTCGTTCAACGTCCGCATGGACATGAGCGTGGACGGCCCTAAGAATTCCGTCTACGAAGTCCACTGCGAGATGGAGCCCGAAGGGCCGGACAACCCAGCGGGCAACGGCTACTTCGCCCAAAGCACGCTGCTCAAAACGGAACACGAAGCGCAGCAGATGATTGACCCCCTGCGCGGGCGCTACTGGAAGGTCGTCAATCCCCATGCCACGAATGGTCTCGGCCAGCCGACGGCGTACAAACTCATGCCCGGCGACAACACGGCGGCGTTCCAGCATCCCAGCGCCTTTGTCAGCAAACGTGCCGGCTATATGAGCAAGCACTTGTGGGTGACGCCCTACGACCCGGACGAACTGTACGCCACCGGCAAGTACCCCAACCAGAGCCCGACCGATACCGGCCTGCCTGCCTATACGAAAAACGACCGCTCCATTGAAGATACCGATGTGGTCGTCTGGTACACGCTGACCCACAACCACATCCCGCGCCCCGAAGACTGGCCCGTGATGCCGGTCGGCTACACGGGCTTCATGCTCAAGCCCGTCGGATTCTTCGACCGCAACCCGGCCCTCGACGTGCCGCCGACCGAGTCGAAGTGCTGCCACGCGGACGGCCTGGGCGCGAATGCGAACGGCCACAATGGCGCAAACGGGGCGCATTGACAACGACGCCGGGAGCGGAGGATCACTGCAGCTTATGGCAAGGACACTCAGACATAACGCGCTGGGATTGGTGGACGCGGTCACGATGGCGGTCGCCGGGACCGCGCCGGCCTACTCGCTCAATGTCACCACCGCCGCGCTGATCGCCGCCGTCGGACTGGGCGGCCCGGCGGCGCTGCTGTACGGCGCGATCCCCATGTTCGGGGTGACCTTCGCCTATCTATACCTGAACCGCTGGCGGCCCGACTCCGGCGCGAACTACACCTGGGTCGGCCACGCGCTGAACCCCTGGCTGGGCTTCATGTCCGGCTGGGCGTTGCTGGTCTCGAACCTGATCTTCATGGTCGCGTGTTCGCTGCCGCTGGGCGCGCTGACGCTGCACGTGCTGGCGCCGCGCCTGGAAACCAACATCCTCGCGGACACTTTGGTTGGGTCGGTCTGGTACCTGGTCGTCGGCCTGCCGCTGCTGTTCGGCATCAGCATCACGGCGCGCTTCCAGAAGTTCATGACCGGCATTGAAGTGGTCGGATTGATCGTCATCGCCCTCGGCGCGCTGGTCAAGTTCGGCGCGCACCCGGTCCACCCGTTCTCGTGGCACTGGTTCTCGCCGTCGGCGTTCGGCGACTTCAAGACGTTCATGGCCGGGATGCTGCTCGCCGTGTTCTACTTTTACGGCTGGGATGTTTCGTCGAATCTGGCCGAGGAGACGGAAAACCCTGAGAAAGCGCCGGGGGTGAGCGGCGTCTACGGCATGGTGGGCATCCTCGCCGTCTTCCTGCTCTGTCAGGTCGTGTTCCAGATGGGCGTCCCCGACAAAGCCATGCAGGACAACGGCGCGAACCTGCTTCCCTACATCGGCGACATGATCTTCCCGAAACCCTGGGGCAGCATCGCGCTCCTGGCGACCGTGATGAGTTCGGTGGCGACGCTGGAAACGACCATCCTGCAAGGCAGCCGTTCCCTGTTCGCCATGGGCCGCGACCGTCTGGTCGGCCCCGGCCTGGGCGCGCTTCACCCGCGCTACCTGGTCCCCTGGGCGGCGACCATGTGGGTGCTGCTCACCGGACTGGTCCTGTTCGTCTTCGCCAGCCGCGACCCGGATCATGGCATCGGGGCGCTGATGACCAGCCTGATTAGCGCCATCGGCCTCCAAGTGGTCTTTTATTACAGCCTGGCCGGGCTGGCCTGCGCCTGGTACTACCGGCAGGCGGTCCGGGCGGGCGCGGGCGCGGCGTTCATGCGCGTGGTCTGGCCGCTGCTCTCCGCCGTGTTCTTGATCTTCGTCGGCTACTACAACATCCTGCAGCTGGACAAAAAGACCGTCTGGCTCAGCCTGGGGACACTGGCCGTGGGCATCCTGCCGCTGCTGTATTTCCGCGTCCGTCTGAAGAGCGACTTTTACACGACGCCGATGGAGTCGGCGGGAGTGATGGATG
>CAZZVX010000156.1:0-11071 GCA_964657535.1 Armatimonadota bacterium | reverse complement strand
CCGAGGCCGAGCAGGCCGATGCCAAGCGCGGCGAATTGGGACGGCTCCGGCGCGGGAACGGTCGCATACGTGATGCTGTACGTGAAACTGTGGACCCCAAGCCCGGAGATTGCCGTCGTCCCAGTATTCACGCCCTCGACCGCCGAATACGACGAGCCATCCGCCGCGAGAGTGGTCGCGGGCGTCAGCGTGAAGCTGGTGTTCCCGTTGTAGAGGATGTTCCCCGTGGACGTGTCTGAAGTGATGGGAATTGCGAGGTTCACGGGATCGGCGACCCCGCCGAAAGTCACGCCGGAGTTGGCATCGCCGATGTCAAACTGCAGCGCCGTGATCTTCGTGCCGTTGACTGTAGTCGTCGTGATAAAGTTGGTCGGCGTACTGACGGTGAACGTGTCCGTGGTTGTCGTCACGCCGACGGCTTCGCTTGACGCGATAGTGATGTCTTGACCGTTATATCCGGCGCCCGTGAACGTCTGGGTCGTGCCGAACGTCGCTGACTGGTCATTGCCAAGGATGTAGCCCACTCCACTGGTGGAGTTGAACCCGGCGATGTCAAAGGTGAACGTGTCTAAGGGAGTCACCAAGTCCGGGTGAGGCTGCGCCGAAGAGGTGATCGAAGTAACCCCTGACGCCGTGCTGAAAAGGGGGGACTGTGCGTGTGCGCCAATCGCACCGCCGAGCAGCAGGGCGAGTGAGCCTGCCGCGAGGAGAGAGTTGCGTGACATTTTCGGATACTGTCCTTTCGAGTGTTGTGCTACGGCATCCTGAGTGTGAGTGCATCGCTGCCAGGGAACGGCCTCACGCATTCCGCGGGAGGCCGTTCCCGTGAGAAAGGGCGGCTGCCTAGCCGCCGCCGTGTCCGACGGGAGTGGCCGTCGGTGTCGGGCCGGACAGGGCGGCGATCAGGTTCACGCCCTGCATGGTGCCGAGACCGGTGGAAGCGTCAAAGCCGGTGACGGCCTTGTAGACGGTGCCGGTGCTGAGCGTACTGTTGCTGCTGCCGTCGTTGACGTCATGGTAAAGCAGCTCATACGGCGTGGCGCTTCCGGCATTGGCGCCGGTGATCAGCCCTGTGGAGTTGTAGGCCAGCGGGTACAGGCTGTTGTTGGGCAGGCCGAGCGTCCCCAAGTTGTAAGACACGCGGTTCTGGTTGATCAGGGCGGTGAAACCGGCCCAGAGAGGGGCCGACTCGCTGGTGCCGCCTTCCACGATCCAGCCGGGCGCATAGCCGGGGTCGGTGCTGGCGTAGATGGCGACGCCCGTCTCCGGGCTGGCATCGCAGGAGATGTCCGGGACGTTGCGCATGGTCGCGGAAACGTTGCTGCCGGTGACGGCCGCGGCGAATTTCGCGGCGTTGGCCTGGTAAGTGGCTCCGGCATAGGTGCCGTTGGTCGCAATCGTCCACTGCTTGGAAACGCCGCCGCCGCCCGCGCCGTCTGCCGCAGTACCGTCATAGTTCCAGGTCGATTCGGCCTTATAGGCTTCGTTGACGCCGGGGCTTTGCACGGTCAGGGCCGTGCCGCCAACGCAGCAGACTGACGGTTCATCCGAGCTGATGTCAATGTAGACACGGGTGCCGCCCGGAGCCGAACCGCCGTCGCCGGAGGAAACGTAGACGGAAACGCCCGCCGTTGCCAGCTGCAAATACGCCGCCTGCAGCGCAACTTGATTGGCATTCGGAGTGGTGGCCGTGCGGTTTTCAGCGCCGAAGCCGTAGGAGATGGAAAGCTGCTTGGCTTTGCCGTCGCTGTAGACTTGGTTGATGGCGTCCAAGCTGGAGCCGGTGCTGCCTTGCAGGTAGACCAGGATTTGCTTGGCTCCGGGCGCCATAGCGATCTGCATATCCACGTCCAGGTCGGTTTCCACGGACGCGCCGGTATAAACGGTGGGCGCGGGGTCCGCAGCCACGTTGACAACGGCCAGGGGGACGCGCGGCAGGCCGAACTGGTTTTCGTACTTGAGCGCGTCTTTGACGTTGTATTTGGTGCCGTACTCCACCATGGCGATAGTTTGTCCGGCCCCGTTCAGGCTGGTGCCGTTCAGGCCATAGGCCGTGCGCAGGTCGGACGGGCCGAAGCCGCCGCCAGGGCCGGTTCCCTGCTCGCCGGGGTTCTGCACACGGGGAGTCGCCGCGTCCGGCATCATTTCTTTGACCTGGGCATCCGACAGGCGGCGGATGGTATGCGACAGGGGCCGGGGCGGGTTGGCATCGTCCAGCCCAAGAACGCCGGCGATCAAGCCGGAAACGGCGGACGGCACCTTGACTTCCGTGTCGGGGGCATGAAACACGCGCCCTTCGGGTGACTTGAACTGCTTGAGCGTGACGCCAAAGGCATCGTCCACTTGGCCTGCCGTGCCGGTCAGCGTCAGGTACGTGCGCGCCGGGTAAGTCTGGGCAATGGTCAACCCTTTGGACTGGGCGTAAGCGATGACGGCGTTGTACTGGGCCTGCGTGGGGCCGAACTGCGCCGCAAATTGCGTCGGCGTCAGGTAATGGTTGTAGCGCGCATCATACGGATCGT
Organism: Armatimonadota bacterium; assembly: GCA_964657535.1. Classification (GTDB taxonomy): domain Bacteria; phylum Armatimonadota; class Armatimonadia; order Armatimonadales; family Capsulimonadaceae; genus CAZZVX01. The sequence continues at coordinate 8,549 of CAZZVX010000156.1, read as the reverse complement.
TCAACCCTTTGAGCAGGTCATACAGGGCGGCGGTGTTACGCAGCGGCAAAGTGAGGGAAACGCTCATCGCCTCATCGGCGGGCAGAGTCCCAAGCGCGGTGGATTGCTTGACCAGATCTGGGACGTGTCCGCTGATCTGGACAAGGCCGGCCGCCGAGGCGGGCGCGGCCAGGGCCGCCGCAAAGAAGCCGAAGGCGGTCAAAGAAGCCGCCTGCGCCGCCCATCGGCGCGAGGACGGTTTATGAGTAAGTGACAAAGTTCAATCTCCTCTTGAGTGCAAAAACGGTCTTGACTGAGCGCGCTGTCAAGCCGCAGAGCGGCGGCGGCGGGCGCGCAGGCCCAGCCCCGCCAAGCCCAGCAGGCCGATGGTGAAGGAGGCGTACTGCGACGGCTCCGGCGCGGCGGTGATGTTGAAGCCGAAGCCCAGGAACGAACCGGTGTCGTCAGGCTGCTCATCCGTGAAGGAGAGCGTCCAGGCGCCTGCTGCGCTTTGGCCGGCGAAGGCGTTCAGCGTGTTGGCCGTGTTGGTCGTGTCATAGCCGTTCGTCGCATTCCCGGAGGCCATGTAGGTCGTGCCGTCGGGGGCGCTGGTGAAGTCGGGGACGGCAGACAGGTCTGCGCCCGTGAGCGCGAATGTGTAGTTGTTGCCGTCAAAGGCTGCTGCCGACCCCGCGCCGTAGTTGGCGGTGCTGGCACCCGTGTGGTCGAACAAATCCACCGTCGTTCCGTTGTGCGACAGCGTGCAAAGCAGGTCGCCAATCGCGGAATGGCTCAGGCCGTCAATCGTGATGGAGTTGAACGACGCAATAGTGGAAAGGTCGGTGACGGTCAGCGTCTGCGAGACCGTGGTGGGAGTGAATGTCTCCGTCGCGCTGCTGCCGGTTCCCACAACTGTCCCCGTGGGGTCAGGGATGTTGGTCTGGCTGCCGAGATTGTCGTAATAGACATTCGTGGTGGCCGTGCCTTCGCTGTAGTAACCGTTACCAGGCACCTGGGGATAAGTCGCGTTGACGGAGTAGTAGCCGGCGTCCACGAACTGATACGGCGTTGCTCCTGTCAAACTGACATTGTAGGTGCCGCTGTTCGTGGCATTCTCAGGAGCGTAGCCGTATTTGACGCCTTGCAGCGCGGTTGTGGGCGTGGTCGGCACGAGCGCGGGTTGGTAAATGTACTGGATGTAATTGCCGGCATCAAATCCGGTGGCCGACGTACTGACCGTGTACGTTCCGGTCCCAGGTGCGGTGGGAATGAAAGTGGGGGACGTTGCATAGGTGACGGCTGAACCAATGCCTGACGAAGCCGCCGGGTTGCTGGTGCTGTACGTGTTCAGTCCTTGTGCAATGGCAGCGCGATTATAGGTTGGTGTGGTCGTTGAGGTCGTTCCCGTCGTTGTGGTCGTCGTTGAAAACGAATCCACAAGTGTTTGCGTGGGCGCGACAATCGTCGTGTTGTAGCTCTGGGCATGGGCTGCGCCGGCGCCGAGCAGAAGGCAGCCTGCCATGAGCGGGATCTGGAGCGTGTCACGGCGCGTTGCGCGCCGGTGACGGGTTGTGAGTGTTGCCATCGTTTCCCTTTCTAAAAGAAACAGCAAGTGCGCGTTCGCCGCAACAGAATGTTTGTCTGCTTGGGGCGAAGTCGCTGGGCGGGGGGCGGGGGCGGGATTTTTTTGGCCGACCGCCGGTGACGTGACAGAAGTCTTGACACCCAGGCGGGGTCAAGGCACGTCCATCAATAAGTTGTCAGAAATTAAGGGGTTGTCTTGCTGTGTGCGATACTCTTTGTCGAACTTCACTTCAAGATAAAGAAGAGTGCGAGAGCCTGGCAGGACACGGAGGAAGCGTCAGTGCATCGTTCCAACGTTATTATACAGCACAAAGTGCAGAAAGTTACAATGAACGGAAACAATTATTACTAGTCTTTTTGCTAGTTTTGTAGGCGAATAAAACAAAACAGCCTTCCGTCGTGCGGAAGGCTGTTGATTGTCGTAGAAGGCGTTTCGTCTCCACCAGCGCGAGCGTCAGGCCGCCGCGCCGCCCTTCGCGCGTCGGCGCAGGATCAGGCCGCCCAGGCCGAGCAGGCCGATGCCCAGCGCCGCGAACTGCGACGGCTCCGGGGCGGCGGCCAGGCCGATCTCCGTGATCTGAGTCCCCCACTCGTTCGTGCCGATGGCGAACTCCTGCACCGTCCAGAACTTCGTCGGGTCGGTGGGGTCCAGGGTGGTGCTGCTGTAGTCGCCCCAGCGGTTGGAGCCGCCGCCGAAGGTGACATCATAGGTTCCCTGTCCCACCGCCGTCTCAATCGGTGTGCCGAAGGCGATGGACGTGCCGCTTGCCGCGAGCTGCCCGGTGATGGCGAAGCCGCTGGCGTAATCGGAGGGGCCGGAACCGCTGTAGCCGATAACAACGCCGCCGGTGGCGTTGATCGCAATGGACGGGTAGTAGAGGTCCAGGTTGGTGCCGCCCGTGCCTTTGCCCGTGCCTGTAATCACTTGGTCTATCACGCTGGCTTTGGTGGTAGCGTTGATGCCGGTGATGTGAATGTCAGCAAAGCCGGTGGTCGGATCGGCCAGAGTATTCACGGCGTAGATGACGCCGCCCTGCTTGACGACATAGCCGCTGAAGCGGTCGTCGCCGGTGTCAATGGTGTTGTCGCCGCCGGGCTGCTGGGCGGAGGATGCTCCGCCGGTGGCTGAAGTGAAAGTGACGGTGGCGTTGTGCGTGACAGTCTCGGTGCCGCCCACCGTGCCGTTGATGGTATCTGAATAGGCCTGACCGTAGGCCGTGTTGGAGACACCGAGCGCGGGTTCGGCGACGTTTGCAGCCGTGCCGCCGTTGTCCTGGTCAACGACGGGACGCACGCCGAAGCCGTAGGTGCCGGAACTGAACTTGTAAATCAGCGAGGAAGTCGGAGCGGTGGCCGGATTGGCGAGCAGGCCGGATTTGCTGACGGTGAGAACATCCTGGCCGCTGCCTGTGCCTGCTGCATTAAACAGGTTCGCCCCGACAAAAATGCCCTGCGAGTTGATGCCGAGCATATCAAAATCGGCGAATTGTTTGCCCGTACCCGTGTTGGCGTTGTAGGCGTAGCCCGTAAAACCGTCCAGCGGGTTGGCGTCTTTGGAGACGGCGACAAGAAACTGATTGTTGTTGGTGGTAGGCACGGTGATTTCCGACGCGAACCAGCGGTTGGTGTTGGGGTCAAACAAAATGTGCGGGTCGGAGATGGAAGAGGCGACGCTCGAAGATATGCCTGCTGCCGTCCAGAAGTCGCTGTCTGTGGTGCCGGTCGCATTGAGCAGCGTTCCCGTTTTATCGTAGACCGAGTAGCCGCCGTTGATCATCTGAATGAAGTTGCCGGAGCCGACGGAACCCATCGTATCGGGCGGAATGAAGCCATCGTAAGTGGTGGGCGTGTAACCGTTGTAGGTCGGGGCTGCTGGAGTAGTCGTGCCGTCGCCGCCGCCGTAGAAGTTCCCGGTGAAGTTCTGCAGGACAGTCCCACTCTGTGCGTGGGCCAAAGGGACCGCCCCTAACACCAGAGACAGGGCCAGGCCAGTCTTGACGAGTTGCCATCGTTTCATGTCATCCTCTTTTTCTCACATCTCACTAAGGCTGCCTGCTTGAGGCAGCGCTGATGCGCAGGCGGTACGACAGGCGAAGAACGTCTGTCATTGCCGAGCCGGGGCGCTTGACATCCCATAGATGCTAAGGCCCGTTTAGCGATAAGTCATTCGGAAATCAGGAGAATGTCGTGCGGTTTGCGTTGCTCTGCATCCATTCTGCTCAGGACGATGAGAGGGATAGAGAGCCTTGCAGGACGAGGAGGAGGCTTCAGTGCGTCGTTCCGATATAATTATACACTATGAGCGCTTGTAAAATACGTGTTGTCGAGCAATTTTTGCTAGGTGTATTAGTTTTTTTGTCATTAATGAAAGACAATTGATGCAGTGTCAAACAAAAAACGGCCCCCTGCGCGTGCAGGGGGCTGTCTTGATTGGCAAAGGAGAAACCATCACACGGGGCTGCTGACAGTGGTGCGTGCGCGTCGGCGCAGGATCAGGCCGCCGAGGCCCAGGATGCCGATGCCCAGCGCCGCGAACTGCGACGGCTCCGGCGCGGGAATCGAGGCGACCTGGAACTGCCACCCGAAGTTGGCGACGGGGTTCCCGCCGAAGTAATAGTCCGATCCCCCGGCGGGGTTGTTGGAGGCGTACAGGCCCGGAGAGTCGGACACGAAAAACATATCGTCACTGCCGCCGACGGTGGGCGGGTTGTACAGCCCCTGGCCGAGTGAGTTCAGGTTCGCGGTCGTGCTCCCATCGAACGTGACGCCCGCCCAGAACGACTGGTCCGTCGGGATCGTGAAATAGCTGCTGCCCGATGGCAGCAACGCCGAGGACAGCGCTGTGACGCGCCCGTTGGTGAACGAAAACGGGTTGAAGTCCACGCCGCCCAGGTAGGTCCCCGGCCCGCCGGTGAAGCCCGGCGCGTTGTCCGCATAGAAGCGCACGTGGGCGACGGCGGTCACAGCGGCGGAAGCCGAGTTGTAGACGGTGAACGTGAACTTCGTCACGCCCAGTCCTGCGGTGCCTTTGACCGGATTGATGTCATCGGCAACCAGATTGGTCACCGGGGTGGCGTCCGTCGCGCCGCCCTGGACGAACGCGCTCTTCAAAGAAGTCGTATTGTTGTAGATGATCGTCTGCGCCTGCGCCGCCGAAGCGAGCGCGGCCAGCAGCACGGCGGCGGGAATAAGATGTTTGTGCATGGTCAATCTTTCTTTTCAGAAAAAGAGCGGTCGCCGCCCGGAGGCCGGCGGCAGTACGAACGCCGCGAGGTGGGCTGAGGAACCGTTCTTAGGACGCATCGCGACGCCGCCGCCGGTCGGTGGGCTTGTCATCACAGACGCCGTGCCTGACAGCGCGATCAGTAAATTCGCGCCCTGGAACGAGCCGAGGCCGGTCGAGTCGTCGAAGCCGGTCACCGCCGCGTAGTTCGTGCCGCCGGAGACGGTGTTGTTGCTGCTGCCGTCATTGATGTCGTGGAACAGGGACGGGTAGTTGGCAGTCAGGCCGCTCGACGTGTAGGCGAGGGGGTACAGGCTCATGTTCGGCAGCCCCAGTGTCCCGAGGCCGTGGCGGGCGCGGTTCTGGTTGACCAGGGCCGTGTAGCCCGCCCAGAGCGGGGCCGAGGCGCTGGTGCCGCCTTCGACGACAAAGCCGGGGGACGTGCTTGGGTCCACACTGGTGTAGATGGAGACGCCGGTCTCCGGGCTGGCGACACAGGACACGTCCGGGATGTTGCGCTGGCTCGCGGCCACATGGCTGCCGGTGATGGCCGCCGCGTAGTTCGCCGCGTTCGTCTGGTAGGACGGGACGGACCACAGGCGGCTGTAGCCGCCGCCGCCGGCGCCGCCCGCCGCCGTGTTATTGTAGTTCCAGGTCTGCTCGGCGCCGTACTGCTCATTGACGCCGGCCTGCTGCACGACGAGCGCGGTGCCGCCCACGCAGCAGACCATCGGTTCCGAACCGAGGATGTCCACGGCGGCGACGGTGTCGCCGGCCCGCAGGGCCGAAGAGCCGCTGTCGCCCGACGAGATGTACACGGACTGGCCCTGTGCCGCCATCTGCGTAAAAACGGTGTTCAGCGCGACCTGAAGCGGATTGGGCGTGGTCCGTGTCTGGCTCTCCTTGCCGAACCCGTAGGAGATGCTGACCTGCTGCGCCTTGTCGTCGGTCGCGACTTGCTGGATCGTGTCCACCGTGGCGGCGTTCGTGTTCGGCCCCTGGTAGACGAGGATCTGGCTGGCGCCGGGGGCCATGGCGATCTGCATATCTATGTCGAGGACGGTCTCCGTCGAGGCGCCGCCGAACGTCGTCACGCCGCCGTCCACCGGCACCACGGCCAGCGGGACGCGGGGCAGGTTGTACGTGTACTCGTACTGAAGGATGTCCTTCGGAGTGAAGGCGGAGCCGTATTCGACCATCGCGATGGTCTGCCCCGCCCCGTTGATGGTCGGGTCCAGGCCGCTCAGGCCGTAGGCGGTCTTGAGGTCGCTGGGCGAGAAGCCCCCCTGGACGCCGGTCCCCTGCTCGCCGGGGTTCTGGACGTCGCCCGTAATGTTCGACGTCGCGGCCAGCGGGACCGCGAGCGGCTGCGGCGCCGTGGCGTCGTCCAGGCCGATGATGCCGATGATGCTGCTGCTGAGCGACGCGGGGATCGAGACGTCCCGGTCCGGCGCGTGGAACACCCGCCCGTCGGGGGCCTGGTATTTGTTAATGGTGACGCCGAACGCGGCGTTCACCTGGCTGGCCGTGCCGGAGACGCCGATCAGCGTCCGCTCAGGGTGCGTCTGTGTGATCGTCATCCCGTAAGACTTCAGGTAAGCGATGACGGCGTTGTAGCTGGCCTGGGTGGGGCCGAAGTTCGACGCGAAGTTGGCCGGCGTGATGAAGTGCTTGGGCGAATTTATCCTGGCAGGGTCGTAGATGCGCGCCATCAGACTGTCCAGCAGCGCCTGGTTGCGCAGCGGGAGGGCGATGGAGAACGCAAGCCGCGTGGAAGTCGTGTAGGCGCCGAGCGGCTTGGACTCGGCGACGAGGCTGGGGACATGGCCCGCCAGCGGGACGGACTTGGAGGGCAGCGTCCGGGGGACGCCGGTGACTGTCCCCCCGGCGAACGCCTGCGCGCTGAGGCCGCCGCTCAACAGAAGCACGGCCAGTGCCTGGGACCACGTCCGTCGTGATTTCGAGTATCTATTCAATGCGAAGTTCTCCTGATTACTCATCCGTGTCTGTTAAGAAGCCTTGAGCGCCTGGCGGCTGCGGCGGGCGCGCAGGGACAGGCCGCCGAGGCCGAGAATCCCGATGGCGAAAGCCGCATACTGGGACGGTTCGGGCGCCGGGATCGTGGGGGCGCCGTTGATGCCGAACGAAAACCCGGTGAAAGAGCCGTTCCCGCCCGTGCCGTTCCCCGCCTCATTGTCCGTGAGCGAAAGCGTCCACGCGCCGCCGACACTCTGGCCGAAAAAGTTCGCCAGCGTGTTGCCGGCGTTCGCCGCGTCGAAACCCGTCGCGGCGTTGCCGCTCGCCATGTAGGTGCCGCTCGGCGCGACGGTGTAGTCGGGCGGGGCGGACAGGGCCATTCCGCTCAGCGCGAACGTGTAGGTGTTGCCGCTGCCGAACGAGGCCTGCGACCCCTGGTTGTAGTTCGCGGGGGAGGCGTTCGTGTGATCGAACAGGTCCACGGTCACGCCGTTGTGCGACAGTGTGGCCGTGAGGTCCCCAATGCTGGCCTGCTGTAAGCCCTCGATGGTGATGCCGGTAAAGGACGTGATGGTCGTCGTGTCGTTGACCGTCAGGACCTGCGAGGCGGAACTGGTGTTCGGGCCGGTGGTCTTGTCATCCGGGACGGTGGAGGTGCTGCCGGGATTGTTGTACAGGATCGTCGTGGTGGCGTTGCCGAAGCTCGGCCCGTCCGCCGGATTGGCGGCATAGTCGGCCGCGTTGTAGTAGCCGTGGTCCACAAACGTGTAATTCGTGTTGCCCGTCAGGCTGACGTTGTAGCTGCCGCCGGTCGCCGATGGCGGGTTGTACGACTGGACGATGTTCGTGATGCCGGCGGGCGTGACGGTCGAGGCTTCTTGATAAATGGACTGCAGATAATCGCTGAGGTTGGTGGCGTCCACCCCGTAGGTCACGCCGGACGTCTGCACCGTATAAGTCCCGGTCAGGCCAGGAGTGAAGCCCGTCTTGAAATACGCGACGGCAGTCCCCAGCCCGGAGACCCCCGTCGGGACCGTGATTCCGGGGCGCGCGACGGCAGGGCGGTTGAATGTCGGAGAACCGGCCGTCGTGGTCGTCGAGAACTGCGCCACCTGGGTGGTGAACGGGTTAACAACGGTCGTCCCATACGTCTGGGCATGGGCCGCCGTCGCTCCGATGAGCAGGACGCCCCCGATCAGCGGGATATGTCTCAGGTGACGGTGCTTGATACGCCGGGTACCTGTCGTGAGTGTTGCCATCGCTTTCCCTTCCAAAAACAAAACTTTCCCTGCTGGGACTGACACACGTCAATCTATGAGTGGCTTGGAAATCAAGAGAGGGTCGTGCAGGGCGCGGAACATTGGGTCTCATCCCGCTCGTCGCTTGAGCGGAGTGGGGAAGCCTTGCAGGACCGGAAAAACGCTTCGTCGCATTATTCCTGGCTTATTATACAATAAGTCGCTCTGGTATTGCACGATTCTCCCCAGAATAATTACCAGAAAATTTGTTTTTTTCGCGACTATCGGAATTCGACGACTACTGGGGCCTGAGCAGATAGCGGAGTGTGATAGTGGGAGCGAGGACACGCGGCGTCAGTACCAGGCGTGTGATGGTCTGTGGCCGGCCGCCGTGGCCGGAGTACGAGTGGGACTCGACGCCCGTGAGCAGAGTGTCCGGGCCGGGGAGGAGACGGACTCGCGCGCCGCCTTTGGACAGGAGTGCGGAACCGTCGTCCTCCCCGGTCACGGCGGCGTCGGTGATGACCGCCGTTTCCAGCGCCTGCGCG
>CAZZVX010000155.1:7295-11081 GCA_964657535.1 Armatimonadota bacterium | reverse complement strand
CGTTCGCCGGGCCGAGGAACGTGTCCGTGGTGGTCCCGGCGTTCTGGGACGGCGACCGCTGGCGCGTGCGCTACGCCCCGCCGCAGGTCGGGCCGTACACGCTGTCGGTCACGCGCAACGGCCGGGCCGCGCATCCCGCCGACCTCACGGCGTCCCGGTTCCGCTGCGCGCCGTCGGACGACCCCGGCTTCGTCCGCCGCGACTCGCAGGCGGCGCAGCGGTTCGTCTTCGACGGCGGACAGACCTATTATCCGCTGGGCATGAACGTCGCCTGGACGGGCGGCAGCGGCCCCGATTACCCCGCCTATTTTGCCGCGATGGGAAGAGTCCACATGAATTGGGCGCGCGTCTGGATGACTTTCTGGGACGGCAAGGCGCTGGAATGGTCGCCGGACCGGGCGAAAAGCCCGCCGCGCGGCGAATTTCTGCTGGACGCCGCCCGCCGCTGGGATGGCATCTTCGACGAGGCCGCCAGAGACGGCGTCTATATCCAGATGGTCCTTCAGCACCACGGGCAGTACACGGAGCAGACCGATCCGAACTGGCGGGACAACCCGTTCAACGTCGCCAACGGCGGGTTCCTGGCGCACCCGGATGACTTCTTCACCGACCCCACCGCGCGCCGCCTGACGCGCGCCAAGTACCGCTACATCGTCGCCCGCTGGGGGTATTCGACGCATCTGCTGTCCTACGAATTGTTCAACGAGGTGCAGAACATCGGCGAGACGCGCGGGCATTTCGGGGACGTCGTCGCCTGGCACAAGGAGATGGCGGCCTATCTGCGGTCCGTGGACACGAACCGGCACTTGCTCACGACCAGCAACAGCGTGCCGGGGGAGCCGCTGTCGCAGGTCGGACTGGATTACGACCAGATTCACGCCTACCCGTCGGACATCGTCTCGACGTTCGCGAGTACGCCGGCGCCGGGCGTCGCCGCGCCGGTCTTTTATGGCGAGTGGGGGCCGCAGGACACGAAGACCCAGATGACGGCGGCGTTCCTGCACGACGGCCTGTGGGCGAGCCTGATGGCCCCGACGGCGGGCGCGGGCCAGTTCTGGTACTGGGACCAGGTGGAGCAGAACAACTGGTGGCCCCAATTCGCCTCGGCGGCGGGCTTCGTGCGGCTGCTCGGCGCGGAGCGTTCAGGCATGATGACGCGCCTGCATCCCCAGGTGGCGTCGCCCGGCCCGCGTGCTTCTCTGTCGTTCGCGCCGCCGGACGGATGGGCCAAGACGACGGAGAGCGACGTGACGCTGACGCCGGACGGCCAGACGCCGGACCTCAGCGGCGTCTCGTCGTTTGTCCAGGGCCGGAGTCATCGTGAGATGACGCCAAGCCCGATCACGTTCCATCTGACCTGCGCCGCGCCGTGCCGATTCGAAGTCCAACTTGGGGCGGCTGCCCGCGCCGGGGCGCACGCGACACTGGCACTGGATGGGAACGCCGCGCAGGAGGCGGACTTTCCGGCCGCCGACAAAGATCAGGACCTGACCCGCACTTTGACCCTGGACGTGCCGACAGGCCCCCACACGGTCGCCCTTTTCAACACGGGCCAGGACTGGTTCACGGTGAAACAGATTACCGTGACGGATTACGTCCCGTCCGTGGCGGCGCTCGCCAAAGGGAATGCCCATGAAGCGGTCTTCTGGGCGTATGCGCGGGATCGCGGCGCGGCGTCCCCTCTATCGGCGACGGTCACACTGCCCGGACTGGCGCCGGGATCGTACACGGTCCGGTTCTGGGACACGAAAACGGGGACTGGGGGCGGGGCCGTCGCGGCATCCGCCGGCGCGTCCGGCCTGGTCGTCGCGCTGCCGGACTTCACGGGCGACCTGGCGGGCGTGGTGACTCCTACAGGTACTTCAGCCGGGCGTAGCACGTCGAAACCGCGAGCGCGAAGCCGATCAAAGGGATGACAAAGCCCGTCATCTCCGCGCCCAGCATCGGCGCCGGCAGTCCCGGCGCCGATGCCGCCGGCGCTTGCGCCGGGGCGCCGTGTCCGGCGAACAGCGCGACCGCCAGGAACGGCGCCAGCGCCAGCAGCGCGCCTAGCACGATGCTCCCCACGCCGATCACTTCCAGGACGCGCCCGCGCTTGCGGCCTGCCGCGCGCAGGACCGCTTCGGCGACGACGCCCCCGTAGAGCGGCCCGACGAAGAAAACGAAAAAGCTGACGCCGCTCATCAGGAACGCCCCGATGATTCCCGTGATCAGCCCCGCCAGCACGGCCAGTATCAGCCGGGCCGGGGCGATCTGGTACAGCGCCGTCTTGCGCAGCGAGGCGCAGTCCGGGCAGCGCATCCCGGCAGGGCCGGGTACCATGCACTTGGGGCAGATGGGGCGGTCACACTTGCCGCACGAGACGGCGGTCTGGACTTTGGGGTGACGGTAGCATTGCATATAGGTATTATACGGCAAAAAAGGGAGCCATGAAGTATGGCTCCCTTTTTCTGAACATGGCGGGGGCGCGTTGCGCATCCCCACGGGTTCTACTGGCCGTTGTAGGCGAAGCCCTTGAGCTGCTGGAGCTGCCGGCGCTGCGTCGTCTCGCTCACCGGCTGGGCCGTCGGCTTCTGAACCGCCGTCGAAGGCAGGTTGGAGGAAGTGTCCGTGCTGCCGGCATGGGTGGCGGTGGCAGCCAAGTATCCTAGGCCGCCGCCGACGACGATTGCAATCGCTACGTCGGTACCCACAACGCTGCTCTTGATGCCTCTGCCGCTGGTGCCGCTGTTGCTGGTGCCGCAGGCGTCCGCTCCGGTGATGGCGGTGGCGCTGTTTGGCAGCATGGACGCGCACAGGCCGAAGACCGTGAAGGCCAGCCCGGCGCGCGTCAGTCGTTTGGAAATCGTCATTCGCTTCTCCTCTGGTTCCGTCAGAAAGATGACACTGGTCGTTACAGGTCAGGTGCAGGACTGTCAGTGCGAGACCGTCATCGTCCTCATGCTCCGTCGTCCGGCAGGCACTTCCGCCGGCGCCCAAGAAGCAGGGTAGCGTATTATACACGACGCGCGCCCCGATTGTCAAGACGGTTCAGCAAGACGATCAGGGCGATTTCGGCGCGCGGGCGACGATTCTTCCCGGCGCAGTGACGGCCCCCGGCGGGGCGGCGGGGTGCCGCGCACGGAAAAAGGGCGGCCGTGGGACACGGCCGCCCTTGATCTACGCTCGGTCCACGGCGGACCCGCCCCGGCTCACTGGCCGTTGTAGGCGAAGCCCTTGAGCTGCTGGAGCTGCTGGCGCTGCGTCGTCTCGCTCACCGGCTGGGTCGCCGGCTTCTGCTCGACCGAGGACGGCAGGTTGGAGGCCGTACCCGAACTCTTGTGATGCAGCGTCGAGAGTTCATACCCGATCACCGCCGCGCCTACCACGCCCACGGCGACGTCCTGGTCCGTCACAAAGCCGCTGGTGCCGCCGTTGTTGTTGCTGCTGGTGCCGCCGCCGCCGCCGGTGCTGCCGCAGGCGTCCGCTCCGGTGATGGCGGTGGCGCTGTTTGGCAGCATGGACGCGCACAGGCCGAAGACCGTGAAGGCCAGCCCGGCGCGCGTCAGTCGTTTGGAAATCGTCATTCGCTTCTCCTCTGGTTCCGTCAGAAAGATGACATGGATCGTTACAGGTGGTCGCTCCAGAGCGGGCGTCTGCCCATTTGGGCGGGCGTCTGCCGTTTCTGCAAGACCGTCAGTGCGAGACTGTCCGTGCCGAACCTGTCCATGCAAGACTGCCCGTGCAAGACTGTCATCGTCCTCATGCTCCGTCGTCCGGCAGGCACTTCCGCCGGCGCCCAAGAAG
>CAZZVX010000155.1:0-7195 GCA_964657535.1 Armatimonadota bacterium | reverse complement strand
CGGCGCCCAAGAAGCAGGGTAGCGTATTATACACGACGCGCGCCCCGATTGTCAACAGCGGAGGACTTCATTTCCCAGTGTTTCTTCAGGCCCGGCTGCGGTAAGGGCAAAAAAGAGCAGTCGTGAAACACGACTGCTCTTTGACGTTGCGTTTGCGTGTGGCTCACTGGCCGTTGTAGGCGAAGCCCTTGAGCTGCTGGAGCTGCTGGCGCTGCGTCGTCTCGCTCACCGGCTGGGTCGCCGGCTTCTGCTCGACCGAGGACGGCAGGTTGGAGGCCGTACCCGAACTCTTGTGATGCAGCGTCGAGAGTTCATACCCGATCACCGCCGCGCCTACCACGCCCACGGCGACGTCCTGGTCCGTCACAAAGCCGCTGGTGCCGCCGTTGTTGTTGCTGCTGGTGCCGCCGCCGCCGCCGGTGCTGCCGCAGGCGTCCGCTCCGGTGATGGCGGTGGCGCTGTTTGGCAGCATGGACGCGCACAGGCCGAAGACCGTGAAGGCCAGCCCGGCGCGCGTCAGTCGTTTGGAAATCGTCATTCGCTTCTCCTCTGGTTCCGTCGAAAAAAGTACACTGGTCGTTCCATCGTTCTGAGTAAGACGGTCATCGTCCTCATGCTCCGTCGTCCGGTCAGGCACTTATACCGGCGCCCAAGAAGCAAGGTAGCGTATTATACCACAAAAAAGTGTATGTCAAGAAACCCGTTTCCGCGCGCTGGAGAATTATTTTCGCCGCCGTCGGCGGTGCGAGACTCACGCGCACGGGCTTGGTCTGTTTGGACCCGACGCCGAGGACGATCAACGCCGCGAGCAGCCCGGCGACGGCGGCCACGGCCCAGACGTAGCCGGGCGTGGCGGGCAGCGCCGCCGGCCCCTGCCCGTCGGAGGCGCGCGCCCCGTCCTCGCGGCCGGCGGCGATGCCCAGGCCCATCCACAGGAACGTGAGCGAAGACACGCCGGGGAACGTGTAGGAGGGCGCCCCGACCATGTCCCCGCAGGCGGCGACGGTCGCCGCCATGCAGCCGATCAGGAGGGTCCGGCGGAAACCCAGCGGCATCGCCTTCAATCGGCCCCCCGCAGACAGCAGGAAGGCGACGACCAGCGCCACATAAAGCGCCAGGCCGACGCCGCCGGTCTCGGCGGCCCACTGCACCCAGAAATTGTGGGCCAGGTTGGAGTGTCCCGTTCCGTGGGCCACCACCTGGGCGGGCGGGTCGCCCGTCCCCGTCCAGCCCTCCTGAATGACCGGGAACGACCCCAGCCCCCAGCCCGTCACCGGACGCTCGTAGGCCATGCGGCAGGCCGCGCGCCAGCGGTGCAGCCGCTCGGACAGGGAAGCGTCCTGGATGCCCTGGGCGAATGTCGCCGCCCGCTGGCCCAGCAGGGGCGCCAGCCGGGTCGAGAAGACCAGCACGACGAAGCCGACGCACACGATGACGGCGGGGATGACCACGCCGAAGCGCTGGGAGCGGTTCCCCGGACCGGGGCGGGCGTCCCGGTCCCGGTAGCGGAGGAAGAGCGCCGCCAGCGTCACGATTCCGGCCGCTTCCCCGATCCAGGCGGAGCGCGTCCGGGCCAGCAGCAGGGCGATCCCCAGAATGACGGCGAGCGCCTGCGCCCCCAGCAGCCGCTTGGCGTCTTCGGTCTGGTCCAGGGCCGTCGCCAGGGCGACCGCCAGCAGGACCGCGATGAACGAGCCGAACTGCTCGTGGTTGCCGAAGATGCTCTTGACTTCTTTGACGTGTTCGCCCGACCCGACCTGGTAAAGACTGTACAGGGCGACGGCGGCCCCCAGGGTCAGCACCCCGAAAACGACCAGGCGCAGTTCGTCCCGGCGCAGCGCGTAGGCGGCGGCGTAGAAGACCCCGGCGCAGAAGAACAGCCGCAGAAGTTCCGCGACCGCGAACGCGCGGTACGCGGCGAGGGCCGTGCTGAACGTGCTGAGGATGCACCAGGCGAGCAGCGCGATCAGCCAGGGGGCAGGCCCGCGCAGGGCCGCCCGCCGCAAATCCTCGCGGGCGGTGCCGAACGACGCCAGGAAGACAAAGAACGCGACCACCAGCCCTTGCAGGATGTGCGCGCGGACGGGGCGGGACAGCCAGGGCATCTCGGACAACACCGCGAGCGCCAGCGCCGTCAGCAGACCGACCGCCAGGGGGTGCGCGACGATCCATCGCCCCAAAGTCGCGAGGTCCAGCGGCTGCGGCGTCGCGGGCGGGCGGGACGAGCGGCTGCGGTGAGAATGGGTACGCCTGGCCCCGGTTTCCGGCTCAGGCGACGATTGGTTTTGGCTCATAGCGCCTTTAATTGGCGGGCGGCCCGCGTTTTTCCTGCTTTCCTGCTGAACGCACAAGAGCGGGAAAATACTCGCCGCCGTCGGCGGATTCCGGGGCTGTCCCGCAAAACGCGCGACCACGACCGACACCCCGGAGAGAAATAGACGACACGATTTGGCGGGCGAAATGGCATTTCTCCGAAATTCCGTGTTATAATGGAAGCGTTCCGACGGCACGGCGTGTCAGTTCCGCAGGGCAGTCGCCCCGGACCCGCGCCCATTCTCAGCGGTCGAACAGGAGAGGAGTGGCATGATCTATGCACGGTAAACGGGGCGGAGGCTTCACTCGTTCCAGGCCCGCTTGCAGTCTCCGTATGGCAGTCTCAGCCCACTCAAAGAAGTCCCTTTTCAGCCCGGAGCGCCCGCAGAAACCTGCGGAGTTCGCCCGTTGAGCGAAAAAGGGAGCGACATATCACCCAAGAAGTTTCTCGTGAACGGTTCGTCTCAGGATAACAATTGATATGCAACAGTCAGAAGCAACCAACTTCGATCCTCAGCCCCTGGCCCTCCAGAACGGCGCCGGCCCGCAGGCCCCGCCTCCGCCGCAGGCCGGCATGGACGGCATCTCGCTGCAGGACTTTCTCGCCATCATCCGCCGGCGGCAGACCATCGTCCTGCAGTCCTTCGTCATCATTTCCGTGGTGACGGTGATCTGGACGTTCTTGACGAAGCCCGTTTACCAGGCAAGTTCGCAACTGCTGGTTGAGTCCTCTTCGCCGACGATCAACACGGTGGACGAATCGAACCCGTTCTCCGAAATTCTGGCGTTGAGCCAGCCGCAGTCCGTGAGTACGCAGGTCCAGGAACTGCAATCACCGTCCCTTCAGTTCCGTGCGCTGCATTACCCTGAGTACGAGGATCCAACCCGGCCGAACGCGCCGAAACTAACCCCATCCGCTGATGACTGGAAGAAAGATCAAAATATCTTAGACTATTCTCAAAGATTCGCGCCTAGTGACCCAGTCACCGGGACTACAATTTTAACTCCACCGCTTCCAAAGCCCCTCCGCGCGACTTTCACGGTCAAGGAGGTGAATGATACCAACGTCATCGAAATCACCACCGAATCCACCAGCGCACCCAACGCGGCTGTTGCCGCTAATAGGCTTCTCCACGATTACATTTACAAGGACGCTAGCGGCAGTCAGAACGACGTGACCGCCGCGATGAATTTCGTGCAGAGTCAGCAGAAGGATGCTCAACGCATCCTTAAAAATACTGAGCTGCTTCTCGAATTGTTCAAGCTGAAGAATCATGTTGCTGACCTTGCTACAGACCGGTCTCAGGAGTCAGCGCAGTTGTCAACAATCGTCCTGGGTTTGCAGCAGTCGCAGGCGCAGCTCAGCGCCATGGATTCTCAGATCGCGGCTCTGCGTGGAGAACTCAATACCGTTCCGGCAGCGCTCACGGCGGATGTCCAGACGACCAACAAGAATATCGACTCGTTGAAGCAAAAGATCGGTGATCTTCAGCTGCAGCGCGAAGGGCTGACTCAGCCGGGCGGGTATACGCCGAGCGCTCCACAGGTTCGGGCAATTGACGCCCAGATATTGCAGCTGCAGCGTCGCCTGGCGACCGAACCGACCCTATCGGTGTCCAAGACCGTCAGCCCCAACATCCGTCAGCAGGAAATCCGCAACAAGATCGGTGATATGCTCACCCAGCGGGCGGCTCTGAAGGCGCAGATCACGCAGATGCAGCATCAGGTCAATCTGGGTAATGTGCAGATCGGCCGGTACGCGAATTGGGAAGTGAGTCTGGCTCGATTGCAGCGCGATCATGATGATGCGTTCAATGAAGTTTCGATGTTGTCCAGCAAACTGACCGATCTGAACCTGCGGGCGGCGTCGCAGCACAAGTCGGCGCAGGTCTTGGAACCATCCACCGTCCCCAATATCCCGGTGCGCCCGAAGAAGACGCTCAACATCCTGATGGGCGCGCTCTTCGGCCTCTTCCTGGGCATCTGTATGGCGCTGCTCCAGGAGTACCTGGACGACCGCATCAACACCGTCGAGGACGCCAACCGGGTGATCGGCCTGCCGTCCCTGGGCTACGTCCCGGCGCTGACCTCCGCCGACGCCAAACTGCTGCCGCAGATGCGGCACGTGGACCCGGCGGCGGAAAGCTACCGCCTGCTGCGCACGAACATCCAGTTCGCCGCCATTGACACCCCGCTCCGCACGCTGCTGGTCACTTCGACCGCGCCGGGCGAAGGCAAGACGACCACCACGGCCAACCTGGCCTTCGCGATGGCGCTCGACGGCAAAAAAGTGCTGCTCGTGGACACTGACCTGCGCCGCCCGACCATGCACAAACTGCTGGAAGTGCCGAGCGGTCCGGGCCTGACCGACGTTCTCCTGGGACGCGCGAAGCTGGAAGACACGATCCTGCCCAACCCCAGCATCCCGAACCTGCGGACGCTGTCCGCCGGCGCGCTGCCGCCGAACCCCGCCGAACTGCTCAACTCGCACGCCTTCGATGTGCTGACGAGCAAGATGGCGGAGATGCACGACATCGTCATCTTTGACAGCCCGCCCGTGCTGGTGGCGGCGGACGCGGCCATCATGGCCTCCAAGTTCGACGGCACCGTGCTGGTGGTGGCGAACGGCGACACCAAGAAAGGCCCGGCCCGCCAGGCCATGGCGCTGCTCACCAAAGCGCGCGCCAACGTCCTCGGCATCGCGTTCAACAAGATGCGCGCCACCGACGGCCAGGGCTACGGCTACTACTACTACCAGTACAGCAGCACGCCGTCGCTGGAGTCCGGCGACGACGCGAAGAGCGACAAGAAAGAGCTGACGACCGAGGCGGTAGAAAAATGAAACAAAAACGGCAAACCATCACTCAGATCGCGGCGGGCCTGGCCCTGCTGGGGCTGGCCGCGTACCCCGCGTGCGCCCAGGGCGCTTTCAGCCCGAACGGCGTGTCCGCCGCCCGGATGGCGGGCGGCGCGCAGTCTTACCTGATCGCCGTCTCCGACCAGATGGACATCACGGTGCAGGGACACGATGACCTGCGCCGGACGGTCGAGGTGCTGCCGAGTGGCTCGTTCGACTACCCGATTGCCGGCAGCGTGCCTGCGGTCGGCAAAACGCCCGAAGCCGTCGCGCAGTACATCACGAAGAAGATCAGCACGGTCTGCAACGAGCCGGTCGTCAGCGTGATCGTGACCTCCAGCCACCTGCCGAAGATCAGCGTGCTGGGCGGCATCAAAAACGCCGGCCAGTTTGACTTCCACCCCGGAATGCGCGTGCTGGACGCCATCGCGGCGAGCGGCGGTCTCATGGCCCCGCTCGAACAGACGCAGGCAACGCTCGTCACCGACGGCGGCCAGCAGAGCCGGAACATTGACCTGGTTGCCCTCATGTCCGGCGCCGCGACCGACCAGAACGCGCCGCTCGCCCCCGGCGACATTCTGCTCCTGCAGCAGCGCGACCCGTCACAGTATATGGTCCAGGTGCTCGGTCAGGTCAACAAGCCCGGCGCGTACCCGGTGATGACGACCGGCGCTTCCGTCCTGAACCTGCTGACGCAGGCCGGCGGGGCGACGGCGACCGCCGCGCTCTCCCAGGTGCAGATTCTTCACGCCGGTCAGTCCACGCCCGTGAACCTGCACAACCTGTCCTCAAACCTGAACGATTCCGCCGGCGCCGTCAAGCTTCTTCCCGGCGACACTCTGCTCGTTCCCGAAAACAAAGAAAAAATTGCCGTGCTGGGCGAAGTCAGGAGTCCGGCCGTTTACCCCATTCCCGACGGGGAAAAATTGACGGTTTCGACGGCTCTCGCTCAGGCGGGCGGTTTAACGTCGGACGCCGACAAGAAGAATGTCGTGCTCCTGCGGCAGACCAGCGCTGAAAAGCGCACGGCTATCGCCCTGAACCTGAACGACTTCGGCAAGGGCGATAACGACACGGCGGATATGCCCCTGCAGCCGGGTGACATCATCAGCGTGCAGAGTCGCGGCAGAAGCCGCGGCCTCACGGACGATGTGGGCGCCGTCAGCGCCATCGCCGTCGTCGCTCGGCTGTTCGGCCTGTAGCGAGGTTTATGAGCGACACCATCATACGGGTCGAGACCGAAGCGGTTTTGTCGCCGCCTTTGCCGCCGCCTCAGCGGCAGAGACGGTCCGCTGCCTTTGAAAAAGCCGGACGCTGGAGCAAGTTTCTCGCCAAATTCGTCTCAATCCAGATCATCGTGCAGGCGCTCGGCCTGGTGACCGGGCTGCTGCTGATCCGCACGCTGTCTCAGCGGGAATACGCCTACTACACGCTCGCCAACACGATGCAGGCGACGCTGCTGCTGCTGGCCGACGTCGGCATCGGCAACGCGCTTTCGGCGACGGGCGGGAAGGTCTGGCAGGACCGGCGGCGGTTCGGCGAACTGATTCAGACCGGCCTGCACATCCGCAAGAGCCTCGCCTGGATCGGCGGATCCGCCGCCCTTCCGGTTCTGGCTTGGATGCTGCACCGGAACGGCGCGGGCGTCCTGTATACGTGCCTGCTGGTCGCGGGCGTCCTGCTCGGCGTCAACTTTCGCCTCACCAATGACGTGCTGACGGTCGTGCCGAGGCTGCACGCCCGCATCAGTCAACTCCAGAAACTGGACCTGGTGGCGAGCGCGTTCCGCGTGGTCTTCGTGGCCGCCTTCGTCCGGCTGCTGGATGCGGCGGTCGGCGTCCTGATCGGCTCGCTCTCGTTCGGCGTCCAGTACCTGCTGCTCCGCCGCTGGGCCGCCGACGGGGCCGACCTCAAAGCGCCGGCCAACGCCGATGACCGGCAGACCATCTGGCGGGTGATTCGGCAGATGGCGCCGAGTACGATCTATTACTGCGTCCAGAGCCAGATCATGGTGTTCCTCCTTTC
>CAZZVX010000154.1:0-11107 GCA_964657535.1 Armatimonadota bacterium | reverse complement strand
CTGCGCCCGCGCAGGCGGGCAGTCTTCTCCGCGTCAGCCCAGGATTTCAACCCTGGGTGAAATCGGCGTAACGGCACACCCTTTCGCCGCCGCACACTCCAAGTAGATGTTTTCGATCTGGCGCACCATCGCGCGCTCGTCGAACTGAGGGCTGACTCGGTCCAAACCGCACCGGCCCATCGCGGCGCGGCGCGGCGGGTCGTTGAGCAGCGACAGAACCAGCGCGGCCTGCTCCGCCGGACGGCCCGGCGGCAGCAGAAACCCGTTCTCGCCGTCTTCAATCGCCTCGGCGGCCCCGTCCACGTTCGTGGCAACGATAGGCAGGCCGGCGCACATCGCCTGGGCGAAGACGCGCGGCAGGCCCTCCCAGAGCGATGTCAGCGCGAACACGTCAAAAACGCGCAACAGTTCCGGCACGTCATCGCGGTAGCCGAGCAGGTGGACACAGGACTGCAGGCCCGCCTGAGCGACCTGTGCCGCCGTCTGCGCTTCCAGCGGGCCGCCGCCGACGAACACGAAGTGGGCGTCGGGCCGTTTTTCGTGGATGACGGCGGCCATGCGGACGAAGTCGTCCGGGGCCTTCTGCGGGGCAAGACGCCCCACCGTGCCGACAACGGGCGCACCGCCGGGAATGCCCAGCGACTCGCGCAGGGCGACGCGGTCCACGCGCACGTCCCGAAAGCGGGCGATGTCAATGCCGTTGTAGACCGTCACGTACTGGTCGGGCCGCCCGATGCCGTCGGCCAGGCCCTTGTCGCGGTTGGCGGTCGCGTCCACCAAAAAACGGTCCGTCACGAGGCTGGCGCGGCGCTCGGCCCGGATGTAGACCTGACGCATCCACGGGCGCATATGCCCGTGATGGCCCCAGCCGTGGACGTTGTGGATGATGACCGGCACGCCCGCCTTCGCCGCCGCCAGCCGCCCGATCACCCCCGCCTTGCTGCCGTGCGTGTGCAGGATGTCCCAGCGCTCGGCGCGCAGACGCCGCACCAAGTCCGTGTACGCCTGATAGTCCACCCAGGGCCGAATCGGTCGGCGCAGGCTGGGCAGCATCTCGACCCGGACGCCCGCCGCCTCGGCCTGCGGCAGCATGGTCGCCTGGCCCGCATCGGTCCGGCCGCTGAGGATGAGAGACTCGAAGCGGCTCCTGTCGAGGTGTTGGCACGTCGTGATCGTCGGCTCCGTCGCCCCGCCCACCGCGAAATGGGTGATCAGATGGAGCACTTTCAGCGGCATGGCATCCCCACTCGGACCGGGACAGGCGCGGCCTGGCAGAGTTCCGCGTAGAGGTTCTCGTAGCCCTGCACCATGCGGGACAGCGAGAAGTGTTCGGCGATGCGCCGCCGCGCCTGTTCCCCCCAGGAGCGGCGCGCGGCGGGCGCGAGTTCCAGCATCTCCCGCCAAGAACGTGACAGCGCCTCGGCGTCCCCGACGGGGACGACTCGGCCCAGGTCGCCGACCACGGAGACCGGCCCCGCCATGTCGGTCGTGACGACCGGGACCCCGCAGGCCATCGCCTCGCCCAGCACGAGCGCGAACGACTCGCCGAACGACGAGCAGCACGTCGCCGCGTCCAGCGCCGCCGTCACCCGCGCCGTGTCCCGCCGCAGTCCCAGCAAGTGTGTGACATCAATGACGCCGTTTGTCACACTCATCGCTTTAAGCAAGCTGTCTCCGAATGTAACGCCGGAGCCGCAAAGGACGAAGTGGACATCGGGCCGCGCCCGGTGCAGCAGGCCCGCCGCCCGGAAAAACGTCGGGTGGTCTTTCTGCGGGTCGAAACGCGCGATCAGGCCGACCAGCGGCGTGTCCGGTGTGAGGCCGAGTTCCGCCCGAATCGCCGCCCGCGCCGCGTCGTCGGGAACGAATTCGTCCACGTCAATCCCATTGGGGATGACGTGCAGTTTCTCGGCGGCGTAGCCGATCTGCGCGTGGTCGTCGCGCACGGCGTCCGAGCAGCAGACGATGCGCTCTGGAAACCGATGGGAAAGGCGGGCATTCAGTCGCGTCACTCTCACGGTCTGCCCCTTGCTTTTTGTCGCATCGAGGAGCGTGTTATGCAGTCCCCAGACCAGAGGGACACGACCGCGCACGAAAGGCTGCGCCAACGCCCCGACCATGTCCGCATGGTACAGCCACGTCTGGACCACATCGGGCCGTGTTCGGTTGATGTGGCGGGCGACCCGCCCGATCAGCCGGGGGTCGGGGACGCCGCGCCGGAAGCCGAGGCAGTCGAGCGCGATGCCCGCCTCCCGAATCCTCGCGCCCAGTTCCGGCCCTTCGTCGGTCAGGCTTACGACGGCGTTCTCGAACCGGCCCCGGTCCATCCGGCTGACGAGACGATACAGCAGGTTCTCCGCCCCGCCGTTCTCCAACCCCGTCGTCACATGAAGGATTTTCAGCATGACTGAACAATGAATCGGTCGTCGGGGCGGTGAAACGCCCCGCCTCAGAGGGCGTCCTTCGGACGAGGAAGGATTTTGTTTCTCGCCCTTTTTCTTCGTCCGCAGGACGCTTCCTTGCCGGGGCGGTGAAACGCCCCGGCATCAGCCCCAGGACTTCATTCCTGCGAAACCTCCTGCCAGATCGTGGGCCGCCCGCGCAGACGCCGCCAGCCGTCGGCCAGCCGCCGGAACCCGCTGTCGCCGACGGTGCGGAACGCCAGCGCGCAGAGCAGCATCTTCCACTGCACGGACGGGACCGGCAGCGTGCCGCGCAGGCCGTGCTTGCGCCGGGCGCGGGCTACTTCTTTCAGCAGTGCGGACATGGCTTTGGGAGAGTTGCTCAGACCGCCGTGCTGGAAGCCGACCACGACCACGTCCGGCACGAACAGCGCCGGGCGCGTCTTCAGCTCGCGCAGCAGCAGTTCATGGTCGCCGGCGATCCGAAAAGACTCGTCGAAAGCGCCGAGATCGGTGAACAGACTCCGGTGGTGCAGCAGGCCGGGGTGGGGCAGGGTGAGCGACCAGGCCAGGTGACGCTTTGCGCGTTCCCAGGGCTGTCCCTCGTAACGCAGCACGTCGCCCGACTTGGCCGTGACGGCGGCCTGCCCGTAGACGACGCGCGCCTCGGACGGCGCGGGCAGACGCGCCGCCATCCGCGCCAGAACGTCGTCGGCCCAGAAATAATCGTCCGCGCCCAGAAAGCAGATCCATTCTCCGGTCGCGTGTGTTAAAGCCTTGTTCCAGGCGTGGTAGATGCCCTGGTCGGGCGCGGACTCCCAAAAAGCGATCTGCGCGCCATACTCTTGGAGCAGACCCACCGTACCATCGGTCGAGCCGCCGTCCATTATGATCACTTCCCGATTTGGGTACGTCTGCGCGAAGATGCTGTCCAGGCAGCGGCGCAGCGTCTTTGCGCCGTTGTACACGGCGACGATGACCGTGATTCGCGGCGTTTCTGCCGTCATCGCAGCCTCCGCGTGACAGCCGTGGACGGCTCCTCGGCGGAAGCCCCCAGCCGCGCCCCGGCCGTCGCCAGCCCGATCAACGCAGGAAAATAAATGAGGAACAGGTTCTGCGTCTCCCAATACTGAAGGGCGCAGCCGAGCAGCGAGATCACCAGCCCCGTCAGCACAGGGACGCGCTTCGGGCCGCAGCGGAAGACGACCCGGCCCAGCAGGCACGCGCCGACGATGCCGCAGACCGCCAGCGCCGTCAGGCCGACAATGCCCGTCTCGGCAAGCGTGTTGATGTAAAGATTGTTGACAAAGATGCTGACGGCCTGATCTTCCGTGTACGCGACCGGATGGTACCAAAGAAAATGGAACGGCGTCATGCCCGGCCCCGCGCCGAGCCAGAAGTGGTTCTCAAAGATGCGCAGACCCGTCAGGTTCTCGTCATCGCGCATCTTGTAGCCGCCGCTCGTCAGTTTGCCGACGGCGTTGTTCATCGTCCGGCTGATGACCGGGTTGAACACGTAAAAAGCAATCACCAGTCCCAGCGGCGCCAGCGCCCCCGCGATGAAAGGCGCGGCCTGCCTCCATGTCAGCCGCGCCGGGCGGAACAGATACGCCGTCAGCGCCAGACCCATCGCCAGTGCGGCCCAGCCGCCCGCCGAGAACGTCAGCAGCAGGGCCAGACCCTGCAGGAAAAACGCCGTCAGCGACAGCCAGCGCGGCATCCAGTCCGTCCGGTAAATGGCGACGGCCAGCGCGACCGGCATCACCGTGACCAGATAAAACGCGAACAGCAAAGGCTCGTAACTGACGCCGGTCAGACGGTAAAAAGAGCCGCCATTGAAGACGAAAGAGTGGCCGTTCCCAACCGCGCGCAGGGCGAGGTCGCTGCCGCGCAGCGTCAGCGCGTAGCCGACGATCCCGATCAAGGACGCCGCCGCCCCGGAAAGAATGTGCGCGCGGACGCAGCGGCGGTACAGGACCCGGCTCGTGCCGACGACGTGGTAAAGACTGACCACCACCAGCCACGACAACGCCAGCCAGAACAGCATGGACGCGGGGCGCAGGCTCACCCCCTGCAGGCCGGTGAAGCGTTGGACTTCCATGCCCGTCGGGACCGGGGGGGCCAGCGCGCCGGACAGCGCCACGACCGCCAGGTAGATCAGCACCTGCGGCGTCGCCGGGGGCAGGGAGATCGGCTCGCGGCGCAGCAGGGCGCGGGCGAGGGCGGCGGCGGTAAACAGATACGCCGTCACCTCCGGCACTTTGAGCGTCATCCCCCCGGATGGGACGTTGAGGATTAAATACGGAAGCAGCGCGAAGGTCAGCACGCTCAGGCTGTCCACAAACGGAATCGCCAGCACGACCACCGCCGGCGCGCAGGCGAGCAGCGCCAGCAGCGGATGCTGACCGATCAGGCACCCCAGCGCTGCAGCCGCCGCCAGCCCGACGACGGCCCCGGCGGCGAGGCGAACGCGGCGCCTCGCCGGTCCGGGAAAAGCCACCGCTCTGGAGGCGCCGCTCATGGCAGGCGCTTTCCGTTCTGTTCCTCTGTCGTCAGACGCGCGGGCGCTTCCTGCCGCGCCCGCTCATCGGGAATGTCCGACGCCGGGAGCTGCGCCGCCCGATGGTCGGACAGGGCCGCCGCCGGGAGGCCCTCAAGAAGCTCCTCCTCCTCGCCGTCCGTGAGACCATACGCATCGCTCCAGCGGCGAATCTGCGCCATACTCGCCGGCTGGCGCAGCAGCGTGCTGGCCGCCAGCCAGGACAGAGTCAGGAGAAAACCGGCGACGGCGGCCAGCGCGGTCGTAAATCCGACGCGCGGCAGCGACGGCTG
The DNA here is from genome assembly GCA_964657535.1 of Armatimonadota bacterium. Taxonomy (GTDB): domain Bacteria; phylum Armatimonadota; class Armatimonadia; order Armatimonadales; family Capsulimonadaceae; genus CAZZVX01. The sequence continues at coordinate 5,873 of CAZZVX010000154.1, read as the reverse complement.
GCCGGGGACGCCGGCGCCGTCCACGACCTCGAAGGTCGGCACGTCCCGCTGTTCGGCCAGTTCCGCCTGCTGCACGCCCTGCGCCAGCGTCTTGACCAGGTCCGTGTTGATGCCGACCTCGCGAGCCAGGTCCGCCTCCCGCATCTGCGCCTGCGGCAGCGACAGGACATCGGCCTCGCGCGCCGCCGTCGCCTGGTTCAAGGCATCTAGTCTGGCCTGCAGGCTCGCCTGCTTCACGTAGAGAGCCGACAAGTCCGGCGTGATGCCCTTCTGGGTCGCCGACAGCTGACGCTGCATCTCAGATTTCGCGTCCGCCTGGGCCTGCGTCAGCCGATCTTGGGCCTCCCGATAACCGGGGTAGTCCGGCCCGTAGACGCTTTTCACCTGGGCGAAGTCCGACTCGGCCTTGCGCAGACGCGCCATCGTGTCCTGGGCGAACGGCACGCTCAGCGGCAGACTGAGGCCGCTGCTGTAGGCGCTCTTCGCGTTCTGCTGCTGCGCGGCGATCTCGGCCAGCGTCGTGTTGAGGTCAATCTGTGTCGCCGTCCGCTCATTGACCAGATCAACATACGCCCCGTTCGACGCGCTCCCCAGCGGCAGCGCTTTGGCCGTCCGTCTTTGCAGGGCCACCAGCTCGCTTTCCTGTTCCATCAATTGCGCGTTGGCGCTCTCATATTTTTGCCGGACGGCGACCAGGTTGCGGTGCGCGAACGAAATACTCAGTTCCGTGGACACCTCGCGCATCGCCTGCACGTAGGCGACGACGATCTGCTGCGCCGTGCGCGGGTCGGTGTCGTTGGCCTGGACCGTGAGCAGGCCGTTCTTGTCTATGCCGTAGGTGACGTTCTTGTTGAACCGATCCCCCGCCTGATCCGGCGGCAGATGCCAGCGCCGGGCCAGATCCAGTTTCGTCATGACTTTCGCTTTGCAGCGGCCGCTGTCGAGGGCCGTGATCGCCGTGTTCGTCCCGGACCCGAACTGCGGCGAACTGTACAGGCCGCCCAGAATAGGGACGCTGCCGGAGGAGTCTGCTGACGCGCCGCCGATCAAAGACAGGATGCCGTTCCCCTGACTGCCGGTCCCAGGGAACCAGATCGACTCGCCCGTCGTGTACCACTTCGTCATGTAGAAATTGGACACCACAAACGCGCCCGTCCCGCACACCGCCGCGACGACGAAGGGCAGGACCAGGCGCGGCCAGACAGCCGCGCGCTTTCGGGGCGTCCGCCCCATCGGCGGCAGACTCTCATAGCTGCGGTAGCCGTTTCGGTCCAGCGGCTGATCGTCGGCGTGCGGGGCGAGTTCCCCCGTCTTCTGTGACGTACCGGGCATAGTAATTTTCCTCAGCGGGCGGGTTCGGAGGCCCAGTCGGACTTGTCCACGTCTTCGTAGACGCGGGCGATGCCTTCCTTCAGGTCAATCCGGTGACGCCAGCCCAGGTCGTGCAGTTTCGAGACGTCCAGCAGTTTCCGGGGCGTCCCGTCGGGCTTGGCGGTGTCGAAGGCTAGCGTCCCTTTGTAGCCGACGATCTCCTGGATCGTCTGGGCGAGCTGCCGGATCGTCACGTCCTCCCCGGTGCCGATGTTGACGATTTCCGGGCTGTCGTAGGTCTTCATGAGATAAACGCAGGCGTCGGCCATGTCGTCTACGTGCAGGAACTCGCGGCGCGGCTTGCCGGTCCCCCAGAGCGTCACGCTAGGCGTCCCGGTCACTTTGGCCGTGTGGACCTTGCGCAGCAGCGCCGGCAGCACGTGCGAACTTTGCAGGTCGAAGTTGTCGTTCGGCCCGTAAAGATTGGTCGGCATCACCGACAGGAACCGGTCGCCGTACTCGGCGCTGTAGGCCTGGCACAGCTTGATGCCGGCGATCTTGGCGATGGCGTAAGCGTCGTTGGTCGGCTCCAGCGGCCCTGACAGGAGATAATCCTCATGAATCGGCTGGGGCGCCATCTTCGGGTAGATGCACGAGCTGCCTAGAAACATCAGTTTCTGGACTCTGCTCTCGTGCGCGGCCTGAATGACGCTGTTCTGCACTTCGAGGTTTTCCAGCAGAAACTCGACCGGGTAGGTGCTGTTAGCCATGATGCCGCCGACGCGGGCCGCCGCCAGGAACACGTAGTCCGGCTTCTCATCCTGGAAGAAGGCGCGGACGGCCCCGGAGTTGCGCAGGTCCAGGTCCGTCCGCGTCCGGCAGAGCAGGTTCTCGTACCCGTGGGCCGTCAGGGCGCGCACCAGTGCCGACCCCACCAAGCCCCGATGCCCGGCGACGAAGATCTTTGCGTTTTTATCCATAGTTGGTATTATACTCCGAGTTCGCGCCTTTGCGCCAGTTTTTCCGCACCGATCACGTCCCGCACGGCGGTCCAAACCGCTTCCAGGCCGATGCCGCCGATGCACGGCGCCGGATCGCCCGCCGAGATCGGGTAGATGCACTGCCAGTCGCAGCCGAAACAGGGCATCGGCGCGACCACCGGCAGCGGCAGCGGGCGACCCTGAAGCGGCGTTTCGATCCGGTAAGGCACGAACCGCCCGAAGTGTCCCCCGCCCAGGACGCAGACGGACGGCGTCCCGACCGCCGCCGCCATGTGGACCCCGCTGGTCTCGTTGGTGACGACCAGTTCCGCGCCCGCGATCACGCCCGCCAGCGCGTCCAGCGTCGTTCCCCCGGCCAGATTCTCCAGCGGCGTCCCGGCGAGACGCGCGACGGCCTCGCCCAATGCCCGGTCTTCCGGCCCGCCGCACACCACGCCGCGCCAGCCGGTCTCGCGCGACAGCCGCTCCGCGAGCGCCGCGAACCGCTCCGTCGGCCACCGGCGGCCCGACCAGGTCGCGCCGGGGAACAGCACAAAGTAGGGCGTCTCCCGCAGCGCGACGGGCGGGCGGGACGTCGCCAGCGCCGGGACGCCCGCCCGGAACTCTGGCAGGCCGAGCGCGCGCACGAACTCGGCGTTCCGCTCCAACTCCATCTCCGCCGGCGCCGCCACCAGCCGCGTGTACCAGCGGTCGCTGACCGCCTTCTGCACCCGCGTTTCCGGGCCGTCGGGCCGGTCGAACGCCGCCCGGACAGGCGCCCCGCTCGCCCGCGTCAGGGCGTCTTCCACGAACAGTTCGCGCGAGTGACGCGCCTGGACAACCGTGCTGAACCCCGCCCGCCGCGTCACGGTCAGGCGCGACCAGCGATACCCCAGGTTCCAGACAAACGTGCGCGGGTCAAGCGTCCACACCCGGTCGAACAGGCCGAGGCCGCCCGCCATGCCGGCCCAGGACGGGTGCGCGAGCAGCGTCAGCTCGCAGCGGTCGGCGGGGTACAGTTCCCGGAGCGCCCGCGCCGCGTCCAGCCAGAGCAGGAAATCGCCGATGCGGTCCAGCCGGACGACCAGCACCCGTTCCCGCCCCGCCGCCTTTCCGCGCGGCAGCAGCCCCGCGAACGAGTCGGTCAGCAGGAAAAACGCGCCCCGCGCCGCCATCAGGGCGCGTTTTATCTTCTCCGCCGGCGTCCGTGAGCGCATTGGGCTATCCACCCGCTCCGGCGATGTCCCGCTTGCCGTTGATGGTGTACGTGTCGGTTTCGAGGATTTCACCCGCCCGCGCCGCCGCCCGCTCCAACGCCGCGCCGACCATCTGCGGCGTGATTCGCCTCATGCACTCGCGGTCGAAGTCACAGGAGTTGAGCTTCCAGCAGGGCGAGCAGGGCAGCGGCGTGTAGAGATTCTCATTGCACCCGTACCCGGACTGGTACGGGTGTTCCCGGCCCCCGTACACAATCACCGAGCGGCAGTCCACCGCCCGCGCCAGGTGCATCAGCAGCCCGATCTGGCCCACGAACGCCAGCGACTGGTTCAGCACCGCCGCCGACTCGCGCAGACTCGTCCTGCCCCGCAGGTCCAGCGCCCCGGACAGCGGCGGGTCGCCCGGCAGCCCCAGCTGCACGAAGTCGAAGCGCCCGCGCAGCGTCTCCACCAGCGCCTGAAACCGCTCCGGGTACCACTGCTTGTTGGCAATCGGGTGTTCGGCGGCGCTGCCCGCGCTCATGATGGCGACCTGGCGCGGGGTGAGCCGCCCCGCCGCCTTCTCCGACTCCGTCAAATGCACGTAAGGGCGAAGCGCCACTTGCCCCGTCAGGCCGACGCTCTCGCACATCCGGGCGATGATCGGATACGGCGGCGCCGGGTGCCGGTCTTCCGCCGGCTCATACGGCAGGGCGTAAGTCGGAGAAACCGCGCCGCGCCGCAGGCGTTTCGCCAGCATCGCCAGTTTGATGTCCGGCGCGAGCGTGCCGCGCACATCGGAGTTGTTCTGAAACAGCGCCGGGTAGCGCGTCATCATCGTCACCGGTGGCCGCCCGCGCCTGACCCACTCCCGGAACACCGCCGTCAGCAGCACTTCGTCCCCGATGCCGCCGAAGAAATAGAAAAAGTCTTTCGGACAGCCGCGCGTCGCCAGGCGGGCCAAAGACCAGGCGGCGAACCCGGCCCAGCGCAGCGCGCTCGACGCCCCCCGCCGCGTCGGCAGGAGCGCCGGCTGCACCGGAGTCCCCGGCAGGACGGGCGTGCGTACCAGCGGTTCCAGCCGCCCGGCGTCCTCCGCGCGGACCTGTGTCAAACCGTCCGTCACGGCCGTCATAAGCCGCGCAGCAGGTTCGACAGCGCCCCCAGTGAGAAGATCGTGCCGAGGCCGTTCTGGATCGAGCCGGACGTGTTGCTGTGGGATCGCTTCGGGAAGTACAGGATGTCGGCATCCCGGAGCGTGGGGTCCGCGCCGCTCTTTTTGCGCAGGATGTCATCCACGTTCACGGGGAGATAGGTCAGTTTGCCCTGCGCGTCCGCGCGCACGATCTGGACGTTCTTCATATCGGCGTCGGGCGTCGGGCCTCCCGCCAACGCCAGGGCTTTCGTCACCGTCACCGGCTCGCCGTCCGGCAGGCCGAAGACGTTGCGGCTGTTGACCTCGCCCAGCACCATGTATTTGGCGTTGTTGAGCGGCACCGCGACCGTATCGCCCGCAGCGACGGGCGTCTGGCCGACCGGGGCCGTCGTGTCGAACAGCGTCGGGCGCAGGTCCAGAACGCGCGTCTGGCCGTCGTGCGTCAGCTGGACCCGCGTGATCGCCGCGCTCGGCAGCGCCCCGCCCGCCTGCGTCAGCATCGCCAGCAGCGTCGCCCCTTCGGGCCGGACCGGGTACTGGCCCTCGTGCGCGACCTGGCCCCGGATCAGCACCATCGAAGTCGCCGGGTTGCGCGCCTGCAGAGATAGAATGTCGCCCGGCTGCAGCGGCACGTTCAGCGCCGGGTCGGCCCCGGCCATCAGTTTGACCAGGTCCACAGGCTCGTTCGTCGTGCCGTTGTTGGTGACTAGTGTAGCGTCGGTCATCTCCGGCGCCTGCGTCGGCCCGCCGCTGCTCGCAATGGCGTCCAGCAGCTTCATGCCGGGGCGATAATCAACCATCCCCGGCGCACGGGCCGTGCCGATGACCGCCACCTGGCGCGGGTGCGTCTGGCGTATCGTGACCGACAATTCCGGGTGCAACAGCTGGCCGTGCAGAGCCTTGGTCAGCGCCGCCGTCAGTTTGTCCACCGTCATGCCCGCCGCCGGGACGGTATGCCCAAAATAAGTCACCTTGCCGTCGGGCGGAATGCCGAACGACTTGTTGAACTCCTCGTGGCCTTCCACCGTCACATCCACCTGGTCCGCCGGGTTCAGCCGGTAATCCTCGGACAGCACCGGCACGGCATCGCTCGCGGCCCCCGTCGGGGCAGGCACGGCCACGCCCTGCGCGCGGGCAACGTTGTTCACGAGCGTGCAGCCCCACAGCGCGAGCACCAGGGCGATGAGACACTGAGGGAACGCACAGGAAAAGCGTGTCAGCATAGGGAAT
>CAZZVX010000153.1:0-11122 GCA_964657535.1 Armatimonadota bacterium | reverse complement strand
AAACCGGCAGACGAACTCGCCCCGGCCATCGCCGCCGCCCGCGCACTGGGCATTGAGCCGCGCATCGGCACGGCGACCGTAGACTACGACGGCCTGGACGCGCTGATCACCAGCCCTGGCGTCCGCAAAAGCGCCCCCGTGCTGCAAGAGGCCGTCCGACGCGGCGTTCCCGTTTGGAGCGAGATTGAGGCCGCGTACCGGGTCGCCCGCGCGCCGATTTTGGCGATCACCGGCACGAACGGCAAGACGACCACGACCGTGCTGCTCGGCGAGATGCTCCGGGCCGCAGGCATTGAAACCTATATTGGCGGTAACATCGCGGCGGGCGAGATTGCGCTGCCCTTGATTAAAGCGGCTTATTTGGCCGACGAAAACGCGGCCATTGTCGCTGAGATTTCGTCCTTTCAGTTGGAGTGGATTGACACGTTCCGCCCGAAAGTCGCCGCCTTGCTCAACATCACGCCCGACCACGGCGACCGCCAGACCTGGGAAGAATACGTCGCTGCCAAGTGGCGCATTTTCGAGAACCAGGGCGCTAACGATTTCGCTGTGCTGAATGCGACAACGTTGCAAGACCCACATCGGGATGAGGTCAAGGCGGCAGTTTGGGAATTTGGTTTTGACGAGTCCGATGAATATATGGTTTATGCTCGTAATGGAATGATCAGCATTGAGCATGGTTCACAAGATTCGCAAGGGTACAACGTACTCTGCCGCGTAGAAGAAATAAAACTGCCCGGCCTACACAATGTGGAAAACATTCTGGCGGCGGCGGCAATGGCGACGGCGTTCGGCGTCGGTGTGGAGCCCATTCGTCAAGTAGCGACGACATTTACGGGTGTTGTGCATCGGCTGGAATATGTGGGAACGTGGGGCGGGGTGAAATACGTCAACAACTCCATGTGTACCAACGTCGGCGCGTTCCAGAAGTCGCTGGCGGCCCTGCCAGAGCCGAAAGTGGTCATCATGGGCGGCGTCTTTAAGGGCAAGGCTGATGAATTGCCCCTCATTGCAAACGCCATTGTCGCCAATAATGTCCGGGCGCTCGTGCTGATAGGCCGCTCCGCGCCTGACCTGGAAGCCGCCGCCCGCGCCGCTGGCTATGAGTCAGTCCACACGGCAGCGAGCCTGACCGACGCCGTCGCGCGGGCCAAAGCGCTTGCCGCGCCGGGAGACACCGTGCTGCTGGCCCCGGCCTGCGCCTCGTTCGATATGTTCCGGGACTTTGAAGACCGGGGAAACCAATTCAAGACCGCCGTTCGGGATTTGGCAGGAGCGCTATGACGACAACCACCACGACACGACCCCGCAAAGAACGCCGCAAGGACGCCGAACCGCTGCCGGAAAAGAAGCCGATGGACCGGCTGCTCATCTACCTGACCCTGGTGCTGATCTGCGTCGGCATCTTCATGGTCTATGATGCGTCGTATGCGTTCTCCATCGAACACTTTCACGGCGACTCGTTCCACTTTGTCAAGCGTCAGGCGATGTGGGCCGCTATTGGCTTCGGGTTCCTGCTCCTGGCCCTGCGCGTCCCGTACTGGCGCTGGAAGGAAGGGGCGCTGGGCTTTGTCTCCATCGCCCTCATCCTGCTCGTCGCCGTGCTGGTTCCCCATGTCGGCATCAGCATCGCCGGTGCGAGGCGCTGGCTCGGACACGGCGCGATCAACTTTCAGCCTTCCGAACTGGCGAAAGTCGCCCTGGTGCTGTACCTGGCCCGCCGCACCGCCGTCGGCGTCAAGCCCATGCGCGACTTCCAGAGCGGAGTCCTGCCGCCCCTGCTGATGATCGCCGTGCTGGCTGGATTGATCGCCAAAGAGCCGGACATGGGGACGGCCATCGTGCTGACGGCGACCGGCCTAGTCATGCTGTGTCTCGCCGGGGCGCGCGCCAAGCACATGGCGTCTTTGATCGGCGGCGCGGTGCTGATCGGCGCGGCCTATGCCGTCTCCAAGCCGTACCGCCTGCACCGGCTGACGGCGTTTCTGGACCCGAAAGCCGACCAGTACCACACGGGCTATCAAGTGTGGCACGCTTTGATCGCGCTCGGCTCCGGCGGCGTGACCGGCTTCGGCCTGGGCGAAGGCCGCGAAAAGTTGTTCCTGCCGGAAGGCGATACGGACTTTATCTTTCCCGTCATCGCCGAAGAATGGGGCCTGATCGGAACCCTCGTTCTCGTCGCCGTCTTCCTGCTGATCGCCTGGCGCGGCTTCACCATCTCGTACCGCACCAAGAACGCCTTCGGCACGATGCTGGCGGCGGGCCTGACCACGCTGATTACTGTCCAAGCCCTGCTCAACATCTCGGTCGCCACGGCGTCGCTGCCCAATACGGGCGTTCCGCTGCCGTTTATTTCTTACGGCGGTTCGTCGCTGCTGCTGATGATGGTCTGCATCGGCCTGCTGCTCAACATTTCGCGCTACCCCGACGGCCCGGATGCCGCGAAGAATCATACTGACCCGAACGAAGACGAATGGAACCGTCGCTGGAACAAGGAGACCTACATTCCGCGCCCGGAGCGGCCCGTTCCCGCCACCACCGTCCGTTTGGACCGCGCCAAGCGCCGCACCCACACGCACTTGACGGAGAAATGACCGAACCTCGCGACATCCGAATACTCGTCACCGGCGGCGGGACCGGCGGACACGTCAGCCCCGCCCTCGCCGTAATTCAGCGTCTCCGCGAACAGGCGGCGGCCGCGTCGTGGCGGCCCGTCTTTTGCTACCTGGGCAGTGAGGGCGGCGTGGAAAAAACACTCGCCGGGGACATCGGCGTGGCGTTCGTCGGCGTTCAGAGCGGCAAACTGCGCCGGACGGCCCTGCTGTCCCGCCGCAACATTGCCGACGCCTTCCGCGTCCCCGTCGGCATCGCCCAAGCCATGCGCGAAGTGGGCCGCTTCCGACCCGACGTGGTTTTCGCCACCGGCGGCTACGTTTCCGTTCCGCCCGTCATTGCCGCCCGTCTGCGGCGCGTCCCCATTCTCATCCATGAGCAGACGGTGCAGATCGGTTTGGCGAACCGCATCGCCGCCCGCTGCGCGACCCAGATCGCCCTCACCTTTCCCGAAGCCGCCCAAGACCTGCCGCCGCGCCTGCGCGCCAAAACCTTTGTCACCGGCAACCCCGTCCGCGAAGTCATCTTTGGCGGCGACCCCGTGCGCGCCCCCGCCCGCTTCGGCTTCTGCACCGCCGATGACTTCCTGCCGACGCTTTACGTCACTGGCGGCGCGCAGGGCGCGCAGAGCATCAACCGTGCCGTCGAGTCCGCCCTGCCGGAACTCTTGACCTTCTGCCGCGTTATTCACCAGTGCGGACAGTCGGACGGCCCGCGACTCGCCGAAGCCGCCAAAAGCCTGCCCGAAGAACAGAAACGCCGCTATTTCGTGACGCCGTTCGTCAAGGACGAGATCGGTGACGTGTTCGCGCTGACGGATCTGATTGTCGGCCGCAGCGGCGCGGGGACCGTCGCCGAGGCCTGCGCGCTCGGCAAGCCCGCCCTGTTTATCCCGCTCGTCCCGACCGGCGGCGACGAGCAGACCCGCAACGCCCGGCGACTCGCCGATATCGGCGCGGCCTGCTTGCTTCCCAGCGCGGAGCTGGATGGCGCGCGCCTTTTAGGCAAACTGCGCTCACTCACCGAAGACTGCGACCGCCTGCAGACAATGGGGCAGGCCGCCCTGTCCCTGGCTCGCCCTCACGCCGCCCGTGATTTGGCCGACGCGCTCCTGAAACTGGCCCGCGTCCCGCCCGACTCGGCCCCGGCAATCAGCAACGATTGATGGTACAATAGTGGGCAGAAAACGGTTTAATCCTGGGAGTGACAGTGACGAACGACAAAACAAGTAGAGAAGGACAGTCAGCGTTGAGCGAATCCATCCATTTTATCGGCATCGGCGGGGCGGGCATGAGCGGGATCGCCCGCGTGCTGGCTCGCCAGGGCGTCCACGTCACCGGCTCCGACCTGCGCGAGTCGCCGACTCTGGAGTCGCTGCGGCGCGAGTCGAACATCCCCGCCGTCGCCGGACACAGCGCCGCCAACCTCAACGGCGCCACCCTGGTCGTCGCCTCCGCCGCCGTGAAAAAAGACAACCCTGAAATCCAGGCGGCCCGTGAAAATGGTATTGAGGTCATCTTTCGCGCCGAAATGTTGGGGCGGCTGATGGCCCGCTACTCCCGCAGCGTCGCCATCACGGGGACGCACGGCAAGACGACCACCACCGGCATGACTGCGATGGTGCTGAACGCCGGCGGCCTGGACCCGACGGTGCTGGTCGGCGGCGACCTGCCCCTGCTCGGCGGCAACGCCCGCCTGGGCGCGAGCGATGTCTTTCTGGCCGAAGCCTGCGAAGCTTACGACTCGTTCCTCGATTTAGACCCGCGCATCGCCGTCATCACCAACATTGAGGCCGACCATCTCGACTACTATGGCGATTTAGATAACATCCTGCGCTCGTTCCGCAGGTTTGTCTCCCAGGTCTCCGACGTCGTCATCGCCTCCGGCAGCGACCCCAACATTCAGGCGCTCCTGTCCGGCCTCGACACTCCCCGCGTCGTCACCTACGGCCTGGGCACCGGCTTTGACCTGCGCGCCGAGGGCTGCGTTCTGGACAGCGCGACTCCCTCCTACACGGCAGTCTGGAGGGGGCAGACGCTAGGAACGGTGCGTCTGGGCGTTCCCGGCGTCCACAACGTCAGCAATTCCCTGGCCGCCGTCGCCGTCGGCCTGGAACTAGGAGTCCCGTTCGCGCAGATCGCTGACGGACTGGCGGCGTTCACCGGCACCGGACGGCGCTTCGAGCGTCTCGGCGAGACGCCCGACGGCGTGCAGGTGATAGACGACTACGCGCACCACCCGACCGAGATACGCGCCACGCTCGCGGCGGCGCGGCAGGCCTGCCCCGACTGCCGCCTGGTCGCCGTGTTCCAGCCGCACCTGCCCAGCCGCACCCGCGACTTCGGCGAACAGTTCGCCGAGGCGTTCGGCGACGCCGACCAAGTCCTCCTCACCGACATCTTCCTCGCCCGCGAACAGCCCCTGGACGGCGTCACCGGCGCGGGCCTCGCCGCCCTGACCGCCGACCGGCGCGGCGCAGCCCACGTCACCTACGTCGCCGATAAGGCGCACCTCCCGGCCCGTCTTGCCGAACTCGTCCGGCCCGGCGATATTGTCCTGACGCTCGGCGCGGGTGACATCCGCCAAGTTGGAGAAACGTTCCTGACGCGCGCCGCGCAGAAGGTGGGGGCGGGCGCATGACACCAGGCCGGACCAGAGTCGCCGTCCTCATGGGCGGCACCAGCGCCGAGCGCGACGTCTCGCTTTCGACGGGGCGGCAGATTCTCAACGCCCTCGACCCTGCCCGCTATCAGGTCTACGCTTTGGACACGGCCTCCGGCCGGAAGTTCCTGCCGCCCGGCGGCCTCACGCACTCCCTCAGCACCTTGACTTCGGCGGACGGCGCAACCGCCATCACGACTCTCCCGCAGCTCCCGCAGGCCGCTCCCGATCATCGCCCCGACGTGGTGATGATCGCCCTGCACGGCCCCGGCGGCGAGGACGGCACCGTCCAGGGGATGCTGGAAGTCCTCGGCATTCCCTACACCGGCAGCGGCGTATTGGCGAGTGCCCTGGCGATGGACAAGGCCATGTGCAAGCGCGTCCTCACGTCGGCGGGCGTGCGGATGCCCCAAGACGTCACCCTCAAGCGAGACGCCGACCTGTCCGCCGTCCGTTTCGACGCCATGCCCCTGCCCTGGATCGTCAAGCCCAGCCGTCAAGGTTCCACCATCGGCATGACCGTCGTGACCGACGCTGATGAACTCCCCGCCGCCCTCCAAACAGCCTGGGCGCACGACGACACCGCCCTCGTCGAGCAGTTCATTCGCGGCACCGAGATCACCGTCCCCATCCTGGGCAACGCCACCCTCGAAGTGCTGCCCATCGTCGAGATCGTCCCGGTCAGCGGCTTCTACGACTACCAGGCCAAATACACCGCCGGCGCCACCGACGAGATCGTTCCCGCCCGCCTCGCGCCCGCCATCGCCGAAGAAGCCCGCCGCATTGCCGTTCTTTGTCACCAGACACTAGGCTGCCGGGGGATGTCCCGCACCGACATGATCGTCACGCCGGGCGGCGACATTTACACGCTGGAAGTCAACACCATCCCTGGCATGACACCCACCAGTCTGCTCCCCCGCGCCGCCGAGGCCGCCGGCCTCTCCTTCAGCCAACTCCTCGACCGCCTGATTGAATTGGCTTTGGAAGGAAAGGGAGATGCCAAGAATATATCGTCTTTGGCAGTTTCGCAATGACGCCGACCTGTTGGCGCATCGGCTCACGCAAGCGCGGCTGTGGAGAATTCAAGATGGCGAGACTTGGCCGCAAAGAATGGCAAGGCGAATGCCTGTCGGCCTGACGGCAGCCTAAGAGCAGATGGCGCAGGATGAGGCGCGTGAAGCGGAAGCGCTGCAATGGACGGAAGCCATGATAGGAGATGTGGCCGATAAGGCGCAGTCTCAAAAGGCTGACAAAGGGGCAAGTGCGCCGCTAAATCCGAACTTGGCTTGACGTAAAAATAATGGTATACTGTTGATACATTCGCTGCCAGCGCACCAATGCAATGAAGACGTGCGAAAGTTGCAAAAACGAACTGACAAGGCGAAGATGAAAAATGCCAAAACGAACTCCGCCGGAAGACGAGAAGACGCAAAGACTGGAACGCACCCAGCGGCTGACGGAGCGGACGCAAAAACTGCCGGAACGGACCCCCGAAACACGGTCCCGCGGCCGGGGCAAAGTCGTCGGGTCCGTCCACACGCCCAAGAAACGCCACAACCGGCCCCGGCGCGACCCGAACCCGATCCTGCGCCGTGTCTGTGGCGTGCTGTTCCTGATCGAACTCGGCCTGATCGTCTTCGCCAACCCGTACTTACGTGTGACTCAGGTGCGCGTGGAAGGGACGCAGACCCTCGCGCCGTCGCAGGTCTTCGAGGAAGCGCGCGTCCCCGCCCGCACCAACATCTTCTGGATGGCCCTGCGCCAGCCCTTCATCGCGCGCCTGAATACCGACCCCGTGGTGGACCATGCCACGCGCCGCATCAAGCTGCCGAACACGCTCATACTGCGCGTCTGGGAGCGGCAGCCGTTCGCCACGCTCGCGCTCGACCATCAATACTGGCTGCTCGACTCGCGCGGCGTCCCATTCCGAACGCTGACCGAGCCCTACCCCGGCGTGCCGCTGGTGGCCGCGCAGAGCGACGACATCCAGGGCCAGATGCTCAGCGCCGACACCCTCACGCTCGGCAAGCCGATTGGGGCCGTCTGGCTGCAGCAGACGTATAAGTTGATCGCGCTGGTGGCTCCCGACCAGAATCTCGCGGCGGCGAAAATAAAGGTTGACCAAAACGGGAATTTATGCTTAAATAGAAGGGATAACTTGCAGATACTGTTAGGCCAGGCCGATGCGCTGCCACAGAAAGTGGCGCTCGCGCAGGCCGCCGTCGCCGCCGATGGCGGCGCGATTGCCCGCCAGGCGTCGTACATTGACGTGAGCTGCCCGCAGCAGCCGGTCTGGATGCCCCGCCCGGCATCGAAATCCGACCGCCGAATCAACACTTGGGCCGACAGCAGCGACTAGCGCACACGCCATTATGGGATATTCGACCTCAATCAAACCGCCGATCAAAACCAACGGGCGCGGGTCCTGGTGGACCAGCCTGTTCGTGCTGTGCGCCATTCTGGGCGCGCTGTTGGGCCTCTCGTTCAAGACCCAGAACGCCGTCCGCTCCCGCAACCTGCCGTCCACCAGTTACAACGGCCTGGCCGAAGTCTACACTGCGATGAAGCAGACCGTTGCCGACCAGCAGCGCACCATCACGGCTCTGCAGTTGAACACCCAAAAACTGCAAACGGCAACCGGGACGGACAGCACACAGACCAGACTTCTGGCCGACGATCTCAAGCAGGCAAACTTTCTGGCCGGGCTGACTTCTGTGCAGGGGCCGGGTCTGACCGTGACCCTCAACGACAGCAAGCAGAACTTTCCCGGTGCTCCTCCAGCTGCCCTGATGTCAACTTTGATTCATGACTCTGACATCAATGCCGCCGTCAACGAACTCAAAGCCGCTGGGGCGGAGGCCATTGCCATCAACGACCAGCGCCTGGTAGCAACCAGTCCGGTCCGCTGCGCCGGCCCGACGGTCTTGATTAACAACATTCCTCAGACACCACCATACGCGATCCGGGCCATTGGTAATCCAACAACGCTGATGACCGCCCTGAACCTGCATGGAGGCATCGCGGACTCGTTGCGTGGTCAAGACCCGACCATGATCAAAATCCAGAAGTCTGCTCACATGGTTCTTCCCGCTTACGCTGGGCCGACGCAGCCCCGGTACGCCAAACCCATCGCGCCGACGCAGGTGGCGAAAGGCTAAGGCAAGAAGATGGGGTGGTTTGCGCTGCTGGCGGGGCTGCTGGGCTTTGCGGCGGCTTATTTTTCCCGGTGGAATATCCCCATCGGCTATGGGCAATACCTGTCGCTGGCGGCGCTGGCAGGCATGGACTCGCTCATCGGCGGCATCCGGGCTGGGCTTGAAGGCAAGTTCAAGGGCAACGTGTTCGTCACCGGGTTCCTGGTCAACACACTGCTGGCCGCGTTCCTGGCCTACCTCGGCGAGCGCCTGGGGCAGAATCTCGCCCTGGCCGCCGTGGTGACGCTGGGTGCGCGCATCTTCTTGAACCTGTCCATCATCCGGCGGCATCTGCTCGATGCCTGGGACGGGACGCATCATCGGCTGCGCCCGCCGGACAGCGAAAACCTCGTCGGCCCGAACGCGGACGGCGGGCCGCCGTTCGCGCCGGAAAGCGGCAAGGCGGAACCGACCGGAATCACAGAAGCGGCGCTGCCGGGATAGGCAGCGGCAGGGGGAACAAGAGGAGGTGGCTAGGGACTGCGTCGTGGGCCTCGACATCGGGACGACCAAAGTCTGCACCGTCGTCGCCGAGATCGAGGAGCATGGCCGGATCAACATCGTCGGCGTCGGCAACAGCCTGTCGAGCGGCATCCGCAAGGGCGTCGTCATTGACATTGACAGCGCCGCCCAGGCGATCATGGACAGCGTCGAGAAGGCGCGCGCCATGTCCGGCTACGAGATCCACCGGGTCGTCGTCGGCGTCACGGGCGAACACGTCGCCTCGCTCAATGCGCGCGGCGTCATCGCCATCACCCACGCCAACCGCGAGATCACCGAAGACGACGTCGCCCGCGTCCAGGACCAGAGCCGCGTCATCGTCCTGCCGCCCGACCGCGAGATTATCCACGCCATCCCGCGTTCGTACTCGATTGACGGCCAGAACGGGATACGCTTTCCCGTCGGGATGTCCGGCACGCGATTGGAAGTCGAGACCCACATCGTCACTGGGGCCGTCACGTTCCTGCAGAACGTCGCCAAGTGCGTCCACAAGGCCGGCCTCGAAGTCGAGGCGACTGTCCTGGAGCCGATTGCGACCGCCGAAGCCGTGCTGCTCCAGGACGAGCGCAATCTGGGCGTCTGCATCGCCGACATCGGCGGCGGCACGACCGACATCGCCGTGTTCGTGGACGGAGACATCTATTTCTCGTCGGCCATTCCCGTCGGCGGCAACCACGTGACCCGTGATATCAGCGTCGGCCTGCGCACCTCGCACGACGAATCGGAGCGCATCAAGTTGGCCGAGGCCGTCGCGACTATCGGCATGGCGAAGGGCGACGACGTGTTTGAGGTCCTGAGTCTGGGCAGTGACGAACCGCGCCTGCTGCCCCGGCGTATCCTCGCCGAGATCGTCGAGCCGCGAATGCAGGAATTATTCGCCCTGGTCAAGCAGGAAATCCTCAAGTCCGGGTATTATAATCTCTTACCGGCGGGCATTGTCCTGTCCGGCGGCGGCTCGCAGCTCGCGGGCGCCGCCGACCTGTGCCGCCAGGTGACGGGAATGCCGACCCGGATCGGCAGCCCGCGCGACGTGGGCGGCGTGGCCGACACGCTGCGCTCGCCCGTTTATTCGACCGCCGTGGGTCTGGTGCAGTACGGCGCGCACCACCACCAGCAGTCGCGCCAGGTCGCCAAAGAGAACACGCTGCTGAGCAAGATACAGCGATTTTTCGCGCGGGTCATGTCCCGCGCCGTCGGGCCGTAATCAAACGCAATCATAAAAGACACGATAACCGATTTGACCAGAGGGAGACTCTCCGACCATGCCATCTCCATTTAACGACACTGAGCCGTTCGCCCGAATCAAGGTGATCGGCTGCGGCGGCGGCGGCACCAACGCCGTCAACCGCATGATTGACGCCGGCCTGACCGGCGTCGAATTCATCGCCATGAACACCGACATCCAGGTGCTCGACATCAGCGCCGCCGACTACAAGCTCCAGCTCGGCGAGAACCTGACGCGCGGCCTGGGCGCGGGCGGCAACCCTGAAGTGGGACGCAGCGCCGCCGAGGAGTCCAAGAGCGACATCAAGAAGTCCCTCGAAGGCGCAGACATGGTCTTCATCACGGCGGGCATGGGCGGCGGCACCGGCACCGGCTCGGCCCCCGTCATCGCCGAGATCGCCAAAGAACTGGGGATTCTGACGGTCGCCGTCGTCACCAAGCCGTTTAAATTTGAAGGCCCGCGTCGCTCCCGCCTGGCCGAAGAAGGCGTGGACAACCTGCGCGACAAGGTGGACACGGTCATCATCATCCCCAACGACCGCCTGCTCGGCGTCGTCGAGAAGCGGGCCACACTGGTCGAAGCCTTCAAAGAAGCCGACGACGTGCTGCGCCAGGGCGTCCAGGGCATCTCGGACATCATTACCATCCCCGGCATCATCAACGTGGACTTCGCCGACGTCCGCGCCATCATGCTCAACGCCGGCACGGCGCTCATGGGCATCGGCGTCGCCTCCGGCGACCACCGCGCCGTGGACGCCGCCCAGGCCGCCATCGCCTCGCCGCTGCTGGAAACGAGCATCGAGGGCGCCCGCGCCGCCCTCATCAACATCACCGGCGGCCCGGACCTGACCCTGGCCGAAGTGCATGAGGCCACTGAACTGATCCAGCAGGCCACCGACGCCGAGGACGCCAACATCATCTTCGGCATC
>CAZZVX010000152.1:0-11124 GCA_964657535.1 Armatimonadota bacterium | reverse complement strand
TGGCGGCTACGGCGGTGGCGGCGGCGGCAACCGGTACTAACTCAAACGGGGCGCGACTGAGGGGACTCAGCCGCGCCCTTTTTGTTTTGGAGGCGGAACCCATAAAACTGGAAATGATCGGCTCACCCCGCGTTCGGACCGCTGCGCCGACCGAGACGGAAATCTCGAAGGCCGTCGGCGACGCCTGTGCGGGAACGGTTGACGCTGTGATGCTGGACGACGATGCCATGCACGGCTTCATGCAGACGACGCAGGGCGGGCGCGTGGAGTGCTGTGTCACCCCAGGCGGCCCGCTCTTCGGCGCCGACGCTGTTTCGCCCGCGTTGACGCGCGACCTGTTCCTGTCCTTCGCCCGTGGCGATGACCGCTGGCGGGGGATGGTCACGTGGAGCGCCGCCGGCAGCGGGCAGGAACAGCGCACTCCGCAGGGTCGCTCCACCGTCCTGGGGTCCTGGGAAAAGGAATGGAAGCGGGCGCGCGAGAAATACCGTTTCCGCGATCTCGACGACTACAAAAAGACCACGCTCGCGTACCGAAACAAACTTCAAAGTAAGCCGACTATCGAGCGCGGCGAGTGGGAAACCCTCCGGCGCAGCGCCAACATCGTCCGGGGACCGGCGGCGCTGCAAGAGTCGCGCGAGGCGGCCATCGCCGAGGCCGTCCGTGAGGGCGCGTCCGTCGCCGACGAGATCGAAACGTTGTTCTGGCAGCAGCTCCTGGAGCGCCTGAGCCGGGAACCGATGGACAGCGCGTTCGCCAAACGGAAAATCGCCAAAGAACTCGGCGAGGCCGTCGCATTCCTGGCCCAGTGTCCGTCGCCGCCGCCCGCGCTTCAAGTCAGCCTAGCCGAGACGCGCGAGACGCTCGCCTGGGCGCGCGCCCGAAGGAAGCTGGCGGAATCGAATGAGGCGCTGAGCAACGGGCGGACGCCGCGTGGGGAGCGCCTCCGTTTGGAGGCCTCCGCCGCTCTGCGCGAAGACTGGCCGGCGATCTTTCCCGGTGAAGCCGTCCCGGCCCTGCCGTAACCCGAAGGAGCATTCTCATGAGTGATATGTTACACGTCGGCAATCTCAGCGACGCGACCACCGATCAGCAGCTGCACGATCTGTTCGGGCGCTCCGGCGCCGTGGTCAGCGCCCATGTCCTGACAGATGCGCGGACCGGCAAGCCGCGCGGCTTCGGCCTCGTGGAGATGTCCACGCCGGAAGAAACGCTGCTGGCTATCAAGGCAGTCGGCGGACAAAATCTGCACAGCCGCATCCTCACGGTCCGCGTGCTGCCGCCCCGCGCCGACGGCTGGGGCGGCGGCAACGGGGCGGGCGGAAGCAACCGCAGCCACGGCATGGGAGTCGGCAACGGCGGCAGTCGCTGGTAAGTGGGACTTGAGCCGTCAGCAAAGAAATGAAAACAAGATGACCTACTGGCAGAAAGTCCTGCGTCTGCTGCTGCACTACCGCGAGGTCAAGGCGCAGGCGGAAGTGGACCGGATCGGGGCACTTCAGGAAACGGCCAAGCGCCGCCGCGCCGAACTCGCGGCGGAGCAGGAACGGGCCGCGCAGACAACCTCCGCCGCTTCTCAGACGACCCTCGCCGTCAGCCGCAAGCGCGTCACCGAAGCCGAAGCCGCCTACGCCATGGCGATTCAGCTCTGGGATGACAAGCAGTTCCGCCGCTAAATCCCTTTCGCCTCCCCTGCGCCGCTTGACAACTCCCTTCCAAATCGGGAATAACCCCTCCGGAGGACAGACTCTGACAAAGGGCCGCCCAAATGACACCGGCTGACACAGGGCCTCTCGTCGCATCACTCCACAGCAAAGACAAACACCACGTCGCGTGTGTCGGCGCGGCCAAGCGTGTTTCGTCTCTATTTGTCACGACATGGCCCTGCGTCACGGAAGCCATGTATCTTCTCGGCAAATCGCGGGGTCATGCCGGCCAAGACGCTCTCTGGCGCATGATTGAAGGCGATGGCGTCCAACTTGATCCTTTGTCCGTCATCGAGACCGCCCGAATGCGCCTTTTGATGGACAAATACAAGACGCTCCCTATGGATTTGGCTGACGCTTCCCTCGTTGTCATGGCCGAAACGCTGGGCGCCAGCGTCGTCTTCACTATGGACAGCGACTTTTATGTCTATCGCCTTGCCAATGGCCGCGCCCTGTGCCTTGTTCCCTAAGTGATCGGTCTAACTTGCTGCTCGCCGGGGCCGCGTCCTTGCAAAACTTCGGGGGGCGCAGGTATAATCTGAGGCAACAGCCAACGACGATTGCCCCAGGAGTTTTCCCATGCCCGATACCCCCCAGCCTTATGACCCCAAAGCGCGCAGCCGCGTCATCACCGAAGGGCCGGAGCGCGCACCCGCCCGCTCGTACCTCAAGGCCATCGGCCTGACCGACGAAGACATCAAAAAGCCGATCATCGGCGTCGCGTCAACGTGGATCGGCACTATGCCGTGCAACTACAACCTGCGCGCGCTGGCCCAGAAGGTGATGCAGGGCGTCCGGGAAGCGGGCGCAACCCCGCAGGAGTTTAATACCATCGCCATCAGCGACGGCATCACGATGGGAACGGAAGGCATGAAGACCTCGCTTGTCAGCCGTGAAGTGATCGCCGACTCCATTGAACTCGTTGCGCGCGGCCATATGTTTGACGCCGTCATCTGCCTGGTCGGGTGCGACAAGACCGCCCCCGGCGCGGCGATGGCTCTGGCGCGATTGAACGTGCCGGGGATGCTGCTGTACGGCGGCTCCATCGCCCCCGGACGCTACAAGGGCCGCGACATCACCATCCAAGACGTGTTTGAGGGCGTCGGCGCGCACGCCGCAGGCCGCATCACCGACCAGGATTTGACGGACCTGGAAGACGCCGCCTGCCCCGGCGCGGGGTCGTGCGGCGGCCAGTTCACCGCCAACACGATGGCGATTGTCATGGAGTTCTTGGGCCTGGCCGCCATGGGAACGGCAGGCGTCCCCGCCACCGATCCGCGTAAGGACGACGTGGGCGTGCTGGCGGGCCGCATGATCGTAGACTTATTGAACCGGGGCGTCCGGCCCAGCGACATTCTCACGCGCGAGGCGTTTGAGAATGCGTTTGTCGGCGCGCTGGCGACCGGCGGCTCCACCAACAGTGTCCTGCACCTGCTCGCGCTCGCCCGCGAAGCGGGGGTCCCCTTGACGCTGGACGACCTGAACGCGATCAGCCATCGCACCCCAGTCATTGCCAGCCTCACGCCCGGCGGCAAGTACGTCGCCACCGACATGCACTTCGCCGGCGGCACGCGCCTCGTCGCCAAGAACCTGCTCGCGGGCGGCCTGCTGCACGGCGACCGCCCCACCCCGTCGGGCAAGACATTGGCCGAAGAAGCCGACTTGGCCGAGGAACGGCCCGGCCAGGACGTGATTACCACGGCGGACAAGCCGTTCAAGCCCTACGGCGGCATCACCATTTTGAAAGGCAACGTCGCGCCCGAAGGCGCGGTCATCAAGCTCGCCGGGACGGAGAAGCGCACGCACACCGGCCCTGCGCGCATCTTTGACCGCGAGGAGGACGCGATGGAGGCCGTCACGCACCGGCGCATCGTCCCCGGCGATGTGGTCGTGATCCGTTATGAAGGCCCCAAAGGCGGGCCGGGAATGCGCGAAATGCTGGGTGTCACCGCCGCCCTGGTCGGCCAGGGCCTGGGAAGCGAAGTGGTTCTTATTACTGACGGGCGCTTTTCCGGCGCGACGCGCGGCGCGATGGTCGGCCACGCCGCCCCCGAAGCCGCCGTCGGCGGCCCCATCGCCCTTCTTCAAGAAGGCGACATCCTCACCCTGGATGTGGACGCCCAATCGCTTCACGCCGACGTGTCCGACGATGAGTTCGTCAAGCGTCGTGAAGCCTGGACCGCCCCCGTCCCGCGCTACACGCAGGGCGTCATGGCGAAGTACGCCGCCGCCGTCTCCAGCGCCGCCGAAGGCGCCGTCACCGTCGCCAAGTTCTGAGCGTCGCTTCAGCGCAGGGCGCGGCAAGGGTATGATTGTTCCACGGTCGCGCCCGTGCGCCAATCGGGTTTGTCCTCTATGACCAGTTGAACGTCCGGCGGTGAACCCAGGTCGCCGCAGACGCCAAGCCCCACGCGGCGAAAAACGCGCACCTCCGGGTAGACCGGGACGTTCAGTTCGTCGTCGGACCAGGCCGCGAAGTCGAGAGTCGCCGCGCCGCCTGTGACGACGGCACGGCGACGGGCGGCGACCGGCAGGCGTGAGGCATCCGCCGCGTTCATTGTCATCTGCGCATGGCGCGTATTGCCTGAATACAGCGTCAGTGAAAGATAAGAGTCCCAGCGGTTCCAGAAGCTCAGCAGCGGCAGGACGCCGAGCAGCAGCACGGCAAGCGCAGGGACTGCAGAGTACCGCCCGCGCCGACAGTCCTGGAGTAAAGGCGACAGGAGCGGCGTCCGGTCGCGCCCGAACAGCAGCGCGACAAACGCGATCATGGCGACATTCCAGGGCCAGACGACGCTGTTCCAGTCCAGCCCCCAGGGTCCCAGGCGGCCCAGAATGAACAGGTGCGTCCCCACTGCCGAGACCACAGCCACGCGCCGCCCCCGCACGCTCATCAGCCCCAGCCCCGTCACAAACTCCAGCAACGGAACGCCATAAGCCATCTCCGGCAGAAGGTGCGCCATCGGCCCGGCCATCCAGGGAAAAACATCGTGAATAAACGTCCAGTTGGCCTTTTGCAGCCCGCTCCACACGTACACGGCGGCGACGAGAAAGCGGCACGTGTTCCGCGCCATTGCCGTCTGTGCCTCGGCGTCCTTTGCCTGAAGTGACGGGGGGACGAGCGTCAGCGCGGCGAGCATCAGCAGGTACTGGTAAAACCAGGGTTGCCACCGCGATTGGTCTTCCAGTCCCAGAACAACGCACAGGCCAATCACAGCCCCTATGACGACTTGGGGGCGCGGCAGGACGATCATCAGCCCCGTCAATCCGAGCAACGCACCGAACACGACCCGATCCCACGGCGGCGTGATCGGCGGCAGTCCGGCCCAAACGGGCGTCAGCGGGTACGCCCGCTCCGACAGCCACAGGCGCGGCGACAACAGCAGTCCCGCCAGCATTCCGCTCCCAACAAGGGCCGTCAGTATCCGCGCCTGTCTGTCCACCGCCCCATTATACCGCACCTGCAACTTCCCGCGCCTTCGTGTCTCCTCTCTTATGACACTGTCGGTTCTTGTCGCGCCCAATCACCCAGCACACGATGCGCGACAAAAACGGCTCGCATGGGCCGATGTGCGTACATTTAGAATGGTCGGCGAAGATATGTTCCGCTTTGGCGGGATTGTGGGGACAAATGGCGATTTTGTCTGGTTTTGGACGGGAATCACGGACGTAAATGAGTTGAAAGAGGAGGTCGCGCGGCGGGCTGTCGGTGCGCAGATGCGCTCCTGGGAAGACGGCCCTCGGAAAAGTAGTGTATAATGACCCATATTGTCACTTAGGGAGGTTCTATGTCCGCCATTGACCCCGCATCCCTCGCCGCTGCGCCCCTGACGCCAGGGGGGAAATTCAGCGATATGCTGCACCGCCTGCGGCTGCCGCGCTTCGGCCACGACCACCCGCCCGTCAAGAACGCCAACGAAGTCCATCAAGACAGCCTCAGCCCGCTGGACAAGATCGCCATCAGGATCACGGACAAAGTCGGCTCCGTCGGCTTTTTTTTGATCATCCTGACTTGGACGGTGCTTTGGACAGGCTACAATATTCTCACCTCGGATCTCGTTTATACGCACACGCATTTCTTCCGTGATACACTGCACTTGCATGACTTCGACCCGTTCCCGTCGTTCGTGGCGTACCTGCTCATCAGCAACGTGATTCAGATTCTGCTCATGCCGCTGATCATGGTCGGCCAAAATCTTCAGGGGCGGCACTCCGAGATACGCGCCGAACTGGATTTTGAGATCAACCAGAAGGCCGAAAAAGAAGTCATGGCCGTCCTGCGGCATTTGGAACACAACACGGACTTGCTACTCCAATTGATGAAGCACATGGAGTGCCGCGTCTCCGACGAGGAACTGCGCGCGCTGGCGGCGGAAGCCGAGTTGGCTGACAAACTGGCGGCGGTGGACCCGCTGGCGAAGGCAGGGGCGACGGGAAGTTAGGCTGTTCTTAGCTTGGCTTGCGGTAGAAGAAGGGCAGCGCCGACTCAAAGCCGAGGGCGCGGTGGTCGGACAGGCGCTCCGTGCCGCCGACGAACAGCACGCCGCCGGGACGCAGTGCCTGAAAAAAGCCCCGCGCGATGCGCTCTTTGGCGTCCTCGGTGAAGTAGATCAAGACGTTGCGGCACAGAATCAGGTCGTACTCGGCACGGGGATAGGGGTCGGCCAGGAGGTCGTGCCTGCCGAACTGTACCAGGGCCTGCAATTCGCAGTTGGGGCGGTATGCGTTGGGGCCGGTCGAAAGAAAATGCGCCTGGCGGCGGGCGGGCGACAGGTTCGCCATGTCGGCCTCGGTGAAGCAGGGCGCGGCGGCGCGGGCCAGCACCGCCTGGTCAATGTCCGTCCCCCGGATCTTGTGAGCCGGGCCGGGCGCGGCCTCCCTCAGCAGCATCGCCAGCGTGTAGGCCTCCGCCCCGTAGGAACAGCCCGCGCTCCAGGCGGACAGCGCCCCGCCCGGACGCCGCGCGAGCAGGGGCGGCAGGACCGCCGTCGCCAGGTCCGCGAACCGATCCGGGTTGCGCAACAGTTCGGTGACGTTGATCGTCATCCGGTCCAGAAAACTCGCCAGCAGCGCGGCGTCCCGCTCCATCTTCGCGGCGTACTCGCTGAACGAGGCACAGCCGGCCTGTTCGCACAGAGCCGTGAGCCGTCGGCGCATCTGGTCTGCCTTGTAGTCTCCCAGTCGGATCCCGGCCCGCGCCTGGACGGTCCGTTGAAGAGTCAAGAAGTCCGTATCCCCGAACGCACAGGGATTCGCGATCATCGGCACACCCCGGTCATCTCGCCCACAGCGCCGATGCTCTCGATGGCCCGCGCGGAGTCCACGATCAGCCCCACGCGCCCGTCGCCCAGGATTGTCGCCCCGGATAGGCCCCGTATGTCGCCCAGCAGCGTCCCCAGCGACTTGATGACGACTTCCTGCTCCCCGATCAGGCCGTCCACGCACAGCCCGACCTGCTTCTCCGCCCAGCCGACCACGACCACGTAGGC
This sequence comes from Armatimonadota bacterium, assembly GCA_964657535.1. GTDB lineage: Bacteria > Armatimonadota > Armatimonadia > Armatimonadales > Capsulimonadaceae > CAZZVX01. The sequence continues at coordinate 3,929 of CAZZVX010000152.1, read as the reverse complement.
GTCTTCCGGGACATTTTCGGGCCGGGTCGCCTCCGGGTCGCCGCAGAGGACGTGCGCCAGGCTCGCGAGCGGGATCGTCCGCCCGCGCAGCACGATTGCCGTCTGCCCGCCGACCGTCCGGCGCACCGTCTCGCCCTCGTCGGTCCCCAGACGCAGCATCTCGACCACGTTGCCCAGCGGCAGCACATACGTCCCGCCACCCGCCGAGACCAGCAGCGCGCGCACGATGGCGAGCGTCAGCGGCAGGTGGATCGTGAACCGGCTGCCCTTCCCCGTCTGGCTGTCCACCAGCACGCGCCCGCCGAGTTTCTCTAAATTGGACTTGACGATGTCCATGCCGACGCCGCGCCCGGAGATGTCCGAGAGCGCCTTGGCCGTCGAAAAACCGGCCGCGAAGATCAGCAGTTGGGCGTCCCGGTCGGTCATCGCCTCGGCGCCGGCGGGAGTGAGCAGGCCCTTCTGCACCGCCGCCGCCTTGATCTTCGCCGGGTCAATGCCGCCGCCGTCGTCGGTGATCTCGATGACGATGTGGTTTTCTTCATGCCGCGCCGCCAGCGTCACGACGCCCTGCGCGGGCTTGCCCGCCGCCTGCCGGTCTTCGGGCGACTCGATGCCGTGGTCCACCGAGTTGCGCAGCAGGTGGATCAGCGGGTCGCCCAGCGCTTCCAGCACTGAGCGGTCGAGTTCGGTCTCGCCGCCCGACATCCGAAAGTCCACGTCTTTCCCCGTCTTCTGCGCCAGGTCGCGCACCATGCGTGGCATCCGCTGGAAGACGCCGTCAATCGGCAGCATCCGCGTCTTCATGATCTCGTCCTGCAGTTCGGCGGTGATGCGGGCGACCCGGTGCGTCGCCTCGACCAGATGCGTCACCCGCTCGTCGCGCGGGTAGCGGTGCTGCAGGTCCGACCCGATCCGCGCGATCTGCGTCCGGTCAATGACCAGTTCCCCGATCAGGTTCAGCAGGCTGTCCAGGCGGCTCACGTCCACCCGGATCGTCTGCGCGTGCGCCGGGGCCGGTTTCGGCGCAGAGGCCCCCACCCCCGGCCCCTCCCCCAAGAACGGGAGAGGGGTGGAAAGGTCGGCAGCCGTCCTGTCTGTGGTGTCGGGAACATGAGGGGCTTCCGTGTCGGCTTCATCTGCCCAGGCCGAAACCGTCACGGCTTCCACCTCGGAGATCGTTCCCAGCGCCTGTTCTATGGCTTCTTGCGGCTGCTCCGTCGCCAGCAGCAGTCGGAACGCCTGGTCAAACTCTTCGGCTTCGAGTTGCTCTTCATTCGGCTCGGAAACCAAAACAGACCCCAGCGGTTCCAGTGCGCTCAGGACCATGAAGACGCGCACGGACTTCATCAGGCAGTCGGCGGACAGCGTGACGTTGATCTCCCACAGTCGCATCCCCGCCGCCTGCGCGTCCCGAACGCCCGCCATCTCATAGTCTTGCAGCGAGAACGGCAACCCGCCCTTTCCTTCCGGCTCCCCTGCGCCCTGCGAAGGAGAGGGGGCCGGGGAGTGAGGTTCACCCGTCCGCAGTCCGCTCAGTTCGGCCACCAGCGCCGCCGTCTCTGTATTCGGCGCCTGCGCCTCGCCGCCCGTGCCGGCGATGCCCTCGACGAGCGCCGTCAGCGCGTCCAGGCAGCGCAGCAGGGCGTTCACGAGGGGCGTGCTGACGGCGAGTTTGTCCTGGCGCAGATCGTCCAGGACGTTCTCCATCTCGTGCGTCAGGTCGCCGACGGTCAGAAACCCCATCGCGCGGCTGGAGCCTTTCAGCGTGTGCGCCGCCCGGAAGATGACCTGAAGCGTCTCCTTCGAGTGGTCGCCGCGTTCCAACTGGAGGACGTGCGTTTCCAGCAGGGCGAGCTGCTCGCGGCCTTCGTCCAGAAAAACGTCCAAATACTGTGACATATCGAGGGTGGTCATCGGTGTTTCTCGCTGTTTCGCGCGTTCTCCCCAGGGCTTTGCCCTGGGAGTCATTGGCAGAATATCTCTTCAAGCGCGCCCGCGATCTGCGGCAGTGGGAGCAGGCGCTCGACGGCGACTAAGTCGGCGGCGGCTTTGGGCATCCCGTAGACGACGCAGGTGGACTCGTCCTCGGCCAGCGTGCGGCCGCCCAGGTCGCGGATCATCTTCAGGCCCCTGGCCCCGTCCTTGCCCATCCCGGTCAGCAGCACGGCGACGGTGCGGTCGCCGTACAGACGCGCCAGTGAGGAAAGCGTCACGTCCACGGCGGGCCGGACGCCATGTACTGGCGGCTCATCGGACACACGTGCGACCCCCGTCCCGTCGAACTGCAAGTGCCGCCCGCCCGGCGCGACCAGTGCGACCCCCGGCTGAAGGCGGTCGCCGTCCGCCGCCTCGCGCACCGTGAACGCCGAGTCGTCGTCGAGACGCCGCGCCAGCGAGGCCGTGAAGCCTGCCGGCATATGCTGAACGATGACGACGGGGACATTGAGGCGAGCGGGCAGCGCCGGCACCAGCGTCTGCAAAGCGCGGGGGCCGCCCGTGGACGCCCCGATGACGAGGAGGGACGCAGGCCCTGCCCCCCGGACTCCTCTCCCAAGAACAGGCGAGGGAGGCGCGAAGCGTCGGGCGGGGGAGACAGGGCCGAGGGCCGTCTTCCGTACCCCGGCGGCGGCCTTGATCTTGGCGACCAGTTCGCCCGCGATCTTGCGGATGTCCAGCGAGATCGAGCCGGACGGCTTGCCGACGAAATCCACGGCGCCCCGTTCCAGACAGCGCAGGGTCATGTCCGCCCCGGCCTGCGTCAAGGACGACAGCATGATCGTCGGCGTGGGCCGGCGCTGCATGATCTGTTCCAGCGCCGCCAGGCCGTCCATCACCGGCATCTCGACATCGAGCGTGACCACGTCGGGACGCAGCGCGTCCAGCAGGCGCAGCGCGTCCGCGCCGTCGCGGGCCTGCCCGGCGACGCACAACGCCGGGTCTTCCGAGACGATCTCGGTGACCATCTTGCGCATGAACGCCGAGTCGTCCACGATGAGAACAGAGATCGGGTCTGCCATTGGAAATTCCTTACGCCATTTCCAGCCCACTGCCCGTCAGCGTCTTCGCCACGTCCAGCAGGATAATCAGGCGCTCTTCTTTGCCGCCGCCGCTGATCCGCCCGATTCCCGTGATGCAGTCGCTCTCGGCGGACGCGATCAGCTGCGAGGGCGCGTCAATCGCGGCGACCGGCAGGCGCAGCACCTCGGAGACGGCGTCCACAATGAGGCCGGCGCTGAGGCCCTCGGTCTGTACGATCATGATGCGCTGGTTGCGGCCCCCCTTGCCCTCCGGCAGCGGGGGCAGGCCGAAGCGCGTCCGCAGGTCAATCACCGGCAGCACGCGCCCCCGCAGGTTGATGACGCCTTTGACGAACGCCGGCGCCTTCGGGACGGCGGTGATCGGCTGCAGCGTGATGACGGTGTGGATCGCGTCAATGTCCAGCCCGTACACCTCGTCGGCCAGGTGCAGCGCGACGATCTGCCGTTCCGCGCCCGCCCCGCCGACTCCCGGCGCGTCCAATAAAGATGTTGTCATCGTGTTCCCTCTCCAGAGAATCAGGCTGCCCGGCGACTGAAGTCGCCGGGCGTTCCTTCTACGCCGCCTTCAGCAGCTGCAGCTGCGGTCGGTCGGATTTCGGGGCCGTCTCCCCCACCCGGAACTGTGAGGTCGCGGACTCCAGCGTGTGGGCGACGCCCGACAGCGACTCCGACGACGCGACCAGTTCTTCCAGGGCGCTGCTCTGCTGCGCCACCGTGCCGGAGACCGTCTGCACCGAGGCCGAGACCTGCTCGGCGGAGGCACTCATTTCCTCGGCGGCGGCGCTGCTCTGTTCGACCACGGCGGCCACTTCGGTGATCGCCCGCGCGACCTCGTCCGAGGCCGCGCGCATCTCGGCGGTCGCGGCGCTGATGCCCTGCACGCGCTCGGTC
>CAZZVX010000151.1:0-11127 GCA_964657535.1 Armatimonadota bacterium | reverse complement strand
GACCGAGCGACGGGCGCGCTCGGACACCGCCAGTTCACCGACCTGCCGGAGTTTCTGCGCGCCGGGGACGTGCTGGTGCTCAACGACACGCGCGTGACGGCCCTGCGGCTCTTCGGGGCGCGGCGCGGGCATCCCGGCGAGCGGGTCGAGACGTTCTTGACGCACCGGGTGGCCGACGGTCTGTGGCAGGGGCTGGTCCGGCCCGGCCGGAAACTGCTGCCGGGCGCGGTCGTCGAGTACGGAGACGGGCTGACGGCGGAGGTGCTGGACAAGACCGACGACCGGGGCGGGCGTCTGCTGCGCTTCTCGGTGTCGGGCGAGGCGAGCGTGGAGGATGCCCTGGCCGCGCACGGGCAGGCGCCGCTGCCGCCGTACATCACGACTCCCCTGCCCGCCGACGAGCGGGAGCGCTACCAGACCGTCTACGCCGCGCACGGCGGGTCCGCCGCCGCCCCGACCGCCGGACTGCACTTCACCCCCGAACTGCTGGCGCGGGTCGAAGACATCGGCGTGCGGATCGCCCGCGTGACGCTCCATGTCGGGCTGGGGACGTTCCGGCCCATCGAGACCGACGACGTGACGGCGCACACGATGCACGCCGAGCAGATTTCCGTCTCCCCGGAGACGGCGGAAACGGTGAACGCGGCGCGCGGGCGGGTCATCGCCGTCGGCACCACGTCGCTGCGGACTCTGGAAAGCGCCGCCGTCGGCCCGCGCCGCATCGCCCCCGTTGACGGCGAGACGAGCCTGTACGTGACGCCGGGCTACCGCTTCCAGGCCGCCGACGCCCTCGTGACCAATTTCCATATGCCGCGCAGCACGCTGCTCGTACTGGTCAGCGCCTTCGCCGGGCGCGAATTGATCCGCCGCGCCTACGCCGAGGCGCTGGCGTCGGGGTACCGCTTTCTGTCGTTCGGCGACGCCATGTTTCTCTACTGACCCTGCTTTTGGAGGACGCTTTCCGTGCGTGACGTTCGAGACTGGAACAAATACGTGGACATGGTGGGCAAGACCGTATCCAAGCGCCCCATCGCGGACACCGCCGCGCCGCCCGCGCCGGACGGCAGTGCGGGTGCCGCCGATGCCATTGCGCCGCCACCGGGGGACGACCTGACGGCGGAAGCCGAAGCGCTCGCGCCGCGCAAAGGGCGCGGCCCGCGCAAGGAGGAGACCCGCGAGGAGCTGCTGGCCCGCCTGCTCGACCCGACCCTGACGCTGGAAGAGACGGCGCGCATCCTCGAAGTCTGCCCGACCACCGTCCGCCGCTACACCAACAAGGGCATCCTGCCGCACGAGCGCTCCCAGGGCAACCAGCGCCGCTTCAAACTGTCCAGCGTGATCGCCTTCCGCGAGTCCCAGATGCGCCTGGAGCCGAACGAGGAACCGGGGATGGAGCCGTCGTGACTGCGCCGTTTCTTCAGGTCCAGGCGCTGTCAAATCCTACGGCGGCGTTCAGGCGCTCACGGGCGTGAGTCTGGGTATGCGGCCCGGCGAAGTTCCACGCGCTGATGGGCGAGAACGGCGCGGGCAAGAGTACGCTCATCAAGTGCCTGTCCGGCCCGGCCCGACGCGGGGCAGGCGCTTGTGGACGGCGCACCCTTCACGCCCGGCGACATCCGCGCGGCGAAGGCTTATTGTCACGCTGGGGACGCTGACCGTGCTGCAGGGTGTCAGCCTCGTGCTGATCAACGGCAAGTGGATCACCGACCTGCCGCCGGGCCTGCGCTTTTTCGGCATCGGGCGCTTGCTCGGCGTCCCGGTGAGCGTCTGGACTGCCGCTGTGGCTGTCGGCCATCGGCTACGATCCGCCGCCGTTTTCGTCACTGGCGGAATTCATCCGAGGGAGTGTCAAAAATCTTCTTCCTGAATCACGCCCGCTTTTCCCACGCCTTGCTGCCCGACGATCTGCGACGGGTCGCGGGCCACAAACTCGACGTGGCCGCAGTCCTCGCACAGCAGCGCTTTGAGGCCGACCTGAACAACGCCGTGGTGGGCCGCGTGGTCCAGACAAAACGCGAGCGGGTGCTGCAAATGGGCGTGAATGAGCTGGCTGCCGCCGCAGCGCAGACACGGCGTTTCCTGTGACATGAGAGCCTCCCTGTCCGTGTGACTATTTGCGTTTTCCGACGACGATGCGAATGAGTTTGCGGAGCGGGTCGAAATACTCGTCCACCACGCGCTCTTTCAAGGGGATGATGGCGTTGTCGGTGATGTGAATGTGCTCCGGGCAGACCTCGGTGCAGCACTTGGTGATGTTGCAAAAGCCCACGCCCGCCTCGCCCTTGAGCTGCGCGATGCGCTCCCCCGTGTCCAGCGGGTGCATCTCCAGCGCGGCCAGTCGCACCATCTGGCGCGGCCCGAAAAACGCATCCGTCCGCCCGTGTTCACGCAGGACATGGCACACGTCCTGGCACAGAAAGCACTCGATGCACTTGCGGAACTCCTGCGCGCGGTCCACGTCCACCTGCTGCATCACGTAGGGCGAGGGCGTGTCCGGGGCCGTGGTCAGCGGCGGAATCTTCTTCGCCGTCCGGTAGTTCCAGGACACGTCCGTGACCAGGTCTTTGATGAGCGGGAACGTGCGCAGCGGCCCGACATTGATCGTCCCCGCCGGGTACTGGTCCACGCGCGTCTTGCACATCAGTTTCGGCTTGCCGTCCACCTCGGCGCTGCACGAGCCGCACTTGGCGGCCTTGCAGTTCCACCGGCAGGCCAGCGAGCTGTCCTGATGGGCCTGGATATAATGCACCGCGTCCAGCACCACCATGCCGTCAAACGTCGGCACCTCATACGCCTTCATCTCGCCGTCGCCGCCCTCGCCGCGAAACACGTTCAATGTGACCCTGTCCGCCATGCCGTCCCCCGTTTCTGATTGCCCGCCCTAGCGCCGATGGAAAGACCATTTCTGGCAGTCGTTGCCCAGCGATGTCCACAGCCCGACTCCCGCGCCGTCCACCAGCGAGCAGTTGCCGATGTCCAGCGCGATGGTTCTGCCGCCGCTCTTGGCGAGCAGCGTGTACGTGCCGTCGTCGTTCTGCTGCAAGAACCACAACTGCGTGTCGCGCCCCGCGAACGGCGCGACGCCGACTTTCGACCCTGGCTTGGCCGGTTCGTCCCCGGCGGTCAGCGCGCGAGCCGCGCTGCCCTGCAAAACGCTGTAATAGCCGTCGCCCTTGTCCGCCAGCGTCCAACTCTGGTCGTCTGTGTTCTTGTCCGGCATGGTCTGCATGGCACCGTTTTTGGCGACCGTCAGGACTTCATGCGTGGACAAAAACGACGTGATCTTATACGGGCCGGGGTCCAGCACGGCGCGGGGCCAGCCGTCGGAGTCCCAGGCCAGCCGTTGCACGTTCACCGTCGTCGCGCCGTTCTTGTCCCGCGCCCATTCGTAGTGCGTGCTGAGCCAGTCGCCGTCGGTGTCGTGCAGGATGCCGACGTGTCCCGGCCCCACCTCGTCATCGGGCGGCCTGCCGCTGCCGTTGTCGGTCACAGAACCCAAAAACAGCGTTCCCGCGCCCTGCATCATGTCCTTGCCGCTCTTGTCCAGATACGGCCCGGTGACGGCCTGGGAGCGCCCCACGCGGATATTGTATTTGCTCAGGCTGCCCTGACAGCAGCTTTCCCAGTTGACGAACAGATAGTAGTAGCCATTGTGAAACGCGATGTACGACGCCTCCCCGTTGCTGGAAATGCTCGTGACGGCGCTGCCCGCCGCTTGCAGTCCCGTGTTCGGGTCAAGCTTTATGAGCTTGATGCCCGACCAGAAGGAGCCGTAGGACAGCCAGAGCGCCCCCGCCGCGTCCTCAAACACGCACGGGTCAATGTCGTTGACATTGCCGCCGTTCTCCGAATGCACGACCAGCCCCTGCTCCACCCACGAGTGCGGGTCTAAATTCGTACTCGTCGCCAGCCCGATGCCTGAATTGCTCGTCCCCCACGTCGAATAGGCCGAATACAGCAGATACTTGCCGTGATACAGGTGAATATCGGGCGCCCAGACCGTGTTGTCCTTGTTGCCGGGAACCGTCGCCGCCAGCCAGTCCGGCGACTTGGGCAGCGCTGGCCCTTGATTTGTCCAGTGAATCTTGTCTTTGGACGAAAACTGCTGCGTCCCCGGCCCGGTCCCATACACCCAGTAGGTGTCCCCGCGCTTGATGATGGTAGACGGGTCCCGCACCAGGCAATCCGTCTCCACCGCCCGCACCGGCAAAACCATCAACAGCCCCGCCAGCGCCGCCACTACCCGTACTGACCAACTGAAAATCTGCGATTTGATGAAAGTTTGCATCATTGCTGCCTCCGTCCGTCGCTATCTTCATACTCAGTGCCTATTGGCTCATCGCCGTAGAGGCTGAAACTGTGTGTGTTCCAACTTCCCTGCACAGTCACTGCACAGGTGAAATGCTCAAAAACCGTCTCCAAATGATGACGCGATCCGGCATGACAGCACAGGCCAAAGTCGGCGTTGAACACGGCATAAAATGCACAGCCGCCGCATTGCTGCCCTTCCTCATAAAGTTCGGCCACCTCCGGTTCTTGCGGCCAGTGGCTGCGATAAAGATGCTCGGAGTCTGGGTTTGACCAATCCCCTGTGATGATGCTGTTCGCGTTCATTATTAAAAATCCAGAGCTAAGTGGAACAACGCTTGATGCTTCTGGGCAAGTACCAGTACGCCTTCTATGTTCCTCAAATCAGCGATGAGGCCTTCTGTGAATTCGTCGGGTTCCCATCCCTCTGGTACATTGAGAAGATATTGCGAATTGGCCGAAACCTGTTCCAAGAGGGTACGCATAACTTTCAACCCTTCTTCGGGGGCAAACCATTCTTCTTTGGGAACATCAATCTCAGCGGCATCTTGCCCGGTCTGGTCCGAAATAAAGGCGGCCAGTTCGTCTTCGTTGTCGCTGCTGAAGCGCATCAAGGAACCGAAAATGCTTCCTTCCTCAAACATAACATCGGCCAGTAGTTTGCCGGAGACTTCTGTCACATCAAAGCCAGGCACCGTTTTATTGAGAACGGGGTAGACACTCACACCCATCGGTCTTTTTCCCTTGATGTTAAGCCTTGTCGTGGTCTATGAAGACCACTAGAACATCTTCATGTCCTACTTCCAGCGCCATTTGTCGGGCCGTTATTCCCCTCCGGTCGGTCAAGGATGGGTCTGCTTCAAAAGAAAGCAACAGGCGCACCATGTCGGGCTGCCCCGTCCACGCAGCCGCCATCTGTGGTGTTTCGTCCACAACGTTTCGACCGTTGACATCGGCTCCCTCCTGCAACAGACGCTGGACGGTCTCAAGATTGCCCATGTTGACTTCATCATCGAGTTCTGAAATGCGTCGTCTTTCAGGTGTCATGTCTGCGGCTTTTCCTCAAACAACGCGGCTAACTCCGGCGGCATGGGAGGCAGGGGGCGCTTGGTGATGGTCACGCTGTCGCCGTCCTTGACGGCGATGAGGTTGACGCTGCCCCAGGCCGGGTCTTTGTCGGGGAAGTCCAGACGCCACTGCGCGCCCCGGCTTTCCTGACGCGCGAGGGCGCAGCGGACGATGATTTCCGACGTTTTCAGCATGAAGCGGATGTCGCGCGCGCCGTGCCAGCCGGGATTGAACATCCGCGAGCCTTGAATGCAGATGTTCTCGGCGCGCGTCTGCAAATCCAGAATCGTGTTCAAACATTCGGTCAGGCCGGTCTCGGTGCGGGCGATCATCGCGCCTTTCTGCATGGCGTCCTGCAGTTCCTGGGTCAGCGTGTAGGGGTTCTCGGTGCCGCCGCTCTCAAACGGGGACAGCAGCAGCGCGGCTTCCTCGTCTATTTGGGCGTCGTCCACCGGCCCCGAAGAAACGCCCTGACTGAAGGCGGCGGCGGCTTCGCCGGCGCGCTTGCCGAAGACGAGAATATCGGACAGGGAGTTGCCGCCGAGTCGATTTGCCCCGTGCAGGCCCGCCGCCGACTCGCCCGCCGTGTAGAGGCCGGGGATGCTGGTCGCGCCCGTTTCAGGTTCGGCGCGGATGCCGCCCATCGTGTAATGGATGGTCGGGTAGACCTCCATCGGCTGCGTGGTGATGTCTATGTCGCCGAGCGCGTGGAACTGCTCGTACATGGACGGCAGTTTGCGCTTGATGTACTCCGGGCCGCGATGGGTGACGTCGAGGTTGACGCCGCCGTGTGCCGTGCCGCGCCCAGCCAGCACTTCCTTGTAGATGGCGCGGGCGACCACGTCGCGGGGCAGCAGCTCGGGCGGGCGGCGGTTGTTCTTTTTGTCGTCCAGCCAGCGCTTGCCTTCCTCGTCAGTCTCGGCAAATTGGCCCCGGTAATTCTCCGGCATATACTCCGGGTTAAACATGAAGCGGTCGCCGTTCTTGTTTTTCAGGACGCCGCCTTCGCCCCGGACGCCCTCGGTGATGAGCAGGCCGCGCACGCCCGGCGGCCAGACCATCCCGGTCGGGTGGAACTGCACCATCTCCAAATCCATCAGTTCCGCCCCGGCGTGGTACGCCATCATCAGGCCGTCGCCCGTGGACTCCCAGGAGTTGGACGTGACCTTGTACATCCGGCCCCAGCCGCCCGTCGCGAGGATGACGGACTTGGCACGGAAGACGACAAACCGGCCCGTCTCGCGCTGGTAGCCGAACGCGCCGACGACCCGCTCCCCGTCTTTCAACAAGCGCGTGAGCGTGACTTCCATGTGGACATCCATGCCGACGCTCACGGCCTTGTCCTGCATGGTGCGGATCAGTTCCAGCCCCGTCCGGTCGCCGACATGGTTCAAGCGCCGGTACGTGTGGCCGCCGAACGGGCGCTGGGAAATCAGCCCTTCGGGCGTCCGGTCGAAGACCGCGCCGTACCGCTCCAACTCCAGGACGCGCTCCGGGGCTTCTTTGGCGAAAATCTCCACCGTGCGCGGGTTGTTCAGGAACTGGCCGCCCTTCATGGTGTCCATGAAGTGGACCTTCCAGTTGTCCGGCTCGCCCATGTTGCCCAGCGACGCCGCCACGCCGCCTTCGGCCATGACCGTGTGCGCCTTGCCCAGCAGCGACTTGCAGACCAATCGCACATGGCAGCCCGCCTCCCGCGCCGCGACCACGGCCCGCAGCCCCGCGCCGCCCGCCCCGACCACCAGCACGTCGCTTTCGTATGTCTCGTAAGATGCCATAGATCCCTCGTAAAAGACGGCCCACCACCTTGTTCACTCGTTCCTCGTTCACAGGGTCCTCCCAAAATGGGAGGATTCGGAGTGTGGCGTTATGCTTGCTTTCCTAATCCCCCCGCTTCGGGCGAAGCCTCTATGCCTGAAGGCATTACTTCGTATCGTCTTGCCGAGCGAGGACCCCAGCGAAGCGGGGAGGTGGGCTAAATCAGCCGCAAATCGTGAAACCACCCCAGGGTTAAGCCGCGCACGTACAAGTCCGTGATGACGACCGAGAACAAACTCAGCCAGGCCCAGAGCGCGTGGTTCTCGTTCAGATGCGTGATGCGCTCCCACAGGCCGTGCCTCGTTTTGGCGCCCGCCGAACACGAAAAGCAGTTCATGCAGCCGCCCGACAGGTGCCGCCAGGAATGACATGAGAACGTGTACATGCTCAGGAGGGCGACGTTGACCAGGAAGATCAGCGACCCCAGCCCGACGCCGAACCTGCCGTGGAAGTCAAACGCCAAAAACGTGTCCCACCACAGGATCAAGACGACGATGACGGCGAAGTAGAAGGCGTAGCGGTGCAGGTTCTGCAGCACGAACGGGAACGCGCGCTCCCCGGTGTAGTTGTGCCGGGACGCGACCTCGCCGACGGCGCAGGCGGGCGGGTCCCAGAAGAACGCCCGGTAGTACGCCTTGCGGTAGTAGTAGCACGTCGCCCGGAACAACAATGGGAACGGCAGGATGAACAGCGCGGGCGAGACGTGCCGCCCGAACAGCTGCCATTTCGTCAACAGCAGGGGCGAGTAGAACGGCGACAGGTAGTTGCCGAACTGGAAGTGCGCGTTCTCGAACGCCCGCGCGGTTGCAAAAATGGCGAACGCGCCCAGGACCAGGGCCGTCACCAAAGGCTGCACCCACCAGGGGTCATGCCGCCGTAAAGCGGGAGCCATCGGCAGCGTAGACGGCGGCCTCGGCGTTGGTTGGTCGTCGGGGACTTGTGGGGCTTCCGCTTCCTTCAGGGCCATCAGATGTCTTCCTCCGCGCGGAAAGCATTACACGATGCTTTCAAGATTGCGCTGATTATAACACTCCCGTCTGAGAAGTGCAAGAGGCCATTTTTGATTTTCAGGAAGGACGGAAAAGGATGCGCGGATGGTAAAATGAAAACATGAGAGACGTAGTCGGGAAAGAGAAAGTAGAGCAAACGCAAGTCGTCATTCTCTTTGACGAAGTGCGTGACGGTCTGAACACAGCCGAAATGTCTTTAGAAGACATGATTTCGGAAATGCGGGAACTTCGTGAGAGCAGCGACTACGAAGTCAAATCTGAGGATGTTCTGCGATAGCAATGGCTTTATTTCCGTCGTCCACGACTTCGCTATAGGCTTTCAATCCATCGGGCATTTTCGTTCCCCAACCAGTCTAACACACAATACACGATCAGCCAAAGTAAAGCGTTGATGGTAAAAACAGCACGCGCCAAGATAATGTCGCCGCCTCTATTCCTAAGCCGCCGCAAATCCAATAAAGACAAGCCACTGCCTATGAGAGAGGCGAGACAACTTCCCAAGAGCGCATAATCTTCGTCGTCCCCGTTTGCCGTGGAGCGTATATAATCGGCGACAATGGAATCCGAATGATACCAGCCATGTACCCGAAACGCGAACCATGTCAGATACCCTGCCGCAAAGAGCATTCCGCCGATAGGCCACTGCATTGTATGCTCCCCTCTTGAAGTTCGGTCTCGCTCAAAAAGGGCGCGTTCCTTGTTGGTATGCGCCGAGATTATTTCATGCCACCGGTGACAGTGACGCCAAAATCTCGTCAATGGAAAAGTGCGCGCCGCAGATGACCTCGTCGGACGCGCCGTAGTAGACGGTCACGGTGTCGCCATCTAGTGTGTGGCCGTTGGTGAAGACGACGTTGCCGAAGAAGCCCGTCTGCTCATACGGCGCGAGCGGCTCCATGATCGGCGAATAAGAGCGGGCCAGGACGCGCGACGGGTCTTCGCCGTCCAACAACAGGCCGCCCAGACAGTAGCGGTGGTGTTCGTCCGCGCCGTGGTAGATCGCCAGCCAGCCTTTAGGGGTTTTGATCGGCTCCGCGCCCGCGCCGATGCGCGCCGAGTCCCACAGCCCCGGACGGGACCAGGCGAGGCACTTATGCCCGCCCCAGTGTTCCAGGTCCGGCGACGAACTCAGCCAGATGTAATGCCCGCCGATGTAAAGGTTGGACGGGCGGTGCAGGGCCAGGTACCGCCCGCCGACCTTTTCGGGGAACAGGGCGCAGTCTTTGTTCGACGGCGGGATGATGACGCCGTGCCGCCGGAACTCTTCCCAGTCCGTCGTGCTGGTCATGCCGACCGCGACGCCGCTCGGCGAGACCGCCGTGTAGGTGAGATAATAGCGCCCGTCCAGGAGCGTCACGCGGCTGTCTTCGATGCCGAACGACTCCAACTCGCCCTTGCCGATCAGCGTCGGCGTCGGCTCGACCGCGAAACGCACGCCGTCGTCGCTCCAGGCCAGGCGCAGGTGGGAGAGCGTCGTCAGGTAGCGGCTGCCCTTGTAGTCGAAGGCGCGCGGGTCCGACTCCACCAACTCCGGGTCGTCCTTGCGGACCGACAGGATCGCCATGCCGCTCGGCTCCAGCGGGTCGATCACGGGGGTGGACAGGAACCCCTCCTGCTGGACGGGCCGCTCCGCCACGCGCAGCAGCAGGCCGGTGCGCCCCTCGTATTGAAAGACGCCGGGGTTGAGCAGGCACACGACTTCCAGGCCTGCCCGGCTGGGCGGGCAGTCACTGGGCCGTAAGATCGGGTTTTCCGTGAATCGCTGGGCTAAATCCGCCACGTATTTCTTTCCTCTCGCGCGTGTTTCTGACTTGGCCAGTTTTACCCTAATTGCCCTGTTTTTGCGCCTCCTCTCGCTGCTGTTCGGCGGGCGGCCTTGACAGACGCGCGGCGCCTGACCTATACTGAACCGAGACACCTGGGTAGACCGCCGGAGGCCAGCCATGTCCTCTGCTGACACCAGCGCCACGCGCACATTCGTTTTCACCGACATCGAGGGCAGCACGCGCAAGTGGGAACTGTTCCCCGATGTCATGCGCGCCGCCCTGGAGCGCCACGACGCCCTCCTGCACGCGGCTATCGAGCGCAGCGGCGGCCACGTCTTCAAGACCGTCGGGGACGCCTTCTGCGCCGCCTTCCCCGACGCGGCGGGGGCCGTCGCCGCCGTCCTGCAGGTTCAGCGGGCGCTGGCCCTGGAGGACTGGCCGCCGTTCGGCCCGCTGCGCATCCGGGTGGGCGTTCACAGCGGCCCCGCCCAGCCGCGCGGCGGCGACTATTTCGGCCCGACCCTCAACCGCGTCGCCCGCCTGCAGGGGATCGGGCATGGCGGGCAGGCGCTGCTGTCCCAGGCGGCGGCGAGTCAGCTTCAGGGCGCCCTGCCGGACGGGGCCTGGCTCCAGGACCTGGGCAGCCACCGACTGAAAGATTTGGGGCGGCCCGAACACGTCTTCCAGCTCTGCGCGCCCGGTCTGCCCGCCGAGTTCCCGCCGGTGCGCTCCCTGCAGGCCTCCGCCAACAACCTGCCGCTGCAGATGACCAGTTTCGTCGGGCGCGGCGCGGAGATCGCCCGTCTCCAAGGCCTGCTGGCGCAGCACCGCCTGGTGACGCTGACGGGGGCCGGGGGGACGGGCAAGACCCGCCTGGCCCTGCAGGTCGCCGCCGAGCGGCTGGAAGAGTACGGCGACGGCGTCTGGTTTGTGGACCTGGCCCCGCTGTCCGACCCGGCACTGGTGGTTCAGGCCGCCGCGTCCGCGCTGGGCGTGCGGGAGGAGCCGGGCCGGGCGCTGACCGAGACGCTGACCGACGCCCTGCGCGCCCAGACGACGCTGCTGCTGCTGGACAACTGCGAACACGTCGTTGACGCCTGCGCGACCTGGGCGGAGGCCGTGCTGCACGCCTGCCCCGGCGTGCGCGTGCTGGCGAC
>CAZZVX010000150.1:0-11135 GCA_964657535.1 Armatimonadota bacterium | reverse complement strand
CGCCGCCCGTCAGCAGGTGGAAACGGCTGTCCAGGCGGGCGTTGACCTCCACCACGGACAGTGACCGCACCCGCGCCGCCGCCAGCTCCAGTGCCAGCGGGATGCCGTCCAGCCGCCAGCACACCTGCGCCACGGCGGGGGCGTTGGCGTCCGTGACGGTGAAGGACGGCTGCACGGCTTTCGCGCGCTCGATGAACAGGCGCACCGCCTCGTACTGCGACAGCGATTCCACCGTCTGCGACTGACTCGGCGCGGGCATGGAGAGGCTGGGTACGCGGTAGGTCTGCTCGCCCGCCACGTTCAGCGGCTCGCGGGACGAGGCCAGGAGGTGGACGCCTGGGCAGGAGCGGAGCAGGTCGGCGGCGAGGGAGGCGCAGGCGGACACGAGGTGCTCGCAGTTGTCCAGGATCAGCAGCAGGCGCTTGGACTTCAGCGCCCCCGCGAGGGTGCGCTGGATCGGCCGCCCCGCCAGATCCGTGACGCCCACCACCTGCGCCGCCTCCCGAATCACCATCGCGGGGTCGGTGAGGGCGGCCAGTTCCACCAGCCAGACGCCGTCGAAATACTGGTCCAGAAGGTCGGCGGCCACCTGCAGGGACAGGCGGGTCTTCCCGCTGCCGCCGCTCCCCGTCAGCGTCAGCAGGCGCGTCTTGGCGAGCAGAGTCTTGACCTGGGCGGTCTCGCCCTCCCGACCAACGAAACTGGTGGCCTGCTGGGGCAGGTTATTGGGCAGGTCGGGGTTGTCGAGAGAGCGCAGCGGGGGGAACTTCGCGGGAAGATCAGGATGCAGGAGTTGGAAGACGCGCTCGGGCCGGGTGAGGTCCTTGAGGCGACGCTCGCCGAGGTCAAGGAGCGAGACGGAGGGCGGAAGTTGGTCGCGCGTCAGTTCTTGGGTCGCCAGGGAGAGCAGGGTCTGCCCGCCGTTTCCTGCAGCCAGCAGCCGAGCGACCCTGTTGAGCGGCGGGCCGTAATAGTCGCCGTCCCGCTCGTCGGCGCTGCCCGTGTGCAGGGCCATCCGCGCCCGAAGCGGCGTGTCCGTCTCCCACGGCTCGGCGGCGATGGCCCGCTGGGCGGCAAGCGCGGCGTCCACGGCCTGGGGGGCCGCCGAGAACGCGGCACAGAAGGCGTCTCCTACCGTCTTGAAGACGTGGCCGCCCCTGCTGCTGATGACCTCCCACAGAAGCCGGTCGTGGCGGGCATGGGCGCGGCGCATGGCATCGGGGTGGTCCTGCCAGAGCCTCGTGCTGCCTTCGATGTCGGTGAACAGGAACGTGACGGTGTCCGTGGGCGGCTGGCGCATGGTATCTCCGGGCCCTTCGTTTGGGTTCGCTGAAGCCGCCCCGAACAGGTACTGGCACACCGTCTCCCGCGTGATGCCCAGATACCGTTCCAAAGGTGGCGTCTTCTTCCGGTCTTCCGCGGGTTCGATGCCGCTGGCGAATTGCTCCCGGCACCTCTTGGAATGGTGCAGATTGCGCTGTCAAGTACGCCAGATTCAGGAGTGATTTCAATGCGCTTGGTCAGCAGAACTCGTTCATTGTCACCGACCAACGACTTCGGCAGGACTGCTCAACCGCGACACACCCTAAGGCATTATATCACTGATTCTGTCGGGCATTCATTAAAAACATTGACCGGCACATAAATGCTCGCACGCGCCATCCTCGGCCTAGTGCATCGTGACCCGCCCGACGAGAGCGACGCAGCGGGACTCGCACCAGCACCCCGATGGGTGCAGGCCGCCTTGTTATCCAAATGATAATAGGATATCGCTCGCAACAAAAAATCAGCCGGCTGCTGTTATTAGCAACCGGGCTGCTTCATTGCCTGAAAAGAGGGAAGGAGGGCGAATGATGGGTCTCGAACCCACGACCTTCAGAGCCACAATCTTCCGGGCGAGGCAACGCGGGCGTTTTCGCCTTCGTCGCCGTAAATCACTCTGGTTGCTGCCGACATTATGGCACGGGGAGCCGCCTATTGCAAGCCGCACTACGCAGTTTCCCTCACAGGCCCGCGTTTACGTTCTCGGCTTCATCCCCTACCTGTCCGCCCCATTTAAACGGTGGCCGGATGCGCCGAGCAGCGCGTCTGCCACCCGCCGCACGGTTTCCCGGTCGTCGGGAGAAAGGGCGAGGACGGACGCGAGAAGAGTGAGAGTCGCCTCGGCCTGTGCCGGGTCTGAGATAGAACCCACATGGACGGCGGTCCGTTGGTCGTAGTCCACCTTGTAGAGGACGCCCAGTTGAGTCGCGCCGCCGTATTCATCAGTGCTTCTGTTTGCGGAGACGGTCCTCATAGGGATCCATTCTCCATCGTCGTCCACAACGGACGGCAGACCCAGAGTCTCTTCCTGGCCCCGAACACGAAGGGGCGGATGGACCGGCGGCGGGTTGCCGTACAGGTCGAGCAGGCTGACGCCCAGGATGTCGGCGAGGCGTGGCAAGTCGCCGGCGTTGACCTCTCCGGTCCCGATCTCGTACTGGGAAACCGCCGCCCGGCTGACCCCGAACCGCTCGGCCAGTTCCTGCTGGCTCCAGCCCAGTGTGAGCCGCCGTGCCTTGATGTTGGCGCCAATCGTGCGACGCACGTTGGTGTCGGACCGTTTCGGCGCGTTGGCGGCGGAGGATTTGCGCGGCATACGCAGAGTGTACCGGATGCCGCCGACCATTTCAAGTGCTGCACCCGCCCTTTCTAAACATTCGTCCTTGGCTCCGTTACCCGATCATCGTTTGCCCGTCAAAATCAAGGAAGCATCATATCGAAGGCGTCTCATGAAACGGGGGCAAGTATGCAGCAAAGCCATTGCATTCTATCAAAGGTCGATGTCTTTGCCTGGTGATCGCTGAACCTGCGGGCGTGTCATAATTCCAGCCGGGCCTTCTCATGCGTCGTTGTTTGGTTTCTATATGGCCGTTCCAATCGCGGCTTTGTTGACCTTGTCTGCCACGTCATGTCTTAACACAACTTTCTGTTGTCCAGCAGAAAAAATTAGCCCTTGACCAGCCCCCAAATTATCCTTGCAAGGCTTTGAGCAGCGCGTCCCTGGCGTCAACGTAGAACGTCACTGTTATCCGGGCTGCCATCTCATCGGACAGGTCATTCAGGCCCCGACGCGCGGAGACGGGCATCAGAACGGACTGCGCTCCCTTCTCCACGGCGAGTTCGACGATGCTCACCGGGTTGTGGATCGGCTCGAATGTTCCGCCGACCGAGAGGCCGCCGACGAGGATCATGCCGCCCTTAAGACTTTTCGCCAGGAGGGCGCTGCTGAAGGAGAGCAGGACGGGAAGACCCAGCATGGAGGCGCTCCGGGACGCGTCCATGGCTCGAATCTGGATGTTGAGTTCGTGCTGCTTGGCGTCCCGGTCGCCGACCAACTCTTTATTGCGGGCCAGGAGATTCTGGTAGGCGGTCTGGACGCTCTCGCGCAGGGTTCCCGGCGGACTAACGTTGGTGATGCGGAAGTTGGAGCCAGCCGTCTCGTTGACCTCGATCCGGTACAGGCCAGGCCCTTCCTCCCCACTCCCAGGGCTGATCGCCCAGACCTGGCCTGGCGGAAGGGGGTCCGTCCCAATACCCTCCGCGCTTTGGAGTTCGGGGGTTGCGACAAACGTTTCCACCCCATCCTCCCCCATCCGATAAGAAAATTGCGTGTTCCGAAACTCCGCGCTCCCGATTCGCTTCTGCTGCTCTTTGACGCGGCGGCGGCACTCCAGGGCGAGGCGAACGGCCCATTCCATGTCCTCATCAGGAATCGCGGCTTCGGGGTCGGGATAGAGGAGTTTCAGCAGGCCGCTGGCGGTCCGGTTGACGGCTGTGGTGTCCCGTCCGCTGAGCGCCCCGCCGTACTCGACCCGTCCCCGCAGCGCGGACAACCGGGTCTGGTTCCGCAGGCGCGTCCAGCACTCCGATAGGAAATCGCTGACCAGGCCGAAGTGGTCGGTGAAGTACGCCTGGCTGAGTTTTGGCACGTCCCAGCCGGGAAGATAGGCGTGGATGCGGTCCATCAGGGCGGTGTCGTCCCGCATTTCCGGGGGCATCGGGCCGAACAGATGGCTGACGCGCTGCTGGTGCTGCACGTCGACGTCGAAGTTCCCGACCATCACGATCCCGCCGTCGGCGCGGATGCTCTCCCGGCCCCGGCTGAACTCGCCGGACTCCATGTAGCCTTTCATGATGTTGACGCCATCTTTTTGGTCGAACGAGACGCCCGAGACTTCATCGAAACAGACGACGTCGTACTGACAGACCAGGCCGCGCTGTCCGGTGGCGTTGTTGACGAACAACCGGGCCACCGTCGCCTTACCGCCGCTCACGAGGTGGGCGTAAGGGGAGACCTGCTGGAACAGGTGGCTCTTGCCGGTCCCGCGCGGCCCCAGTTCCACAGAGTTAAAGTTCCGCTCCACGAATGACACCATCCGCAGGATGAGAATGTCTTGAGCGCGCTCCGAGATGTCTTCCGGCTCCAGACCGACGCTCCGCAGCAGAAAACGCTTCCATTCGGCGGTCGTGAAACCCTTGCGGCCCTCCGACAGATCGTCCAGGACTTCCCGTTTGGACAATTGGATCGGGCGGAGCGAGCGGATGCCGAACGGTCGCCCCGACTTCTCCTGGGCGATGGCGGCATCGTATTCGAGTTCGATCTCGGCGTAGAATCCTCCGGTCAGCATCCGCTGATTGGCCGTGACGAGCGCCGGCTCGATTCGGACATCGGTGAGGCGCAGGCTGGGCAGCGAGGCGACATACGAATCCGTGGCGGCGTCCAGTCGAGCGGTGATGTTGTCAATGATCTTGACGGTACCGCGCTCGCGCGCATGGGCCTTGAAGAGTTCCTCTTCGCCGGCACGAACGGTCCGCTCGCGCATCTGCTTCTCGACGATCTGGAGGCCTTCAGCGATCTCCTCCTCGTCCGTGCTCGCGCAGTACCGGCCCAAAAGAAATTCAACAACATAAGTGGGGACAGGATACTGCCCTTTGAAGCGCCGTACAAGGTCTTTGCGGACAATGTAGCCATCGAAGGCTTTCGCGGCCAGCAAGTCCAGAGAGTCCATTTTCATTTTATCCGCCTCCGACTTGCGTCAATCGCTGCGCCAGGACGCGACCGTCCGACGCAAGTATCACGACCACGACCGCCTGACCTTCGCGATCCTCATTCTCCACCACCAGGAACGCCTGCCCGTTGTCGCCGAACTCCTTCACGGACGCCGCGACCGAGGTTGCCGCGTCGGCGGCCTTTTGCCGAAGATCGGCGCGCAGCCCGGCCGGTGAGCCGGTGACATGGACGGAGCAGCGAAGACCGCGCCACCGGAGTTCGGAGATGGACACCGCAGGGCCGACCGGGACAGCGGCTCGCACGGTAATGACGGGTACGACGCACTCCTGCGGGCTGAGGCAGCCATGCTCGTACTCTTTACCCGCGACGAAGCACCCGATGCCGGGCGAGACGGCGACCTGGACTTCGGCATCCCAGTGCCAGGGGACGGTTTGTAGAGAGGTCGCCATTCCCGGACGGAGGCGGGCGCAACGCCCTTTGCGGATCTCCGTCAGGTGTTCCGGGAGTTCCACCTTGGGCATTCCCCCAGGAACGAGCAGCCATCCGTGGTCCGTGATGATCTTCACCTCAGACCAGCCGGCAGCCAGAAGCGCCTTGACCTTCTCGGAGAGTGACCGGATTTCTTCGCCGACCCGTCTTGCCAGTTTCCAATCTTCGGCGTGTCCCAGGCTGTCCAGACTGCCGGACTCGGTCCACGCCGAGCCTGTGGGTTTGCCTTCGTCCTCTCCCATCAATATCTGGTACCCCGATTTTGACAGTTCGCGCCGAAGGACGTCAACCGTTACCTTCGTGCCATCGCCCCGGACGACGACATTGAACTCTTGGCCTGGGCCGAGCCGAGACGCTACGGGGGACACCGCAGGCTTAGCCGTCGGCGTCACCGTCGGGAGCGCGGCGAACTGCCAGACGCTGGTGACGGCCAAGCCTTCCTCAATCAGCGCGCGGATAAGCCGCTGCCCCACGTCATAGCGGAGGCCGTCGCTGAAGAGGAAGCACTGTCCGGACTTGGGTGCGGGCTGCTCCTGGGCTGTCGCGCCGGGCAGCGGGTGCAAGGCAACGGCTTGCTGAAACGCCTGGACACCCGATTCCAGCCACGGGCGGTAGAGCGCGTCCATGGCACGCTTGATCGCGGCCATCACGTCACCGCCCGCATCCGAAGCGAGTGCCTCCAGGACGGCAGCATCGGCCTTCCATCCGTCCGCCACATACTGCTCCGCGACGGCGCGCGGATCCATCCCGGCGAGCGGCTTCACCGTCGCGTCCGCGAGCGCGGTCAATGGGACGAGCGCCAAGGCAAGAGGTGACCTGCCGAGTGCAGCCCAGACCCAGTCCCGGCGGCGTCCATGGCCGTTCTCCAACTCGCGCACAGATTTCCGCGCCTCGGCGGGCGTCAGTTCATGGAGATCGGACAGCCGATCCCGCAAGACGGCTTCTTCCGCCTCGTTGTCCTGGGGCCAGGACGAGGGATCATGGAGCAGGCCATCGGGATTGGCCGGTCGGGCGCGACGGAGCAGATCGGGCAGGTTCGGGTACCGCTTCGGCGCTTCGGCGAACCGGTTCCAGACAGCCTCCCATCCGCCGTCCTTGCTGCCCAGGCGGACCGCTGCCGTGATGTCCCCTTCTGAGTCCGGGTCGAACTGGAACTGGTGTCGGCAGATGTCCCGGAACGCCTCCCAGTCCGTGCTGCTGGTCGCCGCTCGCTGGCCTGCCGGGTCATTCATCCAGAGCAGCAGGGCACGGACAGGCTCCGGGTGAACGATACAGCGTAACCCCCTGGCTCCCGCACAGATAGCCGAGAAAAAGCGCGTAAGCGACAGCCCCGACCCCTGCCTGGACGTGGACGCGCGTCTTTACTTCCTTGCCGGACACGCGACGGCTCTCCAGGTGTCCGGATTGTGTCCAGGACGAAATGGTGTTCCGCCCGACGGAGGCCAGCATCGTCGGGCTGTACCGTTCCGGGAACCGACCGTTGACCGCCGTCTCCAGCATCTGCGGCGTCACCGTGGCCCCGAGCGGCTGCTCCGCGACCGTCTGCGCCGTGGCCCGCAGCAGCCCATCGCGTCCAAGGGCGCACAGGAGAGCCAGCAACGGTCTGTCGTCTTCATTGACGGTCCACAATTCACGCAGTACCCGCCAAACGACGAGACCCGTGTCCAGTCCGTAGAGGGATCGGAGACGCCCCAATGCCTCGGTGCGACTCGATCCCGTACTCTTAAGCAGAACGTTATCCTCAACAACGAGGGTACGCAGGGCGGCGAAATTCGCATCATTTTCACTGGCGTTGAGCAGGAGCGTCAATTCCGCCAACATCAACGTCCGGCCACCATGCGCCCCAGTCGCGGAGGCCGACAGTCCATAACGCGCCGCATTTTCGGGGATAAAATTCAAAGCAGGCAGGTGTCCTTGTCAAGCGAGTCGTAACGTTCTACATGAGGCGGGCGCATTCCTGCCAAAAACAGGCCCCGACGCATCAGGCAGATGCTATCGGGGCCGTATCATGGCGGGGACAACACAGAAAAACCGGCCGGTGGGTTCTGTTTACTCCGTCAAAACTATAATACGTCCGTATTGCTGACTGTCGCCATCGGTCAAATCGATTGGCGATAACGCCCACGTCAAATCAACAAGCGCTATTGGGTAGGCTTCACGCCGTATTCTGCGTGAGCAACCCGTGGGGGTTACCCTCGCCGGTTTTCGCTACTCCTCCAGCGTTGGCCCGCTCCGCAGCCATAAAAAGCAGTTCCGTAACACGCAACCATCCAGAAGCAATCTGGTTGCCCTCCCCAGTCGGCAAGATGGTCTCGATCACGTTGATAGGGTCTGGCTTCCGTGCCATATTCAATACCTCGTGCCGCCTTCTGCGGCACGGCCTTCCGTGGATTTGATAGCGTTGAATCCTTTGTAGGCCGCTCTCAATGCCATCATCGTATGAAAGTCAGCCCGAAACACAAACGACTGACGAATATTTTTCGCTGGTCATTTTGGGCATGATTGCCCACGGCCACCAGCCATTTTATCGACGCTGACTTCGAAGAAGATTTGGGAGCAGAACCTGGCGGACACGTTCCACCAACACGGTATACTGAACATACGAGGGGTGACTGCTCAGACCAGCGGAAACAGGCACACGATATGCCGGAAGAAGAAATCACAAGCGCCGACTTTACCAGCGTAGACTGGCAGAGCGTAATCGTAGATTCTGAAGCGAAGACGTGCGATGCGTTTTCTGATGAGTTTTTCAGCAGGGCGCGTGCTGCGGACGATCCGACAGCGCAAGCCGTTTTCCAACTACTCGGCAACGTGACCTCCATGATGTTTCGGCTAGACGACAAACTCCAACCATTCGACGCAATGATCAGAATGGGCGGTCGCCGGAGTGCCATCCTGGATGATTTCACAGAGGGCGATCTAGGCGCGCTTCAGTAAATCGTCGCCGATGTTTCTGACGCCGAACTGCGCTCCCGCATCGCCGATGTTCTCTGGATTCGCAAAAGGAATTATGCTGAGGCCCTGCGCGCTGTCGACGCTTATCTGGAGTCTACGGCCCGTTTACAGGCGACAGACGACCCGTTGGGCATGATTCAGCGGTTGGAGCGCGCTCTGCAACTGGCCTATCAAGTAGGCATAAAATCTAAACAGGACATATTGGATCAGTTTTCGGCGGCAATAGACGTATGGGCCGCGAAGCCCCAGCCCAACGTCATCCCCATTCGCCTGATGAGGGTGCTACAGAAATACAGACTGGGTAACGCGGTGGCTTATGCAGAAATCGCCGGGGCGGAGGCCGAGCGGGCGGAGGCTGTCGGTGACTGGCTCACCGCCAGCGAATACTGGCGCGTCCAGGCGAAATGGCACCTGCTCCAACAGGCTATTGATAGTCAGAACCAGGCTGGCATTCGCGCCGCAGAGGCGTCAGTGAGGCTCGCGGAGCAGATGGCAGGGCCGGCGGAGGGCTATCTGGCCGGTGCCGAGCACATCACCTCTGCTATCCAGGCACTCCGACAGATTCCTGGGACACAGCAGCGGGTCGCGGAATTGCATCCCGTGCTGCTGGAATACCAGAAACGGGCAATGGCCGCCATGACTGCGACCTCGGTCGAGATGGACATCGACAAGTTCATCGAAAAGGCGCGTTCAGAGGTCGCCGGGAAAGCCTTCCTGGACGCACTCCGGGCGCTCGCCTTCATCACCAAACCCTCCGATGTCGCGGGACTACGCCGCCAGGCGGAAGAACTGTCCAGGAATAGCATTCAGGCCCTGATGTCGAACACCAGGGTCAATGCCGAAGGCAGACGGATCGGACGCGCACCGTCGTTGTTGACGGACGACACGGAAGAACGCGAGGCGGCCATCCGTGCCGAGATGTTCAAGAACGCGGCCCAGATTCAGGACATCATGGCTGCCGCTTATATCGACCCAGCCGTTCACCAGATCACGCTGGAACACGACATCCGTGTCGATGACCTGCTGCCAGTCGTATCGAATAACCCTCTCGTGCCGCCGGGACGTGAACCAATCTATGCCAAAGGGCTATACGCCGGCCTGCGCGGCGACTTCCTGGAAGCGACTCATCTTCTTGTGCCTCAACTGGAGAATTCGCTACGCCATCTGCTGTACCAGACCGGTGCCATTCCCTCCGGGCTGGACGCACACGGCATCCAGAACGAACACGATCTCAACAAGACGCTCTTCATGCCGGAGATCAAAGAAATGCTGGGCGATTCGCTGGCCTTCGATCTGCAGGGGCTTCTGGCGGAACGCTTCGGCACCAACTTCCGAAACAACATGGCGCACGGCCTTTACGACTACGGCGCGTTCATGTCTGGGAGAGCCACTTACGCCTGGTGGATCATCCTGCACCTCTGCTTTCTGTTCCGACTGTTGTCGCTTCGGCAAAGTCAAGATGCTGAGGACGAAGGTCTGCCATCAGTCGTTACAGACGATGGCATCGATAATGGAAGAAATCAGTGATATTCGTGACATTGAGGGGCTCTTAATGGCGAAGAAGATGGTACGCTTTATGGGAGCGTACCAGATCGGATCTCGAATACTGGACGCCATCTTTCGGCGTCTCAGGTTCCATCCGCCCTCTGGCGGCACGCCTTATCTGCCGCTACCGCTTACGACATATGAAGGATGAAGTTTTGTCAGACTCAGGCTTTTCTGAACAACAACTATTGCGGATGGCGGCGTATCACGAGAGTGGACACGCAATCATGAACTACGTTTTAGGGGCAGGTGTGCGAGAAGTCTGCATCTACCATGGCGGCGGCGTTACCCATCAGATTAGGAGCATAAAGCATCGCGACCGTATAAGAATGAAGTGTGCAGGTGCCGTGACAGAACTGATGGCCGAGGAGATTGCATCTCCCGCCATGACGGCTGTCGCCTTGAGCAGTAGTTGCGCCGACCGTAGCCAGTGCGTCGACAGCCTTGTCTGGCTCTACAGTGCGGAGGGCGCACTACTCGGACCTCAGTTGTCCGAGCAGCAGTCACAGGAGTGGGCTATCACTAGGTGGTTAGCGTTCCAAGACGAGATTCGAGAATTATTTACTCGGCCACAATACGCATCGGCATTACACGACTTAGCGAATAACTTACTGGGAACTGAACCCAAGCGAGGAGATGTCAGTGGTAGAAGATGCCTGAATGGAGATCAAGTGACAGCGATCCTGCGGCAACATCTTGTTTTGCAGCCGGAGAGTTAATCCAGGCTTCTATCATCCGATTGATGGGAATAGAAACAGAGTCTCTCTGGCGGTTCATGACATGATAGCACTGTACACCTACGTGATGACCAATGACACCGGCTTTGCCCCAAACCCATTCTGGGGTTACTGTACGCTGGCAACTTGTAAGCCGGCAATTCGCAGATGTGCGAGAAAGAAAGCAGATGCGGGCAAGCAAGTCTGGGTCGCTGCTACCGGTGCCGCCCGTAGTGGCTGTTACGGCTCTCTCATTTACGCAATGAGGGTGGATGAGATTCTCACTTTCGACCAATACAGCACTGACGCCCGCTTCATAAACAGACGGCCCGAACATAACTGCTTAGGCGACAACATATATGAACGTGACGAATCCC
>CAZZVX010000149.1:0-11164 GCA_964657535.1 Armatimonadota bacterium | reverse complement strand
GCTTTGATGCCGATGGGTGCCGGGCCGACCGCGCGGCGGATGCGCCGGATGTCGTCCACGGTCGCGCCGCCGGAGCCGGTGCCGGTCGAGGTCTTGATGAAGTCCGCGTCGGCGTCGCGCACCATCACGCTGGCGCGGTCTTTCTCTTCATCAGTCAGGAAACAGGTCTCGATGATGACTTTGAGCAGGACCCGCCGGGACTCTTCCGTCGGGTTGGAAGACCGCGTCGCGTCCACCATCTCGCGTAGGTCTTGCGCGACGGCCTCATAGTCGCCGGACTTGAACTTCGAGATGTTCAGCACGGCGTCTATCTCCCGCGCCCCGTTGGCGACGGCGTTCTTGATCTCAAAGACTTTCGTCAGGCGCGTCGTCGCGCCGAACGGGAACGCGACGACGGTACAGACCTTCACGTCCGAGTCGTGCAGAAAGCGTGCCGCCGTCCCCACCCAGCAGGGCAGGATGCAGACGCTCGCGAAGTGACGCCCGGCGCTGTCGTCGCACAGCCGCAGCACGTCGTCCTTCGTGGAGTCGGGCCGCAGCAGCGTGTTGTCAATCATCTTCGCGAACTGTTCTTTGCTATACATAAGGGTACTGCCTGTCTGGGTTTACTGTCAGCGCCGTGTGGCGGCCTTCCAGCCGCCGACCAGCCGGCGTAACTCCTCGTCACGCCTGGGATTATCGGCATTCCGATGCAGAAAGTCTACCAGAGTGCTGCCGACCACTGCCCCGTCCGCCATGCCGATCACCTGCGCGACGTGTTCCGGCGTCGAGACGCCGAACCCCACACAGACGGGCTTCTCGGTGGACTGCCGGATGAGCGAGATCGTGTCCTTCAACTCAACCGGCAGTTCGCGCTGCGCGCCGGTCACGCCCGTCCGCGAGACGCAGTAGACGAAGCCCGACGTACTCTCCGCGATGCGACGAACCCGCTCCGGCGTGGAGGTCGGCGCGACGAGGAAGACGGTCGCCAGCCCGTGCGCGTCGGCCTGCGTTTTCCACGGCGCGGCCTCTTCAGGCGGCAGATCCGTCAGGATCGCCCCGTCCGCGCCCGCCTCTGCGGCCCGCCGCGCGAACCGCCCCAGCCCGTAGCGGAGGACCAAATTGTACGACGTCATCAGCACGAGCGGCACGTCGCTGGATGTCCGAATCTCCCGCACCATTTCCAGCACCGTGTCGGGCGTCACGCCCCGGTCCAGCGCGCGCTGGGAGGACGCCTGGACGGTCGGCCCGTCGGCCAGCGGGTCGGAGTAAGGGATACCGAGTTCCACGACATCGGCCCCCGCCTCCGCCAGTGTCGTCACGAGCGCCGGCGTGCCGTCCACGCTCGGATCGCCCGCCGTCACGAAGGCGACCAGCGCGCCTTCGCGGCCTTCTCTCAGTCGGCGAAATGTCTTGTCGAGGTGTTGTGACATGATATACGGCTAGGACCGCTTGCGAAAAGCCGAAAGACAACTGGGCGAGGTCGCCTCGCCCACTTTTCCACATCGCCCCATGATTTACGCAAGAGGCCTAATACTTTGCGACGGTGTGGTCTACGTCTTCCGACCAGGCGAGGATGCCGCCGGTCAGGTTCTTCAGTTTCTTGAACCCGGCCTGCTTCAGTATTCCCAGCGCCTCGGCGGAACGCTTGCCGCTGCGACAGTGCAGCACGATCTCGTCACTGGAGTCGAGTTCGTGCAGGCGTTCGGGGACGGTGCCGAGGGGGATCAGCTTGGCGCCGGGAATCTTGGCGATGGCGTACTCATACGGCTCGCGGACGTCAACCAGCGTGAACTTGTCGCCCCGGTCCATCTTCTGCTTCAACTGTGTTGCGGAGATCTCTTCGTCGTCGTCCAGATGTTCGGCTTCCTCGTTGCCGCGCCCGATGCCGCAGAAGGCGTCGTAGTCAATCAACTGCGTGACGGTCGGATGCTCGCCGCAGATGGGGCAGTGCGGGTCCTTGCGGAGTTTGAGTTCCCGGAAAGACATCTTGAGCGCGTTGAACATCATCAGGCGGCCGATGAGCGGCTGCCCTTCGCTCAGGATCAGTTTCACGGTCTCGATGGCCTGGATGACGCCGATGATGCCGGGCAGGACGCCCAGAACGCCGCCTTCGGCGCAGGAGGGGACGAGGCCGGGCGGCGGCGGCTCCGGGTACAGGCAGCGGTAGCAGGGGCCGTCTTTGGCGTAAAAGACGCTGGCCTGACCTTCAAAGCGAAAGATGGAGCCGTAGACGTTCGGCTTGCCGAGCAGGACGCAGGCGTCATTGACCAAGTAACGGGTCTGGAAGTTGTCCGTGCCGTCGGCGACAACGTCGTAGTCTTTCAGGATGTCGAGCGCGTTCTCGCTCGTCAGCATCGTCTCGTGCTTGACGATGTTGACATACGGGTTGATCTCTTTGAGCGTCTGTTCCGCGCTGTCAATCTTGGGCTTGCCGATGGTGGACTGACGATGCACGATCTGGCGCTGCAGGTTGGTCACGTCCACGGTGTCGAAGTCCACCAGGCCGATGGTGCCGACGCCCGCCGCCGCGAGGTACATGGTCAGCGGTGCGCCCAGGCCGCCGGTGCCGACACACAGCACCTTGGCGGCTTTCAGCCGCTTCTGGCCTTCCATCGTCACTTCGGGCATGATCAAGTGCCGGGAGTAGCGCAGCACTTCGTCGTTGGACAGCTCTTCCAAATCCGGGTTCTGGGACAGGTGGAACGACGGGGCGCCGCCCGCGCCGACGGCGTCCAGGCCGCCCGCGATGCTCGGCACGATGGTCAGCGTGTCGGCGTCCGTGACTGGCGTCTGGCCGCCTTGCAGGTACCGGCTGTCGTCGTCGTTGACGTAGACATTAACGAATGCCCGGATGGTGCCGTCGTCATTGAATAAGTGTTTCTTGATGTCGGGGTAGTTCTCGGCGAGGTGCTGAAGGGCGTGGTCCACGGTGGCCCCGCCGACTTCGATCTCTTCCTTGTTCATGGTGTACCGCTGCATCGGGGTCGGTACGACTATCTTGGGCATCAGTGCGTCTCCTCAAATCACTATCGGGTCTGGGTCGAATCCGCTGCGGTCGTCGCGCAGGAGCCAGTTGTTCATCTCGCGGGGCTGCCCGGCAACGACGGACACGATGATGTAACAGTATCCGGGCCAGGCGTGTTCCCGGTCGTAGTTCGACGGCACGGCGGGCGCGTCCGGGTGCGAATGGTAGAAGCCGACCACGCCGAGGCCG
Source organism: Armatimonadota bacterium (assembly GCA_964657535.1). Classification (GTDB taxonomy): domain Bacteria; phylum Armatimonadota; class Armatimonadia; order Armatimonadales; family Capsulimonadaceae; genus CAZZVX01. The sequence goes on along the minus strand of CAZZVX010000149.1, from coordinate 7,968 downwards.
TCGGCGCGGGCCGCGCGGTCCACTTTGACCAGCTCGCCGGGGTCAATCTCGAAGCGGTTGCGGGGCGAATCGTCGCGCGTGTTCTGGGCGGGAATCGCTCGGCTGACGAAGACCGTTTCCCCCTGCGCCGTCCCGATCAAGAACCCGCAGCACTCGTGCGGATAGTCCCGCCCTCCGTGGGCGCGAATGGCTTCGTCATGTTCGGCTGTCATTTGGAGCGGCATGGAGTTCGTTTTTGCAAATTTCGTGGCTCATGCCCCGATTGCCTCTTCTCATCAGCCATTTCGAGATCCTGTTTGGCTTTGTTGGGTCATAATCGTCTCAATCGCTGTCCGCAATCGTTCCTCCGGGTGAGATAGTCCCAAGTCGGCAAACACATTACCACTGCTCTCGGTATAGTCAATGGCCTTTCTCGTCATGGCTGTCCCTTGCATTCATTGATGCGTCATAGAGTTCGTTTTTGCAAATTTTATGCAGCGACTCCTCCACCGCCGTATGATTCGCTCATTCGCCGCCGCTCACGCCACGTCCGATGGGTGTCACGGCAGATGTTTGAGGTCGTTCAAATCCTTGAGTCTGCCGCTGGCCTTTTTGTTGGCTTTGAGATTGCTCAAATCTATGAAAGCAACCGGAATGTCGTCTATCAATGTCACCTGCCGCACGGCCCAGCAATCGGCGAAATCTACGCCGGAAATCGTTGTCAAAATTTCGATGCGTAACGGCGGAATGCCGATGCGATGGATACTGTTGGGCTGAAGAAAAAGGCCTGGATAGACTTCCTCGATGTCGAAGCCGAAGTCCTGCAGTGCCACCGCAATTTTTTCGGCATTGTCGGTGTCCTGGGCAATCCAGATGTCCAAATCGCCGGTTGTGCGCGGGTAGCCATAATAGACGACGGCATAGCCGCCGATCAGCAGATATTCAACTTGCCTCTCGTTCAGCAGTCTCAAAAAGTCTCTGAAGTCGGGTGGTAGAAGGATCGTAGCCATAGCTGATCTGCCGCAAGAGTTCTAATGCTTCCAGCCGTGCCTCTGGTGACTGCGCGTGCCAATAAATGTTTTCGTCGGATTCGTCATGCAGGGAGACGGTGGAGAATACAGTTTTATCCATCCGGACTTCTGTGACAAGGCTCATTAGTGTCTCTCTTTCGTTCGGGTATTGTACCCGCTGATAATAAAAATGTGGGAACGCTACTTCCGTCGCAGGAGACGGTACGGCTAAGACGCTCCTGCACAGTGGCTAATCTGTCTTCAGTTTCGTGTCCAGACATGAGGACTGCGGTTCTGCTGATGCGGCGATGCCAATGACAAAAATTATACCTCATGTGGTAGTCTTGGCGGTTGGTCAGACGGCTTCCGCTGGGCGATGACGACGGCGAGGCCCGCGAGGACGAGAAGGCCGCCGAGTAATTGGCCGACTGTCACGGTCTGGTGGAAGAGCCACCAGGCGAGCAGGGCCGCGATGACGGGTTCGAGGAGGGTGGAAGAGGCGACGAGGGACGACGGGAAGTGGCGCAGGGACCAGTTCAGCAGCGTGTGGCCGATGATCTGCGGCCCCAGAGTCATCCCCGCGATGGCTTCCCAGACGCCGGGGGTGAGGGCCGCGCTTACTGGCTTGCCCGTTAGCAGCAGCGCAAGCCAGAGCGCGGCGGCGGCGACGGAATAGGCGACCGTGACCTGACGGCGCGCGGGGATCGTCTCGTGCAGACCCTCGACCGAGAGCAGATAAACGGCGAACATCGCGCCGCCGCACGTCGCAAGCGTGTCGCCCCACAGCGCCAGGCGCGTTTCCGCCTGCGCCACCGTCTGCGTCACGAGGCCGATTCCCGCCGTCGCCAGCAGCAGGGCCGGCCAGTACGCCGTCGTCAAGGTGCGTCGCCTGAGGAGCAGACTGCCGAGCGCGGTCCACAGCGGCGTGGTGCAGACCAGCAGCGTCGAACGGGCGATGGGGATGTATTGGAGCGACGCGAACCAGGTCAGGAAATGCAGCGCCAGACAAACGCCCGCGAGGATCAGCCGCGCCTGAGCAGGCCGGGGGAGGGGGGCTGCCGGCGACGCTTTCTCCTGCCCGACAGGGACAATGCGCGACCAGGCCAGAAAGAAAAGCGACGCGAACCCCAGCCGCCAGGCCGCCAGCGCCAGAGGCGTCACCTCGGCCAGCGCGCGGTGGGCGAACAGGGCCGCCGTGCTGACCAGGAACACGGCCCCGAACAGCGCGAAGAAACGGCTCACGATGGCGCGCGGCGGCGCTCAAAGGCGAGGCGCAGGCCGTCCAGCGTCAGAAGCGGCTCGACCGCCGTGATGCAGTCCGTCTCGCCCGCGATCAGTGATGAGTAGCCGCCGGTCGCGACAACGGGGCAGTCCGGCACGCCCATCTCGTCGCGGAACCGGGCCACCATGCCGTTGACCAGGGCGACGTAGCCGAACAGTATCCCCGACTGCAGCGCGTGGGCCGTGTTGTCCCCGATGGCGCGCGGCGGCTTGGCGATCTCCACCGGCGGGATCTTGGCCGCCCGCGCGAACAGCGCCTCCAGTGAGACGCCGATGCCCAGACAGATCGCCCCACCAAGATAGACAGGCAGACCGGCCGCCTCATGACTGCGCGCGACCGCGTTAAACGTCGTCGCCGTGCCGAAGTCAATCACGATGCACGGGGCGCCGTACTTGTGGACGGCGGCGAGGGCGTCCACCAATCGGTCGGCGCCGACGGCGTCGGGCGGCTGGTAGGCGACGCGCAGGCCCAGGTCGCTCCGCCCCGTCACCTGGACCGGTTCCAGCCGGAACGTGTCCCGCGACAGACGCAGCAGGTCCGGCGTCACCGCCGGGACCACGCTCGCCAGCGCGACGCCGTCAATGTCGCCGAAACGGATGTCAGCCTGGGCGAACAGATTTTGCAGCAGGGCGGCGTACTCGTCGCCGGTGCGCCCGGCTTCCGTGCGGATGCGCCAGTGCGTCCGCAGCGCGTCGCCCGAATAGACGCCGAACGTGACATTCGTATTCCCCGCATCAATCACCAGCAGCATGACGCCAGTATACCCGACGCAGAAACGCCCCGCCCGGCAGATGCCGGGCGGGGCGTTTTCCGTTGAACCCGTCTAGCGATTATCTCGCAGGAACATTTCCGTGACCCAGAATTCGCCTTTGGCGTTGCGGTAGATGCCGACGCCGATCTTGGCGAAGCGCGGCTCCAGGATGTTGGCCCGGTGGCCGGGGCTGTTCATCAGCGCCTGATGGCCGAACTCGACGTTGTAGGTCTCGTTGCTCTCGCTGCAGTAGTAGATGTTCTCGCCGACGAGCAGGTAGCCCGGCGTGCCGTCGCCGCTCTGGCGCAGGCCGTAGATGTAGCGGTCCATCGGCGTCCGCTGGTCGGACGTGGGCGAGTGGTGGTCGAAGTAGTCGAGGCTGCACATCTCGCGGCTGTGGCCCCGGGCGACCGAGACGAGCAGCGGGTCGAGCACGAGGGCGTTCAGGCCGCGCGAGGTGCGCTCGTCGTTGACGCGGGCGATGAATTCCCGCTCCTCAGGGAGCAGGCCGTCCGACCCATCCGGCTGCGCCAGATCGGTCGGCAGATTTGTCCGAACGGTGGCCGTCGCGGGCCGAATGGCCTTGACGACCCGTACTGTATTTTCAATGGCCGACAACGGAGCCGAATGGGTGTTGGCGGCGATCACAGTCGGTACGGTGACCGACGACAGAGGCATAAAGTTGGAGGTGACCAGAAGGACACCGGAAAGTAACAGTGATTTCAGCATCCCGTGTATCTGCCTTTCAAAAGGAGGCAGCTTTCTGCCTACACCGAAATTGTCGGTGAGGGAGAAGTCTTTCCACACGGTGAAATGGGGAGTCGGCTGAGAATCTGGTACTTCGTTCAGGCGGGAGAAATACCAGTGTGAGGAAAAGGAGACCCGGCGACTGAAGTCGCGGCAACAAGAGCACGAAGTGTCCCTGCGGACACTCCAGATTAAAGATCAGGCTGAAGTCTTGAGTCGGCGAAGGCCGACTTTGTGATCTTTTAGCCGCGACTTCAGTCGCCGGGTCTTAATGACGATGTTCTTGCAATAATGCGTCAAGGGTGTCAACGCACCAAAGGATCTGGTCTTCGGTGATGACGAGAGGGGGGACGAACTCCAGCACGCGCCCGTCGCCGGCGGGCAGGACGATCAGGCCCCGCCGCAGCGCGGCGGGAACGAGCGAGAGGGCCAGGCCCGGCGAGGCCATCTCCAGGCCCAGCATCAGGCCGCGCCCGCGCACGTCCATGATCTGTCCGGGGCGGCGCTCGCGCAGTCGCTGAAGCTGTTCCCGAAAGAAAGCCCCGATGCGCTTCGCGCGCTCCGGCAGCTGTTCGCGCTCCAAGACCGAGATCGCGGCCAGCGCCGCCGCGCAGGCGAGGGGGTTGCCCAAAAAGGTGCTGGTGTGCAGCGCTTCCCCTGTCGAGACCGGCCAGCAGGACATCAGCGACTGAGACGCGACGCAGGCCGAGATCGGCAGACCGCCGCCCACCGCCTTGCCGATGCAGAAAACATCAGGGAGGATGCCGTCGAACTGACACGCGAACCACTCGCCCGTCCGGCCCCAGCCGGTGAATATCTCATCGAAGATGAGCAGCGTGTCGGTGCGGGTACAAACGTCGCGCAGGCCGCGCAGCCAGCCCGGCGGCGGCACGACGATCCCGCCGCGCCCTTGGATCGGTTCCACCAGCACGGCCCCGAACGCGCCGTCTCGGAGCGTCGTCTCAATGTCGTCCAGCGGGCCGCCGAACGGCAGGTGGGCGGCGAAACGCCCCAGTTGGTCGGCGAACGGTCGGCGGAAATCGTCGCGGGACGTGGCTTCCAGCGCGCCGTAGGACAGGCCGTGGTAGCCGCCGGTGAACGCCAGAACGCCGGGGCGGCCCGTCGCCAAGCGCGTCGTCTTCAGCGCGGCTTCGACGGCGTCGGAACCGTTCTGGCCTAGAATCGCCTGGGCGTCGGGGAGTGGGACAGTCCGCGCGAGGCGCTCGCAGAGGGCGACTTTCACAGCCGAAGGGTGGACGTCGCCCATGCCGTGCAGCAGTTTTGTGGCCTGGTCCTGGACGGCGTGGACCACGTCCGGGTGCGAATGGCCGACGGCGGCGACGCCGAACGCGCCGGTCACGTCCAGGAACGTGTTGCCGTCCACGTCCGTGACCAGGCAGCCTGCGGCGCGGTCCCAGAAGACGGGGAAGTCCGGGGCGAGGTACGTGACGTTGGGCGATTCGCACTGCCGCAGCGCCCGCGCCATTCCGCGCGAGCGGGGGCCGGGGACGGCGGTGACGATCTGGGGCAGGCCGGTCACGCGCGGTCGGTTTCCACCTGCAGGCGGATTTCGCGCAGCACGTTCGCCACCCGATCGCACTCCTCCGCCGAGCCGCCGAAGACGACGGCCCGGCCCGTCAGGTGGACTTCCATGGCGAACGCTTCCGCCTTTTCGAGCGGGCAGCCGATGGCCTTCTGCAATTGCGTCTCGACATCGTCGAACGTGTGGCAGTCGCAGTTGTAAAGGATCACGATGTACGGCTTGTCCAGGTCGGGCGGGCCGAGCGACGGGTCAATCGTCGGCGCGGTGCTGGGCAGGACCGCCGGCAGCAGATCAATTCCTTTGGGCATGACAGTTCCTTCAGTGCGCAGTCTGGCCTATTATACCCGGTCGGCGCGGAATCACGTCGGCCATTCTGGGGGTTGACAACCATGCGGAGAACGTGTATCCTAGTGTCCGAGACTGCGTCCCGCCGAGGCGGACGGGCCAGGAGGTTTGGAAAAAGCAATGTTTGAAATTTCGGCCAATCCGCAGACCGTCGTGATACTGGGCTGCGGGCGCGTCGGGTCCACTTTGGCCCGGCAGATGTCCCTCGAAGGACACGCCGTGACCGTCGTGGACATGACCGGGGATGCGTTCCGCCGGCTCGGCCCCCGCTTTAAAGGCCAGCGCATCGTCGGCACCGGCCTGGACTTAGACACACTGCGCAAAGCGGGGCTGACCAAGGCGAACATCTTTATTGCCGTCACCCAGGGCGACAACACTAATATCATGGCCGCGCAGATCGCCCAGGAAGAATTTCACGTCGGTAAAGTCCTCGCCCGCATCTACGACCCGATCCGCGCCGAGGCGTACCGGGACCTGGGAATCACCACCTTCTGCACCACCACGCTGGCCGCCAGCCTGATGCACGCCTCGGCCCTGGACGAGCCGCTGCCGACCGACGGCAAGGACGCCACCTGGCAGGAGACGATTGAGTCCTGGAACCGGACGTACTTGCAGCAGATCGGCTAGAAAGTCAAAGGATGCGCTTATGTATGTGATCGTGGTCGGCGGGGGGAAGGTCGGCTACTACCTGTCCAAGCAGCTCATTGCCGAGGGCCATGAAGTGCTGCTCATGGAGAAGGACCGCCGCCGCCAGGCGATGCTGGCCGAGGAACTCGGCGAGGTCGTCATGCAGGGCGACGGCTGCGAAGTGCGCGTGATGAACGAGGCCGGCTTCGGACGCGCCGATGTCATCGTCGCCGTCACCGGGGACGACGAAGACAACCTGGTCATCTGCCAGATGGCGAAGAAAAAGTTCACCGCCCCGCGCACCGTCGCCCGCGTCAACAACCCCGACAATCTCAAATTATTTGAGAAACTGGGCATTGACACGACCGTGTCCAGCACCCAGATCATCTTCAACCTGTTGGAGCAGCAGATCGAGCCGGGCGAGATCATCCCCGTCGGCGCCCTCAAGAACGGCAACATCGAAGTCGTCGCCGTCAATGTCTCCGCGCGTTCTCCCGTGCTGGGGCGCACCATCAAAGACCTGGATCTGGGGTCGGCGCTGGTGATCTCCGTCGTGCGCGGCGACCACGCCCAACTGCCCCAGGCCGACACCCGCTTCGAGGCCGAAGACACGGTGATCGCGCTCGTCCCCGCCGCCGAAGAGATGCAGCTGCGCCATGTGTTCTCCGAAGCCCATTAGCCGCCCCTTGTCCAGAAGGAGGCTGACGTGACGCCGCCGGAACTGTCCGAACCTCCTGCCGACGAAGACGCCGCTCCCGCCGCGCCGCCGAAGCGCCGGGGCCGGACGCTGCTGGTCCTGGCCGCTCTGCTGGCCGCCGGGGGCGCGGTCGTCCACTTCCTGCTGCCCCGTCCGGCCCCGCCGCCCGCCGCCCGCGTCTACACCCCGGCGCAGGCCGCGACCGCGCAGCAGCACATCAACGCCCTGCGCGACCAACTGCTGCACCCCGCCGCCGTCGCCCCGGAGAATCCGTCCCCGGAAACAAATGCCCCGGCCACGCCTTCGGCAAAAACGCGCGACGCCGCGCGAGTCCGACCGATCCCCCGTCTGGTGCGCTTGCAGCTCTCCGAGGCCGACATGAATACTTATCTGGCGTCCAACCCGGACGCCCGGCGTACACTGCAGGCCCACGGCGTCCGGGCCGTCCAGATCCTGCTCCACGCGCCGCGCAATATGGATGTCCGCGCCGCCGTGTTGTATCGTGGCCGCCCGGCCAATATTGAAGTGCTGGGGCAATTGGCAGCCAGTCCGGACACGATCTGCCGTTTCACGGCCACGCGCGCCCAGGTTGGGCGTCTGCCGATCCCGGCGGACACCGTGACGGCCCAGGCCGACAAGATCGCGGGCCTGTTCGCGGGCCGCTACCGGGGCCGTCTGCCGCTCGTTGTCCAGAATGTTCAGGTCGTCGGCGACAGCCTCGTGATCACCGGCACGCCGCGTCCGACAGGAACGCACTAGCGCGGCGGCATCTCCACGATCAGCGTCACCGGCCCGTCGTTGGCGACCTCCACCAGCATCTCCGCCCCGAACTCGCCCGTCTGCACGTCAATCCCCCGCGCCCGCACCGCCGCCACAAACCGCTCATACAGGGGAACCGCGACTTCGGGCGGGGCGGCGTCCGTGAACGAAGGCCGCCGCCCCTTGCGCGAGTCTGCGTAGAGCGTAAACTGCGACACGATCAGCATC
>CAZZVX010000148.1:0-11248 GCA_964657535.1 Armatimonadota bacterium | reverse complement strand
ACGTGTTTGCAATATCATTTAAGCACCAAACGACGCCGACGCTGACGACAAGCCAAATGATCACATGGGCGGTCGTCGCAACGCCGGGGGCGACTGCGACGGACGGCGGCTTGAACGTGTCACCGACGGCGTAAGCAATGAGCGCCACAAAGAGAGCCGTGAATATGAACAGCCCCGCCCTGAAGTTGTTCCTGCGCTGAATAGCCCCGTCGAACCGGTCGCAGTCCGCCCGCAGTTTCTCGGTGTATTCCGCCAGAAGGGTCGTGAGCGGCGCGACCTCGCCCGGCTCGTAGAGGGGATCTTGACGGATCGGCGCTTGAATAGACATGAAAATCCCTCACTGTTTCGCCAGAACATCAATGGCTTCGAGCAGGCGCTGCCAGTGGTCGGCCTGGATGTTCTGGTCGTAGCCTTCCGCCGTGACGAAGACGCGCTCGCCGAACTCGGTGGTCATGTTGCTGATGGCGAGGGACGCGAAGACGTACTCGTGCATGAATTGGTTCGCCCCACGCTTCTGCGTGATCGTCTCAATCTGCGCCGCGTACTCGCCCTGTCTGTAATACTGTTCCACGTCGGCGCGGTGTTTCCACCACAAATCTTCTTTGGTCACGAGCGTGACCATCCAGAGTTTACCCTTGGCGTCGCTGATTCTAGGGACAAGGTCTTGCAGCACTTGTAGTTCAATGCCGCGCCGCTCTTCAAGGAAGGCTTCCAAGAACTGCTCCTGCGTCATGCCGTCCCGGTAGACGCTTAACTCGCGGTATGACGGGTTTCCGAAAGCGTGATACCCGTAGGCGACGACGTTGATGAGGCCGACGGACTTGCCCGCCGCGATTTCCTGATAAAGCTCCGTCCAGGTCCACTGGCGGCGCTGCTCCTGCCCAGGGGCGACGAGTATCCGCCCGACGAGATCGCCCGCGAGCGGCAGCCTCTCAATGGCGGTTGACTCTTTGTACTTCGCCGTCGCCCCGCCGGGCTTGTGTTCGCCGATCAGCAAACGTCCGAGTGTGGATTTACCCGTGCCGCCCGGCCCGAAGACGACCACAATCAGACGACCGTGCTTGATTCGGTAGCGAAGCCGCCTCAGCGTTTTCTTGACGAGTTCGCTGTTCTTGATGACGGGCGCGAGGTACTTGAGCAATGCTCCGGCTTCGAGCATGGGGCGCGTCTTCCTCCGGGGAATGGCTGAGTCGAGGGTATTGTACCCGATACGGATTCCGACGCTGCGCGGGCGTTCTCGCAGATGCGTGGGTTTTTTCCCGACGCGCGGGCAGTTTTCGCCGGGAAATGCGCCGCGTTTCTTGAGAAAAAGGAGAAATTCGTCGAGGAAAAATGGTTTTTTCTTGAGAAAAAGTCCGCGTTTCTTGGGAAGAAGAGGAAATTCGTCGGGGAAAACTCCAGATTCGCCGTGATTTTGCCGATGTTTAGGGCAGACCATGATCGAGACAAGGAGAACGGAACGATGAGTGAACAGTATCTGCCGTCCAACGACGCCCAATACGCGGCGTGGCTGACGAATTTTCACACGGTCGCGGCGGCGAACGCGACGGAACTGGGGCTGGGGACGGGAGACCTGCTGGCGATCCAGACTTCCCTGACCAATATCAACGCGGCCATCGCCAATGACACCGCCGCGCGGGCCGCGTCGAAGGCCGCCACGCAGACCAAGAAGGAGACTCGGCGCGGAAGCAACGACATCGTCCGGGGGTACGCCCGCAGCATCCAGGCGGACTCGGACGTCTCCGACGGGCTGCGGACGGCGCTGGGACTGCCGGTGCATAAACAGCCCGCCGGGCCGGTCACGCCCGTGCAGCCCGCCGCGCTCGTCGCCACGCCGGTCGCCACCGGGGTCAACATCCTGAAATGGAAGCACGGCGGCAACGCCCCCGGCGCGGTCTACGTCGTGGAAGCGTCCACGCCGGGGGTCGGCGCGTGGACACTGGTGGGCGTCTCGACCAAGACGCGCTTCGACCACGAGGGAGTCACGCCCGGTCAGCCGCTGATGTACCGCGTCTGGGCGCAGCGCGGGGACATGCAGAGCGTGGCGAGCAATCAGGCCATCGTTTACGGGGGGTGAGGCCCCTTGACAGCCCTTCCCCGCTTTGTTATACTGGGCGCGGAGGGAAAGCCGATGTCGTCTCCGAGCGAACCGCCGCCCCGCGCCCCGTCGCCCGACCGCGAACCCGGCGGGGAAAGCGTCTCCGTCCCCGCCGGACAGTTGGGGCGCGAGGATATTGAGGACGCCCCGTTCTGGAAGGAGGTCTCCGCCTTCAACCGGATGCCGCAATCATTGATTGATGACTATTATGGCCGCTACGTGGCCGTCTACGACGGGCGTATCGTAGACTCCGACGCCGACGAGGGCGAACTCGCCCTGCGTTTCTATCGCACCTGGGGCTACGTCCCCGTGTACATCCACAAAGTCGGCACCGAAGAGGGCCTGATCGAGACCGACGACCTGTGAAACGCAAAGAGCGGCCCCGTGTTTGGCGTCCGTCTTCCGTTGGAAGACGGACGCCTTTTGCTTCGGGGGAGGGAACGAACGCGGGGAACATTCCACGGACGCGGGGCGTCCCTAAGTATCGAAACGACATGGAGGTATTTCACGATGTTGACCAAAAACAGACTGGCCGCCGTCCTCGGAGTGGGCGCGACGGCCCTGATCGCCGGGCTGGGCATCGGCGCGCGGCCCGCTTCCGCCGCCCCCTGGGGGCCGCCGGCCCCGCCCGCGCTGTTCGCGGCGGACCGGCACGACGACCACGGCAACTGGGAGCGCGATTCGCAGCGCCGACGCCACGAGGAGTGGCTCCGCCGGCAGGAACTCCAGCGCGAACGGGAGCGGTTCTATCACGAACGGCAGTATTCGGGCGGCGACTACGGCAATCGTGACCGCGACCACGACTGGAACCACGACCGCGACCAGAACCGTGACCGGGACCGCGACAACGGCCAGTACCGCGACCGCCACGACGACAATCATTAGCCTGTTCGCTTCGTGAACGGGCGCAGGCAGCCGCGAAAGCGCCGGGGGGAGACCTCCGGCGTTTTTTTGCGTCCGAAAAATCCTGTCATTCGGCCCCGCCGCGAGAGGTTTTTTCGTTGCCGATAGCGAATGTTCCAAATGTCACCAATCGTTTTCGCCTCCTGCGGCGGGGACGGTGACAGAGGCGGCGGCAATGGACACTTCGCGCACGGAAAAACGACGGCGTTTGCGGGCGTTCGGCGCGGGAAAGGCGGCACTCCGATGGCGATGCCGCTGATTTTCGCGCTGCTCGCGCTGCTGCAATGGGCGGCCGCGTGCCTTTCGCTCAAAATGTACTGGAGTTACGGCCGCCGCTGGGCGTGGGTCGGCATCGCCCTGGTGGTTCTGGCCCTGGCCTGCCACACGACGGCAAGCATTTTCACCGCGCTGCACCGTCCCGCGTCGCACCCGTACTCGTCTGCCGCCGTCGCCGCGCAGGGTCCCGCGCTGCTGCTGTCTCTGCTGCTCGTGGCGGGCATGGGCCTGCTCGACGGCTTCTTCCAGACCATCCATCGGGAGCAGGCCGCGCTGACGAGCGAGAAGCGTCACCTCGCCATGCTCGTGGACCGGCGCGTGGCCGACTTGGAGGCCGAAGTCACCGAGCGCAGGCGCGCCGAGGACGAACTGCGTCAGGACGGCGAGCGCTTTTCCGCGATCATCACGACGCAGCAGGACATCGCGACGGCGGATTTAGACTTCAAAACCGTCACGGATTTAATCGTTGCGCGCAGCCAGACCCTGACGCGCGCTTCCGGCGCGGTGATGGAGCTGGCCGAAGGGCAGGAAATGGTCTACCGCTCGGTCAGCGGCCGCGCCGAGCCGTACCTGGGCCTGCGGACTTCCATGGCGAAGAGTCTTTCCGGGGAGTGCGTCCGCACCGGACAGATACTGCGCTGCGACGACGCCGAGCGCGACCCCCGCGTCAACCTGGAAGAGTGCCGCCGCACGGGCGCGCGCTCCATGATCGTCGTGCCTTTGAACTACCGCCGCGAAGTGATCGGCGTTTTGCAGGTCGTTTCGCCCGAACTCTATGCGTTCGGCGCGATGGACGTGCGCACGCTCCAGCTGATGGCCGGATTGATGGCCGCCGCCATGAGCCACGCCGCCGAATTCGAGGCGAAACAGGCCCTGCTCGGCGAGTTAACGAAGACTTTAGAAGCCTTGCAGGAGGCCAAAGAGACGGCGGAAGCGGCCACCCGCGCCAAGAGCGACTTCTTAGCCAACATGAGCCACGAGATCCGCACGCCCATGAACGGCATCCTCGGCATGACCGAACTCGCCCTGGACACGGACCTGACCCCCGAACAGCACGAGTACCTTTCCCTGGTGAAAGCGTCCGCCGACGCGCTGCTCGCGATCATCAACGACATTTTAGATTTCTCCAAGATCGAGGCGGGCAAATTAGACCTCGACCCCATCTCCTTCAACCTGCGCGACGGCCTCGAAGACATGGTCAAAACCCTGGCGATGCGCGCGCACGGCAAAGGGTTGGAACTCGCCTGCTACATCCGCTCCGACGTTCCCAACGCGCTCGTCGGCGACCCCGGACGATTGCGCCAGATCGTCGTCAACCTCGTCGGCAACGCCATCAAGTTCACGTCCGGCGGCGAAGTCGTCGTGCGCGTCGAGAAAGAGTCGGAGCACGAAAAGGGCGGCGACGACGTGTGTCTGCACTTCGCCGTCAAAGACACGGGCCTCGGCATCCCCGCCGAGCGCCAGCAAGTCATCTTCGAGGCGTTCGCCCAGGCCGACACGTCCACGACTCGCAAGTACGGCGGCACCGGTCTTGGGCTGGCGATCTCCACACAGCTCGTCGCCCTGATGGGCGGGCGCATCTGGGTCGAGAGCGAGATGGGGCAGGGCAGCACCTTCCACTTCACGGCCCACTTCGGCGTGCAGCACGCGGTCGAGGCCGAGAAACTCGCGCTCGAACAGATACACATGGACGAACTGCCCGTCTTGATTGTGGACGACAACGAGACCAACCGGCACATTCTCGAAGAAATGCTCACCAACTGGCACATGCGGCCCACCACCGCGTCCGGGGGGAAGGAAGCGCTGGCGCTCTTGGAACGCGCGCAGGAGCTGGGCCGCCCGTTCGCCCTCGCTTTGCTCGACGGCATCATGCCGGAGATGGACGGCTTCACGCTCGTGGAAGAGATCAAGCGCAGGCACCGTCTGATTCCGCCCGCGACCCTGATGATGCTGTCGTCCGCCGGCGGCGGCGGCGAAGCGGCGCGCTGCCGCGAACTCGGCGTCTCGGTCTATCTGACAAAACCCGTCAAACAATCGGACCTTTTGGACGCGATTCTCACGACGCTGGGGGCGACCGTCCCCGAAACCAATTCGCCCGTGCTGACGACGACGCCGGACGTGCCGCCGACGCCCGGCCTGCGCGTGCTGCTCGCCGAAGACAACGCGGTCAATCAACGCCTCGCCGTCAAAGTCATGGAGAAACGCGGCCACAAAGTCGTCGTCGCCAATAACGGCAGGGAAGCCCTGGCCGAACTCGACGCGCAGCCCTTCGATCTCGTCCTGATGGACGTGCAGATGCCCGAAATGGACGGCTTCGAGACGACCGCCGCCATCCGCGAGCGCGAAAAGGCGACGGGCGCGCACCTCCCCATCATCGCCATGACCGCCCACGCCATGAAAGGCGACCGGGAACGCTGCCTCGCCGCCGGCATGGACGACTACGTCGCCAAGCCGCTCAACGCGCAGAAACTGTTCGACGCCATCACGGCCCTGGTCCCGCGCCCGACGGAAGCGCCCGCGCCGGAAACGGCCCCCGACGGGGAAGACCCGGAAGACGTCTGGGACTTCGACGACGCGCTCGCGCGCGTGGACGGCGACGAAGAACTGCTGGGCGAACTGATCGGGCTGTTCCTGGCCGACCTTCCGCGCTGGCTGTCCGAGATCGCGGGCGCCGTGGCCGCTCAAGACGGCGGCGCCCTGGAACACGCCGCGCATTCGCTGAAAGGCTCGGCGCGCAGCCTCAGCGCCGGCGCGTGCGCCGAGGCCGCTTTCGCGCTGGAAAGCCGGGGCCGCGGCAAAGACTTCGCACACTCGGAGGATTCGCTCGCCGCGCTGCAGCAATCGGCGGCGCACCTGGGAGATGTTTTGGCGGCATGGCAGGGGGAAAGAGCATGAAGATACTTATCGCCGACGACGACGCCGTGCCGCGTCATTTACTGGCGACAATCCTGGAGCGCTGGGGCTACGAGGTCGTTTCCGTGGCGGACGGCATTGACGCCTGGCGCATTCTGCAGGGCGAAGACGCGCCCCGCGTCGCCATTCTCGACTGGCTGATGCCGGGTCTCGACGGTTTAAGCGTCTGTCGCAAGGTGCGCGAACGGGCCGAGGGGGCGCCGTACACGTACCTCATCCTGCTGACGTCCCGCGACAGCAAAGACGACGTGGTCGCCGGCCTGGACGCCGGGGCCGACGACTATCTGACCAAGCCCTTCCACCGCCACGAGCTGCAAGTGCGCCTGCACGCGGGCCGCCGCATCCTGGACCTGGAAGCCGCGCTGCTCAATTCGCTGCAGGAAGTCAAGCAGGCGCAGGAGCAGGTCGCGCAGGCGCAGATGCGCGAGGTGGAGACGGGCGCCAAGATACAACAGACGCTTCTTCTCGGACAGCCGCCGCAGGAACTGTCCAAAGGCCGCGTCGCCGCCCTGACGATCCCCTCGCAGCAGATTGACGGCGACTTTTATGAGTTCTTTTTACACGGCGACGGCTGCCTGGATGTGATCGTCGGCGACGTGATGGGCAAAGGCGTCCCCGCCGCTTTGATGGGCGCGGCCATCAAGAGCCACCTGCTGCGCGCACTGGGACAGCTCCAGTCCACATCGCCCGAAAGCCTCGTCCCGCGCCCGCAAGACATCGTCACGGCCGTCCATTCGGAACTGACGGCGCAGTTTATCGGCCTGGAACGCTTCGCCACGCTCTGCTACGCGCGCTTCAATCTGAATGACCACGTGCTGGAATGGGTAGACTGCGGGCACACGAAGACGATTCACTACCACCGCTCGTCGGGCGTCTGCGAACAGCTCGAAGGCGGGCAGAATATGCCGCTGGGCTTCAGCGAGAGCGAGGTCTATACACAACTTTCCCAGTCCATCGAGCCGGGCGACGTGTTCGTGTTTTACTCGGACGGCATCACCGAGGCGCAGGACGCCGACGGCGAGCAGTTCGGGCGCGAACGATTGATGGCTTTGGTACGCGACAACAGCGCCCGCACGCCCGAAGAACTGGTGCAGGCGCTGCGGGAGGGCGTCGTCGCGTTCTCCGGCTCCGATAGATTCGCGGACGACCTGACCTGTGTCGCCGTGCAGATCGGGGACGCCGGCGGGCGGCTCGCGCAGGCGACGCTTGAGGTGAAAAGCCATCTGAACCAGTTGGAACCCCTGCGGAACTTCCTGCGCGAATTCTGCCTGCACCTGTCGCCGCCTCTGGACGAGGAGCGATTGGACCAGCTGGAACTGGCCGTGAATGAGGCCGCCAGCAACATCATCCGCCACGCCTACGAGGGCCGACACGATAAGACAATCCACGTGATCGCGGACGCCTACGCCGACCGCGTCTGTATCCAGCTCCGGCATCACGGCCACCCGTTCGACCCCAACGAGGCCCTGCCGCCGACGTTCGACGGGACGCGCGACGGCGGATTCGGCGTTTATATCATCACCCAGTGTGCCGACCGCGTGCGCTACCTGCGCGACGAGGACGAGACCAATATCATCGAGCTGATTAAAAATCGGGAAGGTTGAGGAGAACGAAATGAAATTGCGCAAAGAAATGTCGGGGGATGTCGCCGTGATCGCGGTTCCCGGCGACCACCTGGACGCCAGCGTGACCGACGACTTCAAGCGCGACATCCTGCCGCTGGTGGAGGGCGAAAAGAAAGTCCTGCTAGACATGAGCGGGCTGCGCTTCGTGGACAGCGCGGGGATCGGCGCGGTGCTTTCCTGCCTGCGCCGTCTGAGCGCGAGCGAGGGAGACCTGAAACTCTGCGGCGTCTCCAAGACCGTGCGCTCCTCCTTCGAGATCGCCCGGATGCACCGGATTATTGACATCTTCGACACCTGCGACGAGGGCATGACCGCCTTCGCCCAGGAGCAGTAGGATGACGCTTGAAGATCAATCGTGCGCCTTCGTCATTTTCGGCGCCAGCGGCGACCTGACGGGCCGCAAGTTGATCCCGGCTCTTTACAACCTGTCCTGTCAGGACCTGCTGCCGCCCGACTTTGCGACCGTCGGCTTCGCCATGACGCCGCTCACCGACGAGCAGTTTCGGGACCGGGCGCGGCCCTGGGTCAAAGAGTCGCCGGAAGTGCTGCTCTTCCGCTCCAAACTCTGGGAAAGTTTCGCGCCCTCTCTCCATTACGTCTCCGCCGACTTCGAGAGCGCCGACGGCTACGCGCGCCTCAAGGAACGGCTGGACGAAATGGACCGCGAACACGGCACGCGCGGCAACCGCCTGTTCTACCTCGCGACCTCGCCGACGTTCTACGCCCCTATCGTCGCGCGGCTTCAGGAACACGGACTGGTCACCCCGAACGCCGTCGGCGACGGCTGGACGCGCATCGTCATCGAGAAGCCGTTCGGCCACGACCTGGGGAGTTCTGCGCGCCTCAGCGAGTCCGTCCATCGGGTCTTCGACGAGCGCCAGGTGTACCGGATTGACCACTATTTGGGCAAAGAAACCGTTCAGAACATCCTTGCGTTTCGCTTCGCCAACTCCATCATCGAGCCGATCTGGAGTCGGCACTATGTGGATTACGTACAGATCACGGCGGCGGAAACGCTGGGCGTCGAGCATCGGGGCGGATACTACGACCGCGCGGGGGTCCTGCGCGATATGTTCCAGAACCACCTGTTTCAACTCATGGCGCTCGTCGCCATGGAACCGCCCGTTCGCTACGACGGCCAGAACGTGCGCGACCGCAAGGCGGACGTGCTGGGTTCCATCGTCCCGCTGACGGCAGGGAACCTCGCCGATGTCGCCGTGCGCGGCCAGTACGGGCCGGGGGAGATTGCCGGTCAGCCTGTCCCCGGCTACCGAGACGAACCCGATGTCGCGCCCGGCTCGCACACGGAGACGTTCGCCGCGCTGAAACTCGAAGTGGACAACTGGCGCTGGGCGGGCGTGCCGTTTTACCTGCGCTCCGGCAAGCGGATGCCGCGCAAATTGACGGAGATCGTCATCGGCTTCAAGCGCGTCCCCCATCTGTTCTTTCCGCCGACGGCGCAGGACCGGATCGAACCGAACACTTTAGTGATCCGTATCCAGCCGGACGAAGGCATCTCGCTGCAGATGGGAGCCAAAGCGCCCGGCCCGGAGATGCACGTCCGCCCGATCCAGATGAACTTCTCCTACAGTTCGGCCTTCGGCGAGTTCCCGGCGACGGCCTACGAGACTCTACTGCTCGATGTGATGAACGGCGACCCGACGCTGTTCAACCGCGACGACACCGTGACGCTGTCTTGGGAAATTCTTGCGCCTGTGCTGGAAACCTGGCAGTCTGAGCCGCCCGCCGACCCGTTCCCGAACTACGCCGCCGGCGCCTGGGGGCCTGCCGCCGCCGACGCCCTGCTCGCCGGCAGCGGCCACGCCTGGCAGAATCACATGACATCGGAATAAAGGTTTTTCTGTGCCGTCGCTTCCAACCTTTGCCCGCGCTTTGCCAAGCGACCATTTCCAGAGACATCGCACTGACTTTGGAGCAATCACAGAGACGGAATATGAGCGGCTTGATGTCGTTTTTATGATGAAGCCGCTTTCTAGGACGCCAATTATCTGTCATGCCTGCCCGACTTGTTCCTGTCTGGCGTATGGAAATATCCGCCAATGCGTGACAAGAGGCGACACGATCCGGTATAACACAATTACGAACGAATTCTGTGTCTGTGCCTTGAATGGCTTCATCCGCATATCTTTCAGGCCAAAGCCGGAACTCACCGGCGTCCCCGAAATCGTCCACTTCCACAGGAGATGCTTGCCATGACATACACTTGCCCTGTCTGCGGCTATAATGGGCTGAAGCGTCCGGCTCAGGATGAGCTGATTTGTCCCTGCTGCGGTGTGCAGTTCGGCTACGATGACTTCGCGCTGTCTCACGAGCAGTTCCGTGAAAACTGGCTGCGGGAAGGCGCGCGCTGGTTTAGTCACACGAGTCTGCCGCCGTTGGATGGACTGCTGAGGGGCAATTGCTTCGGGCAGGCTTGAGTCGCCCTCTCGCTTTACAGGCCACACAACTTCAAGGAAACAAAGAATGACCGTTCCCGCAAACGACCTTCAAGACGCGATCAGCCGTCATTTGCGCTACTCGCTGGGCAAAGACCGCGCCACGGCGTCGCCCTTTGAACTTTATCAGGCCGTCGGCCTGGCCGTCCGAGATAGACTGGTGGACGGCATGATCGAGACCGAACTGCGCTATCAGGACGCGCAGGCCAAGCGGCTGTATTATCTCTCCATGGAGTTCTTGGAAGGCCGCTCGCTCGGCAACAACCTGCTCAATCTGGGCATCTACGACGAGTGCCGGGAGGCGGTGGAGGCGCTGGGGGCGGACCTGGAAGAACTCCGCGAGCGCGAGCCGGACGCCGCCCTGGGCAACGGCGGCTTGGGGCGGCTGGCGGCCTGCTTTCTGGACTCGCTGGCGACCCTGGGAATGCCCGGCTACGGCTACGGCATCAACTACGAGTACGGCCTGTTCCGCCAGAAGATCGAGAACGGCTACCAGAAGGAAGAGCCGGACAACTGGCTGGCGCACGGCACGCCCTGGGAGATCGAGCGGCGCGAGGAAGCCTGCATTATCCCCGTCTACGGGCGCGTGGAAGACGCCCAAGACCGGCACGGCAACTACAATCCGATGTGGCTGGACTGGAAGCCGCTCGTCGGCGTGCCGCACGACATGCCGATAGTCGGATACGGCGGGCGGACGGTCAACTATTTGCGCCTGTTCTCCGCCCGCTCGTCGGCCGATTTCGATATGCAGGTCTTCAACGACGGCGACTATCACGCCGCTATCGGTCAAAAGATCGCGTCCGAGTCCATCTCCAAAGTGCTCTACCCGTCCGACATCGCGGCGGCGGGCAAGGAGCTCCGTCTGCTTCAGGAATATTTTCTCGTCGCCTGCGCCCTGCGGGACATCGTGCGCGACTACCGCAAGGCGCACGACTCCTTCGAGGCGTTTCCCCGCCACGTCGCCATTCAGCTCAACG
>CAZZVX010000147.1:0-11291 GCA_964657535.1 Armatimonadota bacterium | reverse complement strand
CCATCAACTCCAGCAGGGGGAACAGGTCAGGCGCGAAAGCGTGGGGCCGCGCCGAGTAGACTTTGAGGACGCCGACGGTCCGCCCTAGGTACTGGAGCGGCACCACCACGATGGAGCGCGACCCGATCCGGCGGCACGCCTCGCGGTCCACGCGCGGGTCGGTCTCGGTGTCCTCGGCCGCCAGCAGGCGGCCCTCGATGACGCACCGCCCCGACAGACTGCCGTCCCGGCGCAGGCGCAGGCCCAGATGGGCGGCGGCCCCGCCGGCGGCGGCGCGGTAGACCATCTCCGCGCCGTCCGCCATCTCGATCACCGCGCCGTCGGCCCCGGCCATCTCCTGGGCGCGGCGCCCCAGCACGTTCAGGGCGGCGTCCAGGTCGCGGGCGTTCCGGGCGACTTCCTGCTGCGTGGCGATCAGCAAGGTCTGCCTCGCGGCGGCTTTCCGCTGGTCCTCGTCGGCCCGGATCCGTGCGGTGATGTCCTGGGTGACGCCGATCATGCGGACGGGCCGCCCGGCGTCGTCGAAAAACGGGGTGCCGTGGGCGCTGATCCAGTGCAGACTGCCGTCGGGCCAGAAGACGCGGTACTCGGCCTCGTAGTCGCGGTGTCCGTCCAGCGCCCGCCGGGTCGCCTCGCGCACGCGGGGCTGGTCGTCGGGGTGAATCCGCCGGAACACCTCCTCGTAGGTGTGCTTCTCATCGGCCGCGTACCCGAAGTTGGCTTTGCAGATCGCGGAACTCTCCAGAAAGCGTCCCGTGACGAGGTCGAGGTGGTACGAGCCGAGGCGCCCGCTTTCCAGCACGAGGCGCAGCCGCTGGCCCTGTTCTACCAGTTCGCGCTCGGTGCGTTTCTGCTCGGTGATGTCGCGGTTGGCCCCGACGGTGCCGATGATGTCCCCCCGCTCGTCGCGCAGCGGCGTCACGCTGGTCAGGCTGACGCCCTCGCTGCCGTCTTTGCGCCGGAAGCGCACCTCGCCCTCCCAGCGCCCGTCCCGCCGCATGGCTTCGGCGATCAGCGGCATGACCCACGCCTGCTGTTCGGGCAGGTGCAGGAACGAGATCGGGCGGCCCCGCGCCTCCTCGCGGGAGTAGCCGGAGTGACGCACGAACGCTTCGTTGCACTCGGTGATGCGCCCCTCCGGGTCGGTGATGATGAGGGCGTCCCACATGTTCTCGAACGCCGCCGACTGCAGCCGCAGCCGCGCCCCCGCCTCGACCTGCTCCGTGACGTCGCGGACGAGGACCGCCGCACCGACGACGATGCCGCCCGCGCGGACGGGGAAGAAGGACGCCTGGACGTGGTGCGGCGTGCCGGGCCGTTCGGGGACGGCCCCCGCCAGGGCGACGGCGACGGAAGGCTCCCCGGCCAGCGTCTTCTCCAGGAGGGCCTGGCGTGACGGACGCGCGCCGGGGCCGAGGACGTCTTCGACGGTACGCCCCAGGTGCGCCTCGCCGGTCAGGCCGTTGATCTCGGCCATCCGCGCGTTGACGCGCAAGTAGCGCAGGTCACGGTCCAGGAAGGCGAACCCGACGGGGCCATCGGCAAAAATGGCCTCCAGGAGAGCCAGAGACGTTTCCAGCGCGGCCCGGTCACTGGGTTCCAGGGAATCTAAAGTGGTACTGCTCATCATCTTTACCAGAAATTCCCGGCGCAGCTCCTCGCGGCCCGTCGGCGGCGTCAGGGACGACACACGCCATTGTACCTGACATTGGGCCTGGGAAGGTGTGTTCAGCGCCTCTGCGCTTGGACGACGCGCCCGATGCCGGCCAGATCGTTCTGAACGGCAGTCCCGGCCCAGCCGCGCGCACGGGCGTACTCGGCGACGGCCTCGGCCTGGCCCCGGCCGACTTCCATCAAGAGCCAGCCGCCGGGCTTGAGACGGTCTTCGGCCTCGTCCAGCAGGCGGCGGTGCAGGGCCGTCCCGTCCGCGCCCGTCGCGCCGGGGGAACCGCTCAGAGCCATCGTCGGCTCGTAGTCGCGCACTTCGGGCTGCAAGTCCGGCAGTTCGGCCTCGCGCACATACGGCGGGTTGGAGACGATGACATCCAGATGGACACCGGGAGGCAGCGGCGCGAGCAGGTCGCCCGGAAGCAGCGTCACCCGGTCGCCGACGCCGTGCCGGACGACGTTTTTCCGGGCCGTCTTGAGGGCGTCGGCGGACAGGTCGGTCGCCCAGGCCCGCGCGTCGGGCCGTTCCAACGCCAGCGTCACGGCCAGAATCCCGCTGCCGGTCCCGATGTCCGCGAACCAGGGCGCAGGGGCGTCCCGTGTCTTCTCCAGCGCCGCCGTGACCAGCCCTTCCGTCTCCGGGCGCGGGATCAGGACGGCCCGATTGACCTTGAACGGTCGCCCGTAGAACCACTGCTCGCCGGTGATGTAGGGCAGGGGGCGGCGCAGGGCGCGCAGCGAGACGGCCTTGGCGAACACGAGCGCGTCCCGGTCGGACAGGGACCGTTCGGGCGCGCGGGCCAGGTCTTCGCGGCGGCTTTTCAGGACCCAGGCCAGCAGCAACTGAGCGTCCAGGCGGGGCGTGTCTGTGCCGGCGGCGCTGAGTTCCGCCGTCGCCCGCGCCAGTGCCTCCCCGATGGTCAGAGCCGTCATTTCAGGAACAGTTCTATGACGGGGACCGTGACGTTCGGCTTTTTCACCGGCAGTTCCAGCGTCAGCAGTTTGGCTTCGCGCTCCTCGGTCATGCTGCCGTAGGCCGCCTCGGGGACGCGCGTGAGCATCTTGACCTCGCTGGCGTCGTTCAGCAGCTGCGCGTACTCGATCCTGTCCCCTAAACCGTCCAGGTGCAGATGCCGGTACGGCCAGGCGAAGACGTGCAGGTACAGTCGGCGCGTTCCGGTGTTGTAGGTGAAGCGGCAGTCCTGGGGCGCACGGAACTCGGCGGGCGCCTGCGTGCAGCCGTAGATCGAGCGGGCGTGGCGTTTCATCCACGCGCCGATGCCTGTCAGCCGGTCCAGGGCGCGGGCGTCGAACTCGCCGCGCCCGGTCGGCCCGACGTTGAGCAATAGATTCCCGCCTTTGCTCACCGTGTCCACCAGCATCTGAATCAACTGGTCCAGGCTTTTCCACGTTTCTTCATCGCGGTGGTAGCCCCAGGAGCCGCTGAAGGTCTGGCAGGCCTCCCAGACGACGGGCTTGCCGCCCACCGTCACCCACTCGCGCGGCTGGAACTGCTCCGGCGTCTTGATGTCCCAGCCGTGGTCGAGGTTGAGCCGGTCGTTGAGGACGATGTCAGGCTGCAATTCACGGACCAGCGCCAGCAGCTTCTCGCTCTGCCAGGCCTCTCTGCCCTTGCCGCCGTAGGAAAAATCATACCACAGCACGTCAATTTTGCCAAACTGAGTGAGCAGTTCGCGCGTCTGGCCGTGCAGGTACTCGGCGTAGCGGGACAGGTCGCGGCCCGTGTTGGCGGCGAGTTCGTCCGCGTTGTCGCGCATCGGGTGGAGGTTGTCCACGGTGTAGTCGGGGTGGTGCCAGTCCAGCAATGAGTGATAAAACCCTACCTTCATATCACGGGCGCGGAAGGCGTCCACCATAGGGCGCAGTAAATCCTTGCCGCAGGGCGTGTTCGTGGCCTTGTAGTCCGTCAGCGCCGAGTCCCACAGGCAAAAGCCTTCGTGGTGCTTGGTCGTGACGACGAAGTATTTCATCCCGGCCCCGGACGCCGCCTCGGCCCAGGCCGCCGGGTCGTACAGGTCCGGGTCGAAGTGCCGGAAGTATTTCTCGTAGGTGGGGCCGTCAACCTTCTCGACGTTCTTGACCCACTCGTGCCGGGCGGGCAGGGCGTACAACCCCCAATGGATGAACAGTCCGAACCGGTCGTGGACGAACCATCCTGTGTCGCCGTCTGTCGGCGCGGGCTGAAGCGTCATTGCGTTTCTCCTCAAGTGTCGCTCTCTGCATTACTCGCCATTCGCCGCTTTTTCCCTGTCACGGTGACGGCGGAGCGGGCAGACGGCGTCCCAGCCGTCGCGGTCGGCGATGGCTTCCAACTCGTCCGCGAGAGATCGTAAGTGTGCCGCGCGGTCTGCCAAGAACGCGCGCTCCGAGTCCGTGAGGTCGCCGAGTTGTTCCCGGCGGTGCAGTTCGTGGGCGGCGCAGCGGGCCTCGTCGCGGGCGCGCAGCAGGTCCGGCAGTTCCACGAAGCCGAAGCCGCGATGCCAGGCGGCGCTCGGATCGTTGGCGACGTTGTGGCCGCTCTCCAGGAACGTCTCCCCCGCCTCGTGCAGCGCGTTCATAGCCGACTGGACGAGCGCCGTCGCCAGGCCCCGGCGGTGCCAGCGCGGGCGGACGAAGAGCAGATCCAGATTGGCTGTTTCCACCCCCTGCACAAGCAGCGCGGCGGCGACGCTCCGGCCCGTCGGGGCGACGGCGAGAAAGGAGGCCGGAAGGAACGCGCCGCGCTTGCCGGCGAAGCAGCTACGGATGCTGCCCACGGAGGAGCGCCGGATGGCGTCCCGCCGGTAGCCCCAGTAGTCCACGGTCTCGCGGAATGATTCGAAGAACGCTGGGATGAGTTTGGCGGCGTCCTCGGCTGTCGTCGGGCGCAGGGTGAAGCCGTCGGGTGCGGAGACAGGGCGGGCGGTGACGGGGGCGCGAACGATGGCGACGGACGGGCGCGGCTCGATGTACGCCATGCCGTTGAAGTATTCGTGCTTCCAGCCGGGGCGGCGCGGGAGGAGGTCAAACTCCTCCGGGGTCATCGGGGTGGGGCGTGTCCGCATGGGCGTCCTTGCAAGGGTGGTGGTCAGGCCGCTTCGACTTCCCGGCGGAGTTTTTCGGCCTGGTCGGCGCTCACGAGGGTGTCTATGACGTGCTGGATGTCGCCGGCGAGCAGGGTCGGCAGGTTGTGGACGGTCAGGCCGATTCGATGATCGGTCATGCGGTCCTGCGGGAAGTTGTAGGTGCGGACCTTCTCGCTGCGGTCTCCCGACCCGACCATGCCCTTGCGGGTGGTGCCGACGCTCTCCTGCTGCTTCTGAATCTCGATGTCCAGCAGGCGCGATTTGAGGACGCGCAGGGCCTTCTCGTAGTTCTGCAATTGTGACCGTTGATCCTGACAGGTAACGACCATCCCCGTCGGCAGGTGGGTCAGCATGACGGCGGTCTCGTTCTTCTGGACGTTCTGGCCGCCCGCGCCCGCCGACAGCGTGTGCTGGCGCTTGATGTCCTTGTCAGGGATATCAATCTCCACGTCCTCGGCTTCGGGCATGACGATGACTGTCGCGGTGCTGGTCTGCAGGCGTCCGCTGGCTTCGGTGACGGGGACGCGCTGGACGCGGTGGACGCCGGACTCGAACTTCAGGGCCGAGTAGGCGCCCTGGCCGTGCACTTCCATGACGGCCTCTTTGTAGCCGCCGATGCCGGTCTCGTTGCTGGAGACGAAGTCGTAGGTCCAGCCGCGCTTCTCGGCGTAGCGCATATACATCCGCAGCAGTTCGCCCGCGAACAGCGCGGCCTCCTCGCCGCCCGCCGCCGCCCGGACTTCCAGGATCACGTCCTTGTCGTCGTTCGGGTCTTTGGGCAGGAGCATGACCTGCAGCGCCTGTTCCAGCGCCAGCCGCCGTTCTTTGAGGTCGTCGAACTCCATCTGCGCCAGGTCCCGCATCTCCTGATCGAGCGAGCCGCGCAGCATCTCTTCGGTCTCGGTCAACTGCTGCTCGGTCGCCGTGTATTCGCGGTACTTGGCGACGATCTCGCCCAGGTCGCTGTACTGCTTATGGACGCGCCGGTATTCGTCCAAGTCGTTGACGAGCGCCGGGTCGGACATCCGCCGTTCCAGTTCTTCGTAGAGCGCCTCAACTTCGGCTAATTTTTCAAACATCGTGTTTTCTTTCAGACGGCCAAGAGGCCCCCTATCCGGCTTCGCCACCTTTCCCCGCATCGGAATGGGAGAAAGGCCGATAACTACATCCCTCTGCCGTCGGCATTGTGCGAAGCCACACCAGACACTGCCACTGGCCTTTCTCCCCGTCTGCGGGGGGAAAGGTGGCGAAGCCGGATAGGAGGTTCCTACGCCACCGCCGCCGCAGGCTCTTCCGTCCCCAGGGGCGCGGGGGCGGCCTCGTGTTCCTTGTCCCAGACGCTTCCCAGGGCGGCGATGGCGACTTCGAGCTGGCCGTCGTCGGGGACGCGCGTCGTGAGGTACTGCGTCCACAGGCCGGGGGCGATCAGCGCCTGCGCCCAGGCCTTGTCCCGGTTGCTGCCCGCCCACTTCAGAATCTCGAACGCGATTCCCGCGACGACCGGCAGCAAAACGAGCCGCAGGCCGACGGTCTGCAAGACAGGGCCGATGCCGTCGCTCAGCGGATGGCGCGGGATCAGCGAAAAGACGAGGATCGCCGTCACCAGCACGATAAAAATAAAATTGGTGCCGCAGCGCGGGTGAATGCGGCTGGCAGCGCGGGCGTTTTCCACCGTCACCGGCAGGCCGGATTCCAGCGTGTTGATGGCCTTGTGTTCCGCGCCGTGGTACTGGAAGACGCGCTGCACATGGCCCATGCGCGAAATCAGGCCGATGTACAGGAAAAAGATCACGAGCCGGATCGCGCCCTCGACCAGGTTCGCTCCGAGACGCCCGCCCGCCGTGTGCAGGTGCGCCAGATGGGGCAAAGCCTTGTCGGTGAGCAGCGCGGGCAGCGTCCAGAACAGGCCGAAGCCGATGACCAGGGCCAGCACCGTCGTCAGGCCGATGGTGATGCCGTTGATGGTCCGGCCTTCGCCCACCCGATTGCCCTCACCCCCGGCCCCTCTCCCAAGAACAGGAGAGGGGAGCGGAGCGCCTTCGCCCATCGCCAGGCCGACCGCGCCCGCCGCCGGGGCTTCGCTCGCGCCGGACGCCGACTGGTCGGCGACCTGGACATTGGCGGCGTAGGTCAGCGCCTTCATGCCGAGCGCCATCGCGTCAATCAAGGCCAGCGTGCCGCGCAGGAACGGCTTGTTCAGCCACATGACTTTGCGCAGATGGTTCTCGACCGGCTCGCGCTGGATGACGATCTGGTTGTCGGACAGGCGGCGGCAGGCGACGGCGAAGAAGCGCGGGCTGCGCATCATCACGCCCTCGACCACCGCCTGGCCGCCGTACTGCTGCCGTTCATCGGCCATAAGATCTGCCTGTTGCTGACGCAGGAAAAGAGGGCCGCCGCGAAGGGCCGCCCTCTGTCGTCACCGCCGAAGGCGGGGATGGTTATTTCTTCAGACCGTACTTGGTCATGAACTTGTCCACGCGGCCCGCGCTGTCCACCAGCTTCTGCTTGCCGGTGAAGAACGGATGGCACTGGGAACAGATCTCCGTGTGGATGTTCTCCGACGTGGAGCGCGTGGTGAACTTGCTGCCGCACGCACACGTCACGGTCGTTTCCTTGTATTGGGGATGGATGCCCGCCTTCATTGGTTTGTCTCCTTGATATACCGTTGGTTCAGCCAACTCGGTAGTATACCATAAGAACACGGACGGAGGCAACTGCGTTCCCGATGATTTTGTCCCCTCCACACAGTCGTTAATTGCTATTAAAAACGTAGGGATTATGGTAAAATCGTG
Source organism: Armatimonadota bacterium (assembly GCA_964657535.1). Taxonomy (GTDB): domain Bacteria; phylum Armatimonadota; class Armatimonadia; order Armatimonadales; family Capsulimonadaceae; genus CAZZVX01. The sequence goes on along the minus strand of CAZZVX010000147.1, from coordinate 3,742 downwards.
CCTGCTGCATTTGCCGTAGAAAGGGCCGATGAAATGAGTACCGTCCTGGACGAAGTCCTCCAAGCCAACGCCGCTTACGCCGAGACGTTCGGCGACAAGGCCGACCTGGCGCTGCCGCCCGCGCGGCGGTTCGCCATCCTGACCTGCATGGACGCCCGCCTGGACCCGGCCAAGTACGCCGGGCTGTCCGAGGGCGACGCCCACGTGATTCGCAACGCGGGCGGACGGGCGAGCGACGACGCCATCCGCTCGCTCGTCATCTCCTACAAACTGCTCGGCACGCGGGAGTGGTTCATTATCCACCACACGGATTGCGGGATGCTGTTCTTCACGGACGAGAAGATACGCGAACTGCTGGCGAGCAGTCTGGAGACGGCCCATCTGGGGCCGGAAGGCTTTACCGATGTCGGCGCCGGCCCCGGCTCGCGCGAGGGTGATTACATTGACTGGCTGACGATTCGCGACCAGGCGCAGTCGGTCGTCGCGGATGTGCAACGCGTCCGTGCGCACCCATTGGTGCCGAAGTCCATCGCCATCTACGGCTACATTTACGATGTCAAGTCTGGGCGCTTGCTGGAAGTTCCCGAAGCCGCCCAGACCGGTCAATCTGCTTGATGTGCCGCCCAACGGCCCTGCATGAAACTCATGCGGGGCTTTGGCACCTTTCAAGCCGCCGTTAAATCTTCCTGCCGCCCGACGGAGAGGCTCAGGCCGGTCGCCTGCAGCACGGCCCGCACGGAGCGCAGTTCGGGGTTCCCTTTGTCGGAGAGCATCCGGTACAGCGCCTCGCGCGTGATGTGCGCTTTCTCCGCGCACTGGGCCATCCCGCCGTTTGCCAGGACGTATTTCCTGAGCGCGACAAGAAATTCTTCGGTGCTGTCTTCCCACGCATCTTGCAGATAGGCCGTCGCAAATTCGGGGTCGCGTAGGTCGTCAAAAAGTATTCCATCAAAGCTTTTAAGTGTCAATTTCTCTTTCATCCTGCTGGTCTTCCTTCCAGGAGCGTAGGGCGCTTTCAGAATAGCCTCCGTCCACGAACTCTTTCCGAAGCTGCCTGGCGTTCTCGATGTCCTTGCTCTGACTCGACTTGTCCCCGCCGCCGATGAGGACCACCAACGTGTTTCCGTCAAGTAGATGATAGTAGACGCGGTAGCCGGGTCCTAGGTCAATCTTCAGTTCCGACACGCTTTTGAGGTTCTTCTGTTCTCCTCGTCCCCGTGAAAGCTTGTCAATCTGGCGCTCGATCTTGGCGCGTGTCACTTTGTCCCGAATGCCGCGCAGCCAGTCTTCGACTAGTGACTTACAATTCGCCTGAACCAGCACAACGATTTCGCGCTCAATGTCGCTCATGGCGTTGTTCTATCCCTGGCAAGATTATTGTAACCTGAAAACTACAAGTAGTCAAGTGGGAATGGACGGCTTGACCTATGCCCCCGCGTCAGGTTGATGCAGGGATTTTTTGGCTCACGCGGCAGCAAAAAAAGGCCGCCGGACAGATTTCTGTCCGGCGGCAAAGACGAGCGGGGTTGATCTTTCAGGAAGTCGCCTGTTTCCGGCGCCGGGCGCGCAGGAGGCAGCCGACGAGAAGCAGGCCGCCCAGAGCCAGGGCCGCCGTCTCGGACGGTTCCGGGGCGACGGCGAAGGTCGCGCCCGTCAGGCCGATGGTGTAGCTGCCCGTTTCGATGTCCGCGCTGCTGATGTTCCAGCGGGTGAGCGCGCTGCCGCCCCCGCCGCCGGTCGGGCCGTAGATGCCGTTGAAGCCGACCGAGGCCCCGTCAATCGGGTCCGGGAAGATGTCGCTGGCGGAGTTTGACGTTCCGGTGCCGCTGCGGGGGATCGCCCCGAACGTCCCGACGCCGAGGTAGTACAGGCCGGGCGTGAGGGCGGTCGTGGTGCTGATCGTGGTCTGCCGGGTGACGCTGGAAGCGTCGTCGTTGAAGAAGACGCCCACGCCGCTGGAGTTGAACAGGAACAGTTCCGGGTTGTAGATCGTGGTCGGCAGCCCGGTGGTCGTCGCCGAGAAGAGGCTGGCGCCGGTCTGGGTGAAGTTCAGATTGTTGATGTAGATCTCGAACAGGTCCGGCTGGGACGGCTGGGCCACCGTCCGCTCAGAGCCTGTCGTGGTGGAAGACAGGGTCCCGGTGATCATGGTCAGTTGGTTGTTGGTGGCGCCCGCCGTGACCTGGGCGGTCGTCGGCAGGTTGCCCGGCGACCCCGTTTTGGTCCAGGAGTTCTGGGCGCGGGCGCCCGGAGCCGCGACCCCCAGTGCCAGCGTGATGCCGCCGGCCAGGAACAGGCTGTTCGTGGTGTTGATTGGTTTCATTTTCATTTGAGTTGTCTCTGATCTCCTCTGAACGTGCTAGTCCGACAGCGCGAGGTCGGTGAGCAGGACCGCGCCGGAGGTCTGGCGGTCGAAGAGGAGCTTGACCGAAACGATGTGGGTCATGTCCACGTCCCCGGCGAACGTGGACAGCGGGATGCGGACGCCGTTCATCTCGACTTTCGGCAGGCGCACGATCTCGCCGGGCGGGTAGGTCAGCGCTTTCGACCAGGCCGAGACGGGCGTGAAGGACGTGTTGCCTTGATTGTCGGTCAGCTGCACGTCGAAGTCGTCGTAGGCGACGTAGTTGCGGTAGTCGGTGAAGTTGACGGCGGTGCGGAACGTCAGCACCGAGAACGGCGTGAAGTCCGCCGAGGCCGACGGGATGGCGAAGTCCACTGACGCGCCGAAACTGCTCCAGCCGAGTTCGAGCTGGCTCAGGCCGCCGACCGTCGGGGCGTACAGACTCGGCGTGTCGCCGGGCTGCCGCGCGGCGGGCTGGCCCGGCAGGGCGAAGTTCGCCAGCGTCGGCGAGGCGGTGAAGCCGCTGCTGGTGCCGTTGCTGGTCGTGAACGGGTAAGGGCCGCCGCCCGCGATCTGGTAGGGCGTCAGGCCGGTGGCCGTGATCGCGCCGCCGAGCGCGTCGGTGAAGAGGTCGCCGGCGGCCAGGAAACGGTCAATGTCCAGCCGCTTCGCCTCCGGCGCGTGGTAGGTCTCGTACAGTTCGTCCGTCATCGCCGAGGGCGGCGGGGCGGCGTCCCCCTTGAGGAAGGGCAGGAACTTCGTGGTGGTCGGGACAGCGGCGTTGCCGATGTATGTGCGGAAGAAGGCGGCCATGTAGGCCAGGCCGGTCCCTTCCTGCTGCGCCGAGTTGAGCCGGTGGTTGCCGGGGACGGTCAGGCTGGCGAAGGGGTCGAGCTGGTAGGACGGCGTCCCCTGCCAGTCGTCGGCGGCGCCCGGCGCGAAGATGGCCGGGTCCCAGATGGTGTTGTACAGGTCGTGGTCGGCGCCCATCACGGTGAAAAGGAATTTGGGCGTCGGGTCGCCGGGCGTCTTGTAGCGGGCGTCGTCGAAGAAGTGCGTCCCCTGGTTGTCCGAGACGTCGCCGTCGCAGTACGGCAGGATGACCGCGATGGGGACGTTCGTGGGCATGTAACGGTTGTAGTCCACCGGGGCGATGGCGAAGACGGCTTTGATCGGGTACACGGGGCCGCCGGCGGCCGCCGCCTCCGGGTTGTTCACGGTGTCGGCGTTGTAGACGTAGTCCGTCATCACGCCTTCGCCGCCGCGCGAGTGGCCCATCGTGCCGATGTTGGTCATGTCAATCTTGTTGACGAACTTGGTGCCGAACGGGTCATAGCTGCTGCCCGCGAGCGCCGGACCGCCGGTCGTGGAGATGGTCTTGAACATGTCCAGCGTTTT
>CAZZVX010000146.1:0-11366 GCA_964657535.1 Armatimonadota bacterium | reverse complement strand
GTCGGCTGCGTGTTCGTGCCGGGTTCCTGCGGCTTGGCTTCGGGCGGCCCCGGCGCGACGGGGCCGACATTGACCGCCGACGGCGTGTTGGTGTGGACCGTGTGGCCGATGACCGGGGCGCGCGTCGGCACCGGTGGATGGGGCGTCGGGCGCACAACAGGTGGCGGCTTCACCGTCACATGATGAATGACCGGCCTGGGCGGCGGCGGCGTCTTGGGCTTGGGCGGCGGCGGCGGCGGCTTTTTGTGCGGGTGCTTGATCGGCGGGCGGTAGACCTGAATCTTGATCCGCTTCTGATCCACGATGTTGGCTTTGGCACCGTAAATGTCCTGGTAGCCCAGCCAGATGCAGAACAGGGCGACGATGATCACCGCCGGCAGCAGGCACAGCGCGAACACGCGGTTGCTCCACCGCATCTGCTCCGCAGGGCTGTTCTTTTCCGGCTCAGGCCGGTGGCCGTTCTGGCCCAGCGGCGGGGGCGCCGGCGGGACGGTGGGTAATTTTTCCGTTTGCGGCATCGTTATGGCGTTCCTGTGGACGACGCGGCGGCGGGCGCGGAGGCCGTGCCGGTCGCGGACGACGCGGCGTTGCCGCTGGCGTCCACGGGCGTCGTCGCGATCATGATGGCGGGAACATTGTTGTCCGCCGTTTTGGCCGAGTCGGGCAGTTGGACCTGGTTGACCTGGTCCATGACGTCAATGGTCTCCTGCACCTTGCGCGTCTTGTCCACGTTGACGATGATGATCGTGTTCGGGTCGGCATTGATCATCTGCTGTAGCTGCGGCTGAACCTGGTCCAGAGTGACTTTGGCCGTGTTCAGATACATATTGCCGTCTTTGTCGTCGGTGACGACCACTTTGGGCGGCGGCTTGGCCGTGGACGGCGGGCTGTCTTTGGGCAGGCTGCTCGCCATGCCCTTCATCTTGGTCTGCGACAGGCTGACCATCAGGAAGAAGACAAGCAGGAAGAAGATGGTGTCGATCATCGGGATGATCTCGATGCGCGCCTTCTTCAGTTCCACCCGGCGGATGTTGACTCGACGGTTCGCCATGTGCCTACATCCCTCCCTGGCCGCTGGGCGCGGTCGCCATGACGAGCTGGCCGGGGTTGGCCTGCTTGGCGATGTCCATGATCTTCAAGAGCTGCTCGGTTTGGTCGTCCGTGTCGGCGTTCAGGATGACCGTGATCTGGGGATTGGCCGTGGTCGCTTCCGTGAGTTTGGGCAGGATCTGGTCGAACGTGACCTGCTGCTTGTCCACGTAGTAGCGGTTCTGGTCGTCCACGGTGATCACGATCTTGTCCTTCGGCTGGACGTTGGCCGTGTGGCTGCCCGGCAGGTGGACTTTCGGCGCCGACATCTGCACCGTCTGCAGGCTCATCAGCATGAAGAAGACGAGCAGGAAGAAGATGGTGTCGATCATCGGGATGATCTCGATGCGCGCTTTTTTAAGCTCTTGCCGCGGAAACTTCACTGCGTCGTCCCTCCGCATTGCGCAGGCTCGCCAGGGTGTTCAGGAGCTGCGTGGCGCGCACTTCCATATCGGCGATCACCTGCTTGACTTGTTCCGTGAGATAGTTGTAGCCTATCAGCGTGACGATGGCAATCGCCAGGCCGGTCGCCGTGGCGATCAGGGCTTCGGCGACGCCGCCCGAAATGCCGGCGGTGTTGTTGAGGCCCGACGCCGCGCCGACGATGTGGAACGACCGGATCATGCCCGTGACGGTTCCGAGCAGGCCGAGCAGCGGGGCGATGGTGATGATGGTGTCCAGGATGCCCAGCCGCTTGTAAAGCACGGGCGTCTCGCGCAGGGCCAGCTCTTCCATCTGCCGCTCGACCGTGTCGGAGTCCATCTCGCGGCTGCGGATGCCGTTGGCGAGCAGCGACGGCACGGGGCCGGGGGTGTCCTCGCAGAGTTTCAGGGCTTCGTTGACGCGGCCCTGAGTCAGCAGCTCGCGCACCTGCTCGCTCAATCCTTCATTGTCGGCCCCGGCGCGGGTGATGACGATAAACCGCTCGATCATGACGGCGACCGAGAGGATCGCGCAGATAAACAGCGGATACATGATCGGCCCGCCGTGAAGCAGGTACGTGATTCCGTTTAACATAGTTCGTCTCGAACTCCTTTAAGTTGTGCTCGTTTTACTCAGACTATTTCGGAGAGCGCCGGCGTGTTTCCGGCGGCGGCGCGGTGGGAACAGAAAAAGCCCCCACAGTCGAGCAGCGACAGGCGCTGCAAGAGAGGAGGCGTTTCACGGACATCGGTGTTCGAGCAAACGGCAACCGCAGGGAGCGCGACGCTGCGCCCCAAAACGATAGGACAGTATACACAATGGCCTCGTTCTTTGTCAATACGGCCCATTGCTCTTAAAAGTTCGCCTTGGTGGGTCTTTCCCAGAATCTCCGCGCCGTCAAACGTGCGGCAGATGTGGGTGTGTCTTTCATTTTTTCTTCACACGCGCCCGTTATACTGGGAGTATCACGGACCGGGGCGAGAGGCTGAGTTGAGTCGTCGGCTTCCGGGAGGCCACCGGTTGAGCGAGGAGACACATCATGAAAATCGCCGTCGCACTGCTGTGTAAAGACGTACAGGACGCCGAGCGCCGCTGGGTCCGGCTGTACGTGTTCACGAACTGGCGGGAGAACGGGCAGGAGCGCCGGGCGATGCTCCTGGCCCGGCGCGAGTATCAAGATGCGCAGATGGAGTGGGCCGCACGCCGCTGGGAAAACGGTGTGTCAAAGGCGGCCTGAAAATCGTCGGCGTCTGTTGACAGGCGCGGCTCGCCTGGGGTACACTGCTGTCGCCGTTTGGCGGAGTAGCTCAGCCGGTTAGAGCGAAGGATTCATAACCCTTAGGTCAGGAGTTCGAGTCTCCTCTCCGCTACCACCCCTCTTTCTATCCCAATGTCTCGGTCGCCTCGTAGGACGCCAGTTCGAGGAGGACGCCGTCCGGGTCGTGCAGGTAGCACAGGCGCTTGCGGGCGCCGCCGACGGCGAAGGGGACCGTGACGGGGGCGGAGACGAAGCGGACGCCCGCCCCGGACAGCCGCGCGTGCCAGCCCTCGATGTCGTCCACTTCCAGCGCCAGATGGCGAACGCCCGCCGTGTTCGCCAGGGAGTTCTCCGGCAAACTCTTTCCCGTCGGGGCGCGGTACTCCAGCAGTTCCAGCCGCGTTCCCCCGCCCGGCGGCGCGCAGAAGGCGCACAGGGCGGACGCGCCCGGCAGCCCGGCGAGCGTCTCGATCCATTCCCCCCGCAGATCGCCCGTGAACGTCTGCTCCATGCCGAGCAGGCCGACATAAAAATCCAGGCTGCGCTCCAAGTCCACGACGACGATGTTGACGTGGTCCAGGCGGGGCGGGAGCGAAGTCATGGTTTCGGCCCTGTCCCCGGCGCGAAGACTTCAATGCTGAACAGCGAGTAGCCGAACCCGGTGGCGCGCTTTGTGCCGTACACCCGCACCCAGCGCGCCGTGACGGGCGCAAAGCGGATGTCCTCGATGTCGCCCCGGCCATTTGAGGTCGTATAAACGTCGGTCCAGGTCTTGCCGTCCGTGCTGACCTGAATGATGTAGGAGGCGGCGTAGGCGTCTTCCCAGGTCAGCCGCACCTGGTCAATCGTCAGCGGCTTCCCCAGGTCCACGGCGAGCCACTGCGGGTCGGAGAACTGCGAACTCCAGCGCGTCTCGTCGTCCCCGTCGGTCGCCTTGCCCGGCTCCAGCCCGTCGTGTTCCACGGACGAGGCCGTGGCCGGGCGTCCGAAGGCGAGGTCGGCGGCGTCCCGGAGCGGCCCCTGCTCCGCCAGGACGGGGATCGGTTCCGTGTCGTCCGCCGTCAGCTGCAGCCGCGCCCGCTGCCGGATGTCCCGCGAGGACGCGCCCACTTCCACATCGTAATCGCCCGCGTCCGCCTTCCACTGTTTGCCGGGGACGTCGCAGTAGGCGAAGGCGCGCGGCGTGAGCGTCAGCGACACGGTCTTGGTCTCGCCCGGCGCGAGCGCGACTTTCTGGAAGCCTTTCAGCTCGCGCACGGGCTTGTCAATCCTGGGCGACGGGTCGTGGACGTACAGTTCGACGACCTCGGCCCCGGCCCGGCGGCCCGTGTTGGTCACGTCCACACGGGCCGACACCGTCCCGTGCGGCGCGAGCGTCGGCTGTGACAGCCGCAGAGGCCCGTACCGGAACGTCGTGTAGGAGAGGCCGTAGCCGAACGGGAACAGGAGCGCGATCTTTTCTTTATCGAAGTGCCGGTAGCCGACGTAGATGCCCTCGGCGTAGTCCACCGTCCCGTTCACGCCGGGGAAGTGGCCGAAATCGGGGTAGTCCTCGCGCCTCGCCCCCAGCGTGTCCGGGAGTTTGCCGGACGGGTCAACGTCGCCGAAGAGGACGGCGGCCAGCGCGTTGCCCGCTTCCTGGCCGGGGAACCAGGTCTCGACCAGCCCCGGAACTTGGCTGAGCCACTGGGTCATTGCTACGGGCGTGCCATTGTTGAGGACAACGACCGTGCGCTTGTTGGCGGCGGCGACGGCCTGAATCAAGGCGTCCTGGTCGCCCGGCAGGGCCATCGAGCGGCGGTCCGTGCCTTCGCCCTCGGTCCCCATCGTGCCGACGCAGACGACGGCGACATCCGAATGGGCGGCGGCGTCCACGGCCTCGGCGAACCGGGGCCGCCCCGGAACGGTCCAGTTGAGCCGCGCGACGGCCTGACCCGCCGCCTGGAAATACTCAATACGCAGGTCGTAGGCGCGGCCCGCGACCAGGTCCACGTCGGCGGTCTGTGTCACGGCGGCGCTCTCCACCCAGTGGTCAATCAGCGCTTTGCCGTCCAGAAAGAGGCGGCAGCCGTCGTCCGCGGTCAGGGCGAGCGTGTAATGTCCTGTCACCGGCGCGACCAGTTTCCCGGTCCATCGGGCGCTCCATTCCGTCTGGGGAAGGTTCGGCGCGGGCGGCGCGGCGCCCCAGTCGAACTGAACTTGGGCGTCGGTGCGCGTGAGGAGGGGCGTCCCGCCGAGCGTCCGCCCGGCGAAATACTGCGCCAGCAGGCCGCTGCCTGCGCCGGGGGCGGCGGGCAGAAGGGCGGACGCCGGCACCGGCTCGCCGGTCTCCGTCCCCGCCGCGTAGTTGACCGTGACGGCATCCCCCACACGCTTCTTGATGCCGTCGAGCGGGCTGACCGAATAGAACGGCTGGACGCCGGGGCTGCCGAGGGCGCCGTACTGCATTTCCACGGCGGCAGGTCCGATCACGGCGACGGACTTCAGTTTGGACACGTCGAGCGGCAGAACCCCGCCCTGGTTTTTCAGCAGGATGATGGATTGGCTGGCCGCCTCGAAGGTCAGCCGCTGGTGCGCCGGGGAATTGATGACCGTGTGGTCGGGGCTGCGCGGCCCGTCGAGCAGGCCGACCCGGAGAATCGTCCGCAGGATGCGCCGCACGTTCTCGTCCACGGTCGCCTGGGCGATCCGGCCCGACGCCAGTTCCGGGGCGACCTTCGCCGGCGCGAGCAGGCCGGGGCCGGGCATTTCTAGGTCGTCGCCCGCGTTGACGACGCCGACGGTCTGATGCACCGCGCCCCAGTCCGACATCACCATGCCGTCGAAGCCCCAGTCCGTTTTGAGCACGTCGCTCAGCAGGTACTCGTTCGCCGTCGCGTAGTGGCCGTTGATTCGGTTGTACGCGGCCATCAGCGTCCAGACATGGCCCTCGGTGACGCCCGCCTCGAACGCCGGGAGATAAATTTCGCGCAGGGCGCGCTCGCCGACTTTGACATTGACCGTGCCTCGGTCCGCTTCCTCGTTGTTGCAGGCGAAGTGCTTGATGCAGGCGGCGCAGCCGGTGCTTTGCAGGCCCCGGATATAGCCGACGGCCAGCCGCGCCGCCAGATAGGGGTCTTCGCTGAAGCTTTCGCCGTTGCGCCCGCCGAGCGGCGACCGGTGGATGTTGACATCGGGGCCGAGCAGCACCTGGGAGCCGGTCCCTTTGTTGAGCGCCTCCTCGCCGATGGCCTGCCCGATGCGCCCCACCAGTTCCGGGTCCCAGGTCGAGGCCATGGCGATCCCCGACGGGAACAGCGTCGCCGGCCCCTGCGTGCTGGGCATCCCGCCGCGAACGCCCTGCCCGGCGTCCACCATCCCCATCGCGGGAATGTTCAGCCGAGGAATGGGCTGCGTCGTGAACGCCGTCCCCGAAAGCAGCGACAGTTTCTCGTCCTGCGTCAGCCGCCCCATCAGGTCATTGACGCGCGCCTCCAGCGGCGCTTTCGTGTCCTGATAGGCCGGCCCGCTCTGCGCCCACCCGTGAGCCGCCGTCAGAAAAAGCGCACAGACGCCGAACAGCCTTTGGGCGCGACCGACACGAGACGTTTTCATTCCTGTTCATCGTCGTCCGTTGAAGGGCAACGGGCAGACGCTTTCAGGGAATGCTATTCGCACTGGCGGGACGGATTTCCTGCGTCGGTGGACTGACAACATGGGGATAGCTGCCTCAACCACTCGTCGGGATCGGTGTCACGGCGACCGCGACATGGGAATCCGCCGTGCCGTAGTACAGCCACCAGCGATCCTGGAACCGGGCCAGGCCCTCGATGAATACGGTCCCTCCGCTGTACTGTCCGGTTCGCTCGTAATCGCGCTCCGGGATCAGGAACGGGAGGTCCGTGCGTTCCAAAAGGCGAGTCGGGTCTTGGGCGTCCATGAGGGCCTGGGCCGCACAGTACACCCCGGTCTCGTAGGCCGGATGCCCGTCGTCGCCGTCCGCATTCTTGCCGTTGTAGAGCAGGACAATCCCGCTCTCCGTGAGGATCGCCGAAGGACCCGGCTCGACAAGGGCGCTGTCGAACGCGCCGGGGCGCGGCGCGAACACCACGACGAGTTCGCCCTGTTCGTCCACGACAGGCTCCCAGTGCAGAAGGTCCGTCGAGGTCGCGGCGTAGACGATTCCCTCGCCCCAGAACATCCAGTAGAGGCCGTTTATCCTGACGGCCACGAGCCGGTCGCCGTTGAGCCGCGTCACGACTGCGCCTGCTTTTGACCAGAGATTCAGAAACCGCCCGCCGTGCGCGTCGGCGAAAACGGGGCCGTGCTTCTCCCAATGCTCCAGATCGCGGGACGTGGCGACCGACAGGCGCGCGAACTGCCGGTCCCACGTGGTGTACGTGAGGACGTAGCCGCCGTCTTCGGTCTCCACCAGCCGGGGGTCTTCCGCGCCGCCGGGCCAGCTGTAGCGCTTCTGGGCGTCGTCCGCCGGGTAGAGAACGGGCGCAGGGTAACGGGCGAAATGCAGGCCGTCCGCGCTCTCGGCCAGACCGAGCCGCGACGTGTGTGCGCCCAGTCCTGCGCCCAGGCCGTCCTCGGCGCGATAGACCAGGCAGACCCGCTCCCCGCGCCGCGCCGCCGCCGGGTTGAACACGTGTCCCTTTCCCACGCGATGGTTTGCCCTGTCATGGGACAGTCGAAGGAGGGCAGGGGATCGGGGCCGAGGACGGGATTGGCCTCGTCGGCACGGATGAACGGGCCGAGGCCCCAGGACGGCACGGCAGACGTCGCTGAATTCGGGGGAGTGAAAGGCATAGGGTGTTCCTTGATGGTGAGCGAATCACTGTTCATCGCGAACCTGGGTAGAATCCTTCCAGCATTCAAGGAGATTGACGCATGAATACGCACGAAACGTACAGTCTGACGATGACGCCGACGTACCAGCCCAGCCGGGACGCGCCTGCTGCACTGGTCGGGCAGGTGACGTTCCTGCACGGCGAGACGGGGCGCGTGGCCTGCCGCGTGGAAGTCCGGGCCGCGTGGGAAACGGACGGGGAGATCGAAGTGGCGACGCCGGACCCGCCCGCGCTGCCCGGTCTGGACACCGCGCAGATTCAAGACCGGGCCAGGCGCTTCACGGCGCAGTTCCGTGACGACAGGCTTCAGGGCCTGTCGGAACCCGATGCCGAGGACCGGGAACTGGACGCGGTTCAGGCGAGCGAGTCGTAGGAGAAGTCCCCTAGGCTAGGCCGCCGTGTCCGCGCCCTGCGGCTGGAACTTCAGGCTGGCGGAGTTGATGCAGTAGCGCTGCCCGGTCGGGCGCGGGCCGTCTGGGAAGACGTGGCCGAGGTGGCCGCCGCAGCGGGCGCAGGTGACTTCGACCCGCTTCATGCCGAACGTCCGGTCTTCGTGGAACTCGACGGTGCCGGGGTCGGCGTCGTAGAAACTCGGCCAGCCGCAGCCCGAATCGAACTTGGTCTGCGACGTGAACAGTTCCGCGCCGCAGCCGGCGCAGGTGTACGCCCCGGCCTCGTGGTTGTCCCAGAACTCGCCCGTGAACGCCCGCTCGGTCCCCTTCTGCCGCAGGACGCGGTACTGCTCCGGCGTCAGTTCCTCGCGCCACTCCTGCTCCGTCTTCGTGATATTTTCAGTGCTCATTTGATATTTCCTTCCTGAAGAAAGAACAAAAGAACGGCAAGGAAAGTTCGCCGGGCCTCACGGCGCAATGGGCAGGTACGACTCCAACTCGGCGCGCGTGAGTTTGCCTTCGCGCAGCAGCCGGGCGGGGCGAACCGTCACGTCCAGCACGGTGCTGGCGATACGGTCTTGGGTGGGGCCGCCGTCCAGCACCAGGTCAATCGCGCCGTCCAGGTCTTCCAGCACGTCGGCGGCGGACATGGGGGAACGCCGGCCGGTGAGATTGGCCGACGGGCAGACCACCGGGGCGTCGAAGGCGCGGATGACGCTGAGCGGCACGGGGTGGTCGGGCATCCGAATGCCGATGGTGTTCTGGCCGCCCGTCACGGTCAGCGACACCGTCGGCAGCCGCCAGAACACCAGCGTCAAGGGGCCGGGGAAAAAATCGTCCACCAGCCGCTGCGCTTCGCGGGGGACGTCGCGGGCGAGTGTCACGATGTCGCGCTTGTCGGCGACCTGCACCGGCAGCGCCTGGTTGAACGGGCGCTGTTTCACATCAAACACGTGGGCGAGCGTGTCCACGACGAACGCGCTCGCGGCCAGCCCGTAGACCGTCTCCGTCGGGTACGCGACCAGGCCGCCGGCGCGGAGTATCCGCGCCGCTTCTTGAACGACATCCGGCTCCGGCGCGTCCGGGTTGACTTTTAGGACGAGTGTCATGGGCTGTTTCCGACTACGTGAATGCTGCTCCTGAGTTCTTTGACGCCCGGCACGCCCCGCGCGATCTTCTCGGCCTGCGCCGCCTGCGCCGCCGTCGCCACCGTCCCCGTCAGCCGCACCACGCCGTTCTTGGCCCCGGTCGTCAGGTAGCGCGTGGGGACGGTGCCGTCCGCGCCGATGGCGGCGTAGACCTGCTCGGCCAGCGGGTCGCTCGGCTCGAACCCGCGCTGCGACGGGATGGGCTTGAGCGTGACCGGCCTGCCGCCGTTGACGCCCGGCTGGGTGTAGAACGGCTCGTGGTTGGCCTCGTCCGAGTTGGTGGACGACCGATTGGTCGGCGTCCCGATGTGATACACGGGCGTCGTTGTCGTCGGGTCGCGCCGCGAGCAGCCCGCCACGCCGAGCAGGGCAATTAGGATGGGCAGCCCCGGTGTCTTCATAATAGGTGACAAGCGAAGCCCCACGCCCTGAAAGGGTGCGGCTGAAGAGAGTCGGCCCTGCGGGCCGCAAGAGTAGTACCCAAAATGTCCCTGGCCTGTCAAGACGATAGCGCCGCCGTGCGCCGTTTTTGTCCTCTACGCACCGCCCAAACCCCCACGCCGACGGCGACAATGCCCAGGCCCGCGCTCCCGAAAGCCCAGGGATGCTGCCCCAGAGTGTACCCCGCCGAGAACGCTCGCGCGTCAGACGACAGGTTGCCCGGCTTTCGCCCTTTCCCGGCAGCGGGCGAGCGCTCCAGGTGCGGGTCGCCCCAGGACGCCGCGCCTGCCCCGATGCCGTACCGAAACACCTGCCAGCGAGAACGCGCGTCGGGGCTGACGGCGTACACGGCAAGGCCAATCACAACACAAACAAGAAACCCGAACACAACGGGAGAGCGGCTTTTCATGGCGGGCGGCTCAGTCGGCGTATTCCAGAACGTGGTTCTTGTCGCGAACCATGACGCTCGACGTGGCTTCCGCAGTCGTGAGTTCCAGCGTGGAGCCGTCCTCAAAGTCCAGGTCCAGGCGCGTGTCCTGCTGCCGGACGGCTTTGACCGTGCCGCCCGTCGCGGCGGAGTTGGACGAACTCGGCGCGGTCTGCACGGTCATCACCGAGCCGTCCGTAAACGTCAGCGTCGCCACGCCGCCCGACTGCGACGTTCCCGCCAATGTCCGGCCCTTCAACAGCGCCGTCAATTTGTGATTGCTTGCCATTGATACCTCATTCCGGGTTATGGATGTCACTGCGCCGCGGGATTTTCCTGGCCCTGGGCGGCGACGTAGCCCTGACTCTTGGCGTCGGCCTCGCTCATGTACTGGCCGCTCTTGGTCTTGCCGTAGTAGCGCGCGCCGGGGTAGAAGTATTTGCCCGATTTCAGGTTGACCCACACCTGGCCGCCGGGATTGGGTGTCCCGGTGGTCATGGCCGCCGGGCGCGGCGCATACCCGGCGGGCGCAGACGCCGGGGGACTGACTGAGTCGCTGGCCGACGCACTGTGACGCCTGCCGCCCCGACCGCGCCCGCCGCTGCCGCCGACACTCTCCAGCGGGACGTTCGTGTGGAACTCGCGCTTGTACGCCCCGATCCAGTCGGTCGCGTTGGCGCGCTGGGCCGTCGGCAGGTCGGTACGGTCCGAGCAGACATCGGCGTGCAGCGCGTTCTCCAACTGGTCCTTGACGTGCGCGTTCCAGGGCTGCGTCTTGTACGACTGCGGCCAGAGATTTTTGATCGAGTTGGAGCCGCCCAGTTCCAACGAAATCAGATGGTCCACCTCGAACTCGCCGGACTGGTGATGCGCGATGTTGTACTCGGCATACGCCTGGCGCTTGACTTCTTCGGGGACGTTGCGCACTTTCTGCGAGTAGCCGGACACGCAGATGTCGTCTTTGGTCACGGGCAGGGTCGCGCCCGGCGTGATCTGCGGGTCCGGGCCGAGCGGAGCCTCAATCCCGCTGGGCGGCGAGATCGCCGTCGCGCCCGGCCCCGGCCCGCTTGCCGCGCCCCCGCCGGGCGAGCCGGGGCCAAGAACGCCGACGGTCGAGGCCCCGTGATGGCACCCCGCCAGCATCAGGCCCAGGCCGGCCAGAGCAAAAAAGAAACGAGACTTCCGTGTGTCGCTGCGCATACACTCTCCCGCGCCGAAAGATCGGCTGCCCCTTTAATTCGCGGCGGCGGGCGCTTTCTCCTTGTCGAAGGCCGGATGTTGCGCGGACTGCCCGCCGGCGCGGGCGCGGAACAGGGCTTGCCTGTCTCAGTCTCCGCCCGCTCCTTTCTTCAT
>CAZZVX010000145.1:0-11379 GCA_964657535.1 Armatimonadota bacterium | reverse complement strand
GGCCGGGCGCGTCTGGTACGGCGAGGGCTTGATGGCCGGCGTCGCTGGCGTCGCGTCGGCGCTGGGCCAGCCTAACCTCCTGCCGCCGCCGCCCGACCTGGCGACCGACCTGCGCGGCCTGCGCGACTGGCTCTCTCTGCGCCTGCCCGAAACCCCCACGCCCGATCAGACCGCCCTGCAGGCCGTCATTGACACGTTCCTCACGCAGACTTCCACGAAGGGCCGACGTTCCAAGCCCCTGACGGCGGCCCAACTGCACGACCTGGGCGAGATCAGCCGCCTCGTGCAAGCGCAGATTCTGCCGCTCGAAAGCCCGGCGCTAAACGTCCCATCGTCCTCAGATCAGACCGACCACACAGCACATCCATAAAGAAGGACACAGAAACGAAATGGACACCATCCCCGTTCTTTTAGACACCGACATCGGCACGGACATTGACGACGCCGTCGCACTCGCGTACCTGCTCCGGCAGCCGCGCTGCCGCCTCCTGGGCGTCACGACCGTCAGCGGCGAGCCGGACCAGCGGGCCGCGCTGGTAGACGCCGTCTGCCGCGCCGCCGGGCGCGACGATATCCCGATCCATGTCGGCTTGGCTGCGCCCCTGCTGGGGACGCAGCGGCAGCCGAACGCGGCGCAGGCGGAGGCACTGACGGAGGCATGGCCGCACCGGACGTTCGCGCCCCGCCCCACGGCCCTGGACTTCCTGCGGGACACCATTCGCGCTCATCCGGGCGAAGTGACTCTGCTGGCAATCGGCCCGCTGACCAACGTCGCGCTCCTCTTCGCCGCCGATCCGGAAATCCCTGGCCTGCTCAAACAATTAGTTATCATGGGAGGCCGCTATTTTGCGCATGACGGGGAACACGGCGGGGCCGAGTGGAACATCGAGTGCGACCCGCACGCCGCCGCCATGGTGTTCGCCGCGCCCGTCCCGCGCCTGCTCGCCGTCGGCCTAGACGTGACTTTACAGTGCCGACTCCCCGCCGACGAGTGCCGCCGCCGCTTCGCCGCCGCCGGCGGCCCGCTGTCGCTGGTCGCGGCCCTGGCGGAAGTCTGGTTCCGGCACGTCCCGGAGATCACCTTCCACGACCCCCTCGCCGCCGCGCTCCTCTTCGACCCATCGCTCTGCGACACGCTCCCTGTGCGCATCTCCGTCGCACTCTGCGCCCCCCATCCCCTCACGACCCTGAACGAAGACCAAGCCGACATTCCGCACACCGTCGCCCGTGCCGTCCGCCCCGCCGCCTTCTTCGACCACTACTTCGCCGTCGTTCGCGGATAAAGGAACAACTGATGGAACTCGTACAGCAACTGTCGCTGCCTGGAAGCGTCTCCTCCGTCGCCTGCGATGCGGACGGCGCGCGTGTCGCCGTCGCGGTGGGGATGAGCGCCCCCTATCTGTACCGCCCGAAGGATGCCGCGCCCGACCCGCAGGTGCATTTGTGCCGCGTTTCAGGCGGGGATATTCATCAGGACACCGTCCTTCGGCTGCGTCCGGGTGGGGAGACGCCGACGACGCTGAAAGACGGCAAAGTCGCGTTTCTGGACGAGCAGACTCTGTTGGTGGCGGCGCGGGTGGTCCGGGGGGTGACGGACGAAGACGTGACGCTGATTGGGCTGGACTGCGAGAAGGGCGAGGAGCGCGGGCGCTGGGTCTGGCCGACGTTTTTGCAGCGGATCCTCTCGGACATCGTCGCGCTCCCGCCGCGTCACGCCCTCCTGAGCCTCGCGGAGAACGTGGTCTGTGTCAACGTGGAGACATTTCAGGAGCTGTGCCGCGCCCGCGAGGTGGAAGACGGCGATGTCGTGGAGGAGGACGCGGTGCCGGAAGAACGGCTCGCCCCGAACGGCTTCGTCTACGACCCCGCCGGTGGCCGGACCTATCTACTCTGCCGCGCCTTCGGTGAAGCCATCCTGCTCCGCTGTCGGCTGGACCTGCCCGCCCGCGCCTTCGTCCGTGAGGCCCGCGAGGCGTTCTCCGAGCGGCAGGACTGCGTCGGCCTCTGCCTGACGCCCGGCGGGGGACTGACGGCGCTGTTGCAGGTCGCGGACGAATGGGTTGACCTGGCGGGCCGCCCGGTCTCCGGGGGCGAGTCCACGCGCGCCGTGCTGCTTGCGCAGCCGCGCCTCTCCTATCCGCCCCGAACGACCCGTCTCGGCTCCCTCGTCCTTTTCCCCTCGGAACTGCGCGGGGCGCAGCGCCGGATTGACTTCGACTCCGACTTCGCGCGGGACTTCGACTCGGAGCCGTACTCCATTGAGGACGGGACCGGCCAGGCCGTCCACGTCGGGTACCGCCTCACGTCCGGCGACGTGCGGCTCACGCTCGCGCACGGCGACTTTCTCACCAAGCCCGTCTATATTGACGACCATCGCTGCGTCTTCGGCACTCCGAGCGGCCTCCTGCTCTGTGTGGACACCGCCGCCGGCCATTCCGAAGTTGTCCATGACTGCCACGCGCGCATCAACACCCTTCAGTTCCAACCCCAGCAGCGCCTGCTGTTCGTCGGCTGCGAGGATGGGACGCTGACGGTGTTGTCTGTGCCGCTGCGATAACCATTGCGGTAGTTGGACGCAGATACCGAGACGGTGTAACACTGTGCTTACGTTAGCAACAAAGAAACGCCTGCGCTCTCCGTGGGCAACAGCGTCCCCGGCGGGTAAACTCAAGGCCATGCGCTCTCCGCGACAACACCAGGAGCCAGACAATGGGCGACA
Source organism: Armatimonadota bacterium (assembly GCA_964657535.1). Classification (GTDB taxonomy): domain Bacteria; phylum Armatimonadota; class Armatimonadia; order Armatimonadales; family Capsulimonadaceae; genus CAZZVX01. Next base: position 8,660 of record CAZZVX010000145.1, on the reverse strand, counting down.
TCACCAACCCGAAACTGCTGTACCTCAAGGGCTTTCTGTTTTTCCTGGCGGGCTGCCTCGCCTCCCTCGCGTTGATTCTTGAATGCCCCACGCTCAAGGTCGCCCTCTTGCTGCTCCTTGCCGTCTGGTGCTTCGCCCGCTTCTACTATTTCGCCTTCTATGTCATCGAACACTACATTGACGGCGAGTACCGCTTCGCCGGCCTGGTCTCGTTCGTTCTCTACCTGCTGCGCCGTCAGACAAAACGTTGAGTATCGGGAGGTACATAGTCTCGGCACTTGGAACTAACTACCGAGATTATGTAGCATCGCGCAAGTGACAGCGCAGAGGCGTCGGCCCTAACCCGTCTCTTCTGGCGAACGCTTTGCTCTTGACGTAGTGGGCTGCTTTCATCACGGTTTAGACTCGCCTGTATCGTCTGTCGGCAAAACGCGCCGCCAGCGGGTAAACTAAAGGCCATGCGCTATATCGGCAGCAAGGAAAACTTGCTCGGCTTCATTGATTCCATTGTCAACGCTCACTGCATCACCGGCGGCACCTTCTGCGACCTATTCGCCGGGACCACGACTGTCGGGCGACATTTCAAGCGGCGCGGCTTCCGTGTCATCTCCAACGACCTGATGGAATACTCGTTCGTTTTCGGCAAGGCGTACTTGGAAAATAATGCCCTGCCGGACTTCGCCGGGCTGGCCCTCCCGCGCCGGGCGTCGGCCCTGTTCTCTATGGACACAGACCCGCTGGAACAGGCCCTTGACCACCTCAACCGACTGCCGCCGGAGGAGGGGTTCATGTTCCAGAACTACTGCGATGTCGGGACCGCCGGGCAACAGTATCAGCGTATGTATTTCTCTGCGGCTAACGCAAGTGATCATGCATAACAAGGGCATATTACATGGTACACTCGGATGACAAAAAGATCGTGTCTATGACGTGGGAAGCTATTGTAATGGACGCGATGCTTGCCTTGACAAATGGTGATGCGAGCATTGATGTATCCACAGCGCAAATGTACCAGTGGATCGAAGCGACAGAGTATCTTACCGATAAAGGCCGGACGCCTAACCCCAACTGGAATCCGACCACCCCAAGTTATCAGGCGTCACTTCAGTTACGTTGGCAGCGCATGGTGAGCGCAGGAAAACTCGTGCGTGTATCGCCAGGCACTTATAGTCTCGCGCACTCCGTGACAGCGCCCCCAGCGAAGCAATGGCAGAAACTGCTTGTGATTGACGAGCAACTTTCTACGCCGAAAATCAAACAAGCGGTTGTGAAGAGAATTGAGCGCAGTCAGCGTCTCCGCGATGGCCTGATTAACTACTATGGCGCAAGGTGTTAAATCTGTGAAGAGAACAGTCTCTATCGCATCCCTACTCAAATCAAGGGACGTGATCATGTTGAAGTCCATCATGTTGACGGATTGGCTGAGTCGGTCGCGCTTCAAAACGCCGGGCAACTCGTCGGTCTGCGTGTCAACGGGTTGGGCAACCTCACCGTATTATGCCCACACCATCACGCACTGATTCACTATCATTGGCCGAAATATCATTTTGACTGCGTAAATCTTCTTTGGACACAGCCACAAGGCTACAGGCTACTCTTGCGAAACATCACCTCTGAACATGCGTCTGTTCTGCGGGCTGCACACTCCCAATCTACCATTGCAGATGGTCAGTAGGAGAAAAGTGAGAATGTTGAATAAATCAGAACAAGAGTGGAGAAGAACAATGGTGATGGAAGATAAAGCCACCTTCCGATCTTTCGCTTTCTTTGCGTTCGCTGATGATATTGAGAAACACAACAGGGACGAATGCAACTGCGACTTAAGGGAAGGGGGCAATGGTTATTGCTGGATAGGGGAGTGGGTCGAAGGTTGTGCTGACGCGGATATGCTGCTCAGTTGGTTTGATGACAAGCGTATAGACGAACTTATCTTAAATTTCATGAGGACGCTGTAATTCAACATCGCCTAAGATCTTCCGGCAGCAGTTTCAGCGTCTGAGCCACATCACCGGCGGGAGTCTGAGGGCAGGCATCACGGCGGCAAATTTGCTGCTTTATGCCGAGGCACTGAAAAGTGGACAAGCAAGCCTAGACGACGGGGCGCAGCGATTTGGAACACTGAACGAAGTAACGGTCTGAAAATAAAAAAGCCCCCGCGCCACTGGCGCGGGGGCTTTCGGCTTGGGGACAATCTACTTGTGGACGCTCTCGCCCTTCACGTCCTGGGCGGCTTCCATGACGGCTTCGGCCAGGGTGGGGTGGGCGTGGATCGTGTGCATCAGCTCTTCGATAGTGGACTCCAGTTTGATGGAGACGCAGGCCTCGTGGATCAAGTCGGTGGCGTGCGGGCCGATGATGTGGACGCCCAGAATCTCGCCGTACTTGGCGTCGGTGACGATCTTGACGAAGCCGACGTTCTCGTTGATCGCCATCGCCTTGCCGAGCGACTTGAACGTGAACTTGCCCACTTCGACGTTGTAGCCCTTGTCGCGCGCCTGCTGCTCCTGCAGGCCGGTCGCGGCGATTTCGGGTTCCGTGTAGACGCAGTTCGGGATCGCGCGCCAGTCCATCTTGGTCGGGTGGCCGAGCGCGTTGTCGGCGGCGACTTCGCCCTCGCGCGTAGCGACGTGCGCCAGGCCGCCCGCGTAGGTGCCGTGGAACGGCTGGTCGTGCGCGGCCACGTCCCCGATGGCGTAGATGTGCGGGACGTTGGTCCGCAGGTAGTCGTCGGTCGGGATCGCCCGCCCGTCGAACGTCACGCCCGCCGCGTCCAGCCCGACGCCGTCCGTGAACGCCCGGCGGCCCACAGCAACCAGGATTTTGTCGAACTCCAGCTCGCCGTCGCCGTTCTTCTCGCTGACGTACTTGAGCTTCTTGCCCGGCACGTCCACGGCGACCACTTTGGTGCTGGTCATGAACTTGATGCCCTGCTTGGTGAGCAGTTTGTTCAGTTCGGTCGAAATCTCCGGATCGAACGGCGGCAGGATGTTCGGCATGAACTCCAGCACCGTCACTTCCGACCCCAGGCCGCTGTAGGCGTAGGCGAACTCGCAGCCGATGACGCCGCCGCCGATGATCGCCAGGCGCTTCGGCACTTCCGGGGCCGAGACCGCCTCGTTGCTGGTCCAGACCGTGGTGGTGCCGAGTTTGCCGTCGTTCTTGCGCTGCCGCGCCTCGGCGTTGGTGATGAACACGTCCGAGTCGGCCCCGCCGCCGTCCAGGCCCTGAATGGGAATCTTGGCCGGGACGCTCCCGGTCGCGATGATGACGTTCGCCGCCGTCACCGTCTGCGTCTTGCCGTCCGCGCCCGTCACTTCGATGGTGTGCGGGTCCACAAACTTCCCTTTGCCTTTGAGGTAGGTGACGCCGCTCTTCTTGAACAGGAACTCGACGCCGCCGACCAGTGTCTTGACGACCTTCTCTTTGCGGGCCATCAGCGCCCCGAAGTCGTACCCGACCTCGCCCGAAAACGTCAGACCGAAGTCCGCGCCGTGCTTTGCCTGTTCGAGCGCGGCCACGCTGCCGATCATCGTCTTGGTCGGGATGCAGCCCCAGTTGAGGCACGTCCCGCCCGCCGCGTCGGCGTCAATGCAGACGACCTTCGCCCCGTGCTTGGCCGCGTGAATGGCCGCCGGGTACCCGCCCGGCCCGCCGCCGATCACCACTACGTCCGCGTCGTATGCCATGTTCATTGTCCTTTACGTCATAAACAAGGGCGAACACTTGGGTTCGCCCATCACATCTTGTTACTGATTCTAACACGTTCGTCCGTCAAATGGTGCCCGGAGCGGGACTCGAACCCGCATGAGGTCGCCCTCGGGGGATTTTACCTGCCACTACCGTTTTCACGGCCAGCGGTGTCGCTGTTCGTGGTCTGGACTTTCTCTTTACCTTGCCGGAACTTGCGTCCCGGTTTAGGTAGCCCTCGTCAAGTCTCTACACGTTCCGGCGCGGGTGCGTCGGCTTCGCTCGGGATCGTCCTGCCGCCCTGTGCGCGGTTTAGAGTTCCCCGAATTTGGGGGCTGCTACGAACGGGTTTCCCCGCCCGCGACCCTGACTCAAGTCCCCTGTGTCTGCCATTCCACCATCCAGGCGTCAACGCAAGAGTATAGCACACGGCGGAAAGCGAAGTCAAACCGCGCGACGGTGGAAATCCGCCGAAAGGAGCAGGTACAATGGCGGCAGACTTCGGGAGAGAGAGTGATGTTCAAGAAGCGAACGCGGGAACAGACGACGGAAGACGCCCCCGACAGCATCGCGCCCTGGGAGATGCTGCACGAAAACGAGATCGAGGAGGTAACGGCCCGGCTGCGGAAACGCTACCCGACGCTGACTGCCTTCGCGCGCCGCACTGACACTGGGGCCGTCGCCTGCTTCGACAAGGGCGAGGACGGGACGGCCAAAGACGTGCTGGTCGTCAACGCGGAACACACGGCGCGCAAGTTCTATCCCAGTTTCACCGCCTGGTTCGACGCCGCCCTCGCCGACGGCGCCGCTTAAGCCTCAGATCAGTGCGCGGCCTGCAGGGCGGCGAGGGCCGCCTTCAGGCCCGCCTCGGCGGGCCGGGATTTGAGCAGGCTCTGCACCAGCGCGGTCTGCGCGGCGATGGCGGCGGGGGAGGCGTACTGAACGCCTGCGGCGTACTCGGCCTGCGCGCCCGGCACGTCCTCTTTCAAGGCCAGCACCAGGCCCAGCGTCAGGTGCAGCTTGGAGGAGTTCGGCTCCGTCGCCTGTCCCTTGCGCAGAGTCCCAACGGCGTCGTCGAGCCGGCCCCCGTCCGCCTGGAGCCGCGCCAGCGCGTCCCAGGCGTCCTCGTTCTGGGGGTCGGCGTCGGTCGCCTTGCGCTCGTCGGCCTCGGCCAGATCGGACTTCTTCTGGGCGTCCAGGATGCCGGCGCGCGCGAGTAGGGCGGCGGCGAGCGGCGATCCGCCCTGAACCGTGTCCAAATCCACGGCGCGGCCGGCGTCGGCCAGAGCGCCGTCTAGGTCAGCCTGCTGGATGCGAATCTGGGACCGCGCCACATAAAACTCGGCCCCCTCCGGGCGCAACGCGATCAAGGCGTCGGCGGCCTTGCGGGCGGCGGACCAGTCGCTGCGGCTCGACGCGACGTTGGTCAGCCGCGTCAGCGTGTTCGTGTCTTGAGGGTCTTCCGTCACGGCTTGTTCCAGGTCGGCCTGCACCAGCGCGGCGTCGCCACCCGCCCCCCCCGCCCCCGGTGGGCGCCGGGCGCCTTGGGGTCCAGCGCGAGTGCCTTCTCGAAGTCGGCCTGCGCCAGTTTCGCGGTGTCGTGGACGACGGCCATGCCCTTCTTGTCGAACGAGAAAACGACGGCCAGGGTGGCGTCTATCGCCGCCAGGCGGAAGTTGCCGCGCCCGACCCAGGCCGCCGGGGCGTCCGGCGCGACCTCAACGGCTTTGTCGGCGTCGGCCAGGGCTTTGGGATAAGCGCCATCGGCCAGAGTCATGCACAGATCGCCGTAGGTGCCGGCGCGGGCCAGGTAGGCGTCGGCCCGCTTGGGGTCGAGGGCGATGGCTTTGGTGAAGTCCGCGCTCGCCGCCGTCATGTTGCCGACGCCGACGACTTTGTCGAAGGCCATCTTCTTGACCTGGGTGTAGGCCCGCCCGCGCGCGATGTACAGGTCGGGGTTGTCCGGCGCTTTGGCGATGGCGGCGTTCATGTCCAAAATCGTCTGCGCGAAGCCGCCCTCGGTGGAATAGTCCAGCCCGTCAATCGTCACCGCTTTTCCCATGCCGGAGTGCATGAAATTGTCCAAGTTTTTACCCATCTCCGTGAAGATGTTCGGGTCCATTGTGGGGGCGGGCGCCGAAAGCAGGGCGGCCACGTCGGGGTGCTTGCCGATTTCGGCCAGGGCCGCCGGCGTCTGTCCTTTGACCGTTTTGGCGGCGGGGTCGGCCCCGTGCGCCAGCAGCAGGCGGACGCCGGCGGCCTGACCCATCACGGCGGCGTAGTGCAGCGCCGTCCATCCGTCCGCGTCCGCCGCCTTCAGATCCGCTCTTTTGTCCAGCAGCAACTGAACCGTGGGCGCGCCCTGGGTGGCGGCGGCCATCAGCGGGGTCGCCCCGTCGTTGCCCGCGATGCTGACGTCGGCCCCGCGCTTGATGAGCAGCGCCGCTACATCCAGTTTGCTGTGGTTGAGCGCGTCCAGCAGCGGCGTGTAGCCCTTGTCGTCGCGGGCGTTCAGCGCGGTCGCGTCCGCGTCCAGCAGCGACGTGACTTTGGCCGCGTCCCCGGCGCTCGCCGCGTCGTGAATCGGATCGGCGAGCGCGGGCAGGACGGTCAGGAGAACCAGGGCGAGCAAGAGGAGGGTGTTCACGCGGCGATGGGTGTTCATGGCTTCGGCTTTCGTTTCGCGGGCGCATGAGCGCGAGGCGCTGTGGTTTTGGGCGTGTGACCGAGTGGCTCGGCCGTTTCCGGCGCCGAGGGCGCTGGGGCGTCCCAAAGGCGCTCGGCCTGCCCGCGCTGCCAGGCAACGCGCTGGTTGTCGTCGAGGGCGACGGCGGCGCGGGCCATCGCCGTCGGCGCGTGGTCGGCGTCCCCGGCGCAGACGTCGGGGTGGTGGGCGCCGACCCAGGCGCAGAGCATGGCCGCCTTGGCGCGCAGGGGTGCGGGGTTGCTGATGCCGTCGTAGGCGTTTTTGGCGAGCGTGAACGCCTGGGCCGGGTCGCTCACGTCTTTCAGCGTCCCGTCGTCCTGGCGCTGTTTGACGTCGCTCGCCAGCATCTCGGCGTGGTTTAGGCGCGTCTGAGGCTGCTTGTCCGCCCCTTTGTCGTCGGCGAACGCCTGCCGGTAGAGCGCGAAGGCGCGGGCCGGGTCGCGGTCGCAGCCGTCGCCGGTGTAGTAATGGTCGGCCAACATCCCCTGTACGACGTGCAGGTGCCACGAGCCGTCGGCGATGATCTTCTCGTAGAGGGCCATGGCGGCTTTGGGGTCGCGCGGGCCGAGCAGGCCGTTCTCGCAGACGCCCGCGTGCAGCCAGCACAAGGTAATGACATCGGGATGGGCGGCGAACAGGGCGTTGATCTCGGCGGCGTTCGCGTGGGTCTTGGGGTCGTCGGTCTGGAGCAGCAGTTCCGCCAGGTTCGCCTCCATGTCCAGGCCCATGTTGCGCTTGACCATCTCACGGGCGTATCCGATGGCCTTGCCCTTGTCCTGCGGCACGCCCCAGCCGGCGTCGTAGGCGTAGAAGAGGCTGATGAGGGCGGCGTCGTGGCCCCCGTCGAGCGACGCCTGCAGCAGCCGAAGGCCTTCTTTAACGTCCACATCCACGCCGACGCCTTTCAGGTAACGGTCGCCGAGCGTTTCCATCGCCTCCAGGTCTTTGCCTTTGGCGGCCTCTTTGAGCCAGTACATCGCCTGGACGCGGTCGCTTGGCTCGTTGTCGCCGCCGGCGAACCAGTCCGGGTCGTAGATGCAGAAGAGTTCGTAGGCGGCGTCGGCCTGACCCGCGCGGGCGTCCTTCTCGTACCAGAGGATCGCGCGGTCCGTGTCTTTGTCGCAGCCGTTCAGCCCGCTGAGATAGGACCCGGCCAGGTTCCACATCGCGACCGGGTTGCCGTCGTTCGCGGCGTCGGTCAGTTTCTGCTCCTCTGTGCGCGTGTCCACCGGGGCGGGGGGCGTGTAGGTCTCCCAGTAGTTGTCCCAGTCGCCGGCCCCGGCGGGCGGGTCCATGGGGTCGTCCTCGCGCGGGCTAGGCGGGTCGGGCGCGAACATCTGGGCGAATTTCGCCTTCAGGTCGGACACATCCACCGACGTGTCGGCGTTCAGGTTCCCGGAGTCCATGTAGCCCTGAAAGGCGTTCTGGCTCTCGGTCTCGTTGTACCAGCCCATCGAGCCGTAGGTGTAATCCGACGGGTCGGCGGCGACCGGGCGCGGCAGCAGCAGCGTTAAACCACACAGGGCCGTCATGGCTGCGATCACGGAAGTCGGTTTCATGCGTCTGTCTCCTTGCGTCCTTTGCGAGCGGCGGTCAGGCCGAATAGGATGAGGGCGCCCAGCGCCAGGCCGGTGACGGCGGACGGCTCCGGGGCGGCGACCAATGCGAACATCGTCGCGCCGCCCGCGACGGCGATGACCTTGCCGGTGATGTCTTCGCCGCCTTGCAGCACGCCTGCCAGCAGATATTTGTTTCCCTGAAAGTAGGTGTCGTAGCCGAGGGGGGCCGCGCTCAGGCCCGTGCCGACAAACGTAAACGCGCCGGTCGTGCCGTCATAAAACGTCGCGCCGTGGATGCTGTTCTGCGTGAACGTGCCGCCTGAGATCGTTACCGTGCTGTTGTCGTAGCCGGAAACAAAGTTGACGGCGCCGCCGCTGACGCTGACCGTGCTGCCGCCCTCGGCGTACAAAGCGCCCAGGGTGCTGCCAATCGTGCCGCCGCTGACGTTGACGGTGCTGGTGTCGGTGCCGATCAGTTCGTAGTTGACCGCGCCGCCGCTCATGTTGAGGGTGCTGTGGTTGTAGACGTACAGGTAGCCGCCAGCGTTCTGCTCTTTGACCAGGCCGCCGCTGACGAGGCTGACGGTGGGGCTGGTCAGGTGCGCGCGGTCCGTGTCGCTGGCATAGCCGACGAAGCCGTTGCTGTTGGCGGAGTTGATGGTGGCGTCGCTGGGGTAATGGACGTTCTGCCCGGCGGCGGGCCGGGC
>CAZZVX010000144.1:0-11400 GCA_964657535.1 Armatimonadota bacterium | reverse complement strand
TATCTCATTCGGCAGATGAGCGTACCGACGTTGAACGACGCTATTGAGGCGCTTGACCAGCAACGGGCGAATCGGGGACAGAAGCCCGTGCGAGACATCCTTCACACGGCGGCAGGCCATCAGATCGCCTATCTCATAGCGCAGACGGATTTAACGACGGATGCCGGGTATGACCCAAAACTCTGGGGGCGTCTGGCGGAGTGGCAATCGTCCTGGAGATACGAAAGCGACGTCGTCGGCAGGAGGAAGGCGCAAGTCTTTATCGAAGATGTTCAGGCGGCGGTGAATTGGCTGTCGCCAAAACTGTAAGGAGAAAATGAATGCCTACACTACAGTTCAACTATCAACAGATCGAGCCGCAAATCCGCGAGGCTCTTTACAACGGGTTAGGGCAACACATCGCCGTCAGCACCGAGGAGGTAGACGACGGACGTGTCTTTGTCAAAGTCGTCGCTCCGCGTTTGAATGGCTTGAGCGCCAAAAAGAAGCAGGACGCCGTGTGGGACGCCCTGCACACGCTGGGGCCGGACGCGCAGGCCGTCTCCCTGGTCTTGGCCTTCGGCACGGACGAGATTTAGCGGCACCGGCAATTGTGCCGCAGGCGGCGGCACATTTATCGAAACTTTGTTCCCCTTCCCAAATGTCCCGCAGCCTGTGGGACATTTACAGGGCCGCCTCTCATCACCGAGAACACTGATGCCTGAAACACAGATTGACGCCGTCAAGCACGACGAAACGCGCCCCAATATCCTCACGCCGGAACTGTCCAATTTCGACGCCGAGCATGAGCCACAGATGGAAGGTATTGAGCCATGACACGCATCAAAATCTGCGGCATCACCAACACAGACGACCTGGAAGCCGCCGTCGCTTACGGCGCGGACGCGCTGGGCTTTATCGGCGTCAAGGGCAGCCCGCGTTATGTCTCGGAACAAGCCTTTTTTGAGATTGCCGAAGACGCGCCGCTGTTCGTGCCGCGCGTTGTCGTTGTGGACAAGCCCGAAGACGCGGAAGAATACTGCGCGGAGTACATCCAGTTCTATACCGACACACGGGACAACGCGCTCGGCGCTGCGCCCTCGCGCATCCGGGCCTTCCGCGTGCGTGACGAAGCTTCGTTGCGCGAACTCGCGGCCTACACCTATCCCGTCGGCGCGGTGCTTCTGGACACTTATCACGCCGACAAACTCGGCGGCTCCGGCGAAACATTCAACTGGGAACTGGCGCGGGAAGCCGGACGCCTCACCGACCGACCCCTCATCCTCGCCGGCGGCCTCACGCCCGACAACGTCCAGGACGCTCTGGAAGCCGTCCGTCCCTTCGCCGTAGACGTGTCTTCCGGCGTAGAGTCCGCCCCCGGCGTCAAAGACCATGCCAAACTCCGCGCCTTCCTCCGCGCCGTCCGCCAGTGGGACTTACGCCAGGAGTAAAGACTTTATCTTCGCCCGCGCAGGCGGCCAGTCTGCTCTTCGGTAGCCCAGGATTTCAATCCTGGGTATGATTGTGCTACAATACACATCATGGCAACACCCACTTTGGACACCACATTGGAAGCGGACGCAGCTCGCGCGGACGCAAAAATTGCAAAAACGAACTCCTACGTCGCCGACGAGTTCGGGCGCTTCGGCGGCGAGTTCGGCGGGCGCTTCGTGCCGGAAACCATCATCCCGGCCCTGGACGAACTGACGACCGAGTACGAAAAGGCCAAAGCCGACCCGGACTTCCAAGCCGAGTGGGAGTATTACGCCAAAAACTACGTCGGACGCCCCACCCCGCTCTACTTCGCCGAAAAGATGACGCGCGAACTCGGCGGGGCGCAGATTTACCTGAAGCGGGAAGATTTAGCCCACACCGGCGCGCACAAGATCAACAACGCCCTGGGCCAGATATTGCTTGCCAAGCGGATGCACAAGCCGCGCATCATTGCCGAAACCGGCGCGGGCCAGCATGGCGTCGCCACCGCCACTGCCTGCGCCCTGTTCGGCTACCAGTGCGTCGTTTATATGGGCGAGGAAGACGTGCATCGCCAGGCGCTCAATGTCGTGCGGATGAAACTGCTCGGCGCGGAAGTACGCAGCGTCACCTCCGGGACCAAAACGCTCAAAGACGCCCTCAACGACGCCATGCGCGACTGGGTCACAAACGTCCGGGATACGCACTATATCATCGGCACCGTCGCCGGGCCGCACCCCTACCCGACGATGGTGCGCGACTTCCAATCCGTCATCGGCATTGAAGCCCGGCAGCAACTGCAGGAAGACACGGGGGCATTGCCCGACGTCGTCGTCGCCTGCGTCGGCGGCGGCTCCAACGCCATGGGCATCTTTTACCCGTTCGTCCATGACGCGGGCGTGCGCCTGATCGGCGTGGAGGCCGCCGGGCGCGGCGTCCACACAGAACATCATGCGGCCACGCTCACGGCGGGAAGCAAAGGCGTCCTGCACGGCTCGGCCTCTTACGTTTTGCAGGACGAATACGGCCAGGTGCTGCCCACGCACTCCGTCTCGGCGGGCTTAGACTACCCCGGCGTCGGCCCCGAACACGCCTATTTCAAAGACATAGGCCGCGCCGAATACGTCGCCGTCACCGACGACGACGCCCTTGACGCCTTCCAATGGGTCGCCCGCACCGAAGGTATCATCCCGGCCCTGGAAACAAGCCATGCCTTCGCCCATCTGCGGATGCTTGCCCCGACCCTGCCCAAAGAGCAAAAAATCATCGTCTGCCTTTCCGGGCGCGGCGACAAAGACGTCGACTCCGTCGCCGGACGCCTGGGTCTGATGTAGGAAAGCCCCTTGACAGCCCCCATATTCGGCGGGTATAGTCACTCTGGCCGCAAAAACTAGGGATTTACTAGGAAATCGGGGCCGAGGAACAAACCGATGAGCAGCACAACCGACACCCCGGCGCACGTCCGCCTCAACTTGACTTTCCCCGTGGAGCGCGTGGAACAGCCGCTGTTGGCGCAGGCGATCAAAAACTTTGGCGTCGTCGCCGACATCCGACGGGCGCAGATCGAAGCCCATACCGGCGGCTACATCATGCTGGAGCTGTCCGGCACCGAAAAACAGATTGACGACAGCATCGCGTTTTGGAAGTCGTTCGGCGTCGGAGTCGGCTTTATCGGTCAGGAAGACGCACAGGCATATTAACTTTTTCCGAGGAGAACACCAACGATGGCAGCAGGAAACGGCTATGTCCACCCCGAAGTCTTAGTAGAAACCGACTGGGTGGCGCAGCATCTGAACTCCGGCGAGTTCAAACTGATTGAGATTGACGTGGACACAGACGCCTACAACCAGGGACACCTGCCGGGGTCCATCGGCTTCAACTGGCAGACCGAACTGGAAGACACTCTCACCCGCGACGTTCCCGACAAGGGTCAGTGGGAAGCGCTTCTCAGCAAGACCGGCATCTCCAACAACGACACGCTGGTTCTTTACGGAGACAACAACAACTGGTTCGCCACCTTCGGCTACTGGCTGTTCGTCATCTACGGCCACGACAAGGCCAAACTGAAACTTCTCAACGGCGGGCGCAAAAAGTGGGTCGCCGAAGGCCGCGAACTGACCACCGAAGTCCCGACCTACCCCGCCACCACCTACACCGCCGGCGAACCCAACTGGAACCTGCGCGCCTTCCGCGACGAAGTCCGCCAAAAACTCGGCGACCCCAATCTGACTTTGATTGACGTCCGCTCGCCCGCCGAATTCTCCGGCGAAGTCATCGCCCCTCCCGGCCTGAGCGAGACCGCCCAGCGCGGCGGCCACATCCCCGGCGCCCAGTCCGCACCCTGGCTGAACGCGGTCAACGACGACGGCACCTTCAAGCCCGCCGACCAGCTGCGCGAGTTCTACGCCGGCAAAGGCGTCGCCGAAGGCAAGGACGTGATCGCCTACTGCCGCATCGGCGAGCGCTCGTCGCACACCTGGTTCGTGCTGTACAACCTGCTCGGCTATGAGAACGCCAAAAACTACGACGGCTCCTGGACCGAATGGGGTTCCATTATAGGCGCCCCCATCGAAAAATAACCGTCGTTGCCGGGGCATGGTTTGCCATGCCCCGGCGTCACATCACCCGCCCAGGCCCTTGAGCAGCCCGCCGACCACCGTTCCCGCCACGCTGCCCGAAGTCGTCGTAGAATTGTCCGAACTGCTCGTGATCGGCATATACATCGTCTGCAAACCGACCCGCCCAGGCCCGGTGAACCGGTTCCAGAACAACTGCCCTGCACTGGCGAAAAAGCCCGACTTCAGGCCCTGGAACTGCGTTTCCATCCGCACCGTGCCGTCTTTGTAGATCCAGCCGCCCGGCTCGATGTCAATCTGCTCGCCCGGCTGCAAGTACACGTCAAAGACATTGCCGTAGCCGTGCAGCCACAGCACGCCCTGCCCCTGCTGGCAGATGAACGTGTCAATAAAGATGCCCGTGCCGCCGAACAGCATATTGGCCGCGCCCTTGTTCCAGGTGAACGTGAAGTCAATGTTCTCCGTCGCCGCCAGAAACTGATGCTCGCGCACGTCCACGCCCTGCCCGGCGGCCAGGTGCAGCGGGAACACATGTCCCGCCCCGTCCCGGCTGAAGGCGATCCGGCCCGGCCCGTGCGCCTCGGTCATGAAGACCGGCATCCCGGCCAGCACCCGCTTGAACGCGCCTTTGAGCGACTTCAAGTTGATCTGGATCATCGGGTCTTTCCAGAGCAGAACGTGATGCTCAAAATAGATCGGCATCCCGCTCAGTTCAATGGAAAGCGCCGGGACAAGTTCGCCCTCAATGTGATACGTCACGCCGCCATAAGTCTCATTCGTCACGCCGGTCGGCATGAGAGTCGGCACAGCCATCGTTTGTTCTCCTTCATCCTGTCGGCACCAGCAGCCGGGCTGCCGTCAGTATAAAACACCCAGCGCTTTTTGTCAACCAGCATCGTTTCTTTCCTGCCGGCTCCTTCCTGTCGGCGCGGAGAGCCGCTTCTTTCTAGAGCCTCCCCTTCAGGGCGGTGCCGCATCCGCTAGTGTATTTTGCCACATTCCCCACGACGTAACTTGACAAACGAACGCCCGGCGGCTATACTGAACCCATGCGATTGACGACAAAAAGCCAGTATGGCCTGCGCGTGCTTGGCGACCTGGTCCACAACTGGCGCGACGACGGGAACGGGTACCTGCAAGTCGGCGACCTCGCCGCCCGCTGCGAAACCTCGCAGAAGTATCTGGAACAAGTCCTGCTGCCCCTGTCCCATGCGGGCATTTTGGAAAGCAAGCGCGGACAGCGCGGCGGCTACCGGTTGAACCGCCCGCCCGAAGACATCTCTCTCGCTGAAGCCCTGCGCCATTTGGAAGGACTGCTCATGCCGATCCCCAAATGGGCCGACGACGGCGCGGAAGACACCTCCCAGCTCGGCAACGTCCTGCGCCGCGTCCGCTCCGCCATCCGGGACATTCTGGAACATACGTCCATCGAAGTTTTGGCCGAAGGCGGCGCGGAAAACAAACAGCGCGCCGACGAAGCCGTTGAAACCTTGATGTATTACATTTAAGGGAAACGCCATGCCGTCACCGGGCCGAGAAGACCGGCGCTACTGGGTGGAAATGGCGACGCGCCTGGCCGCGCCCGTGCTGGAAGCGCTCGCCGCCGGTCGCTTGAGACAGACCATGCCGGTTGAGTCCAGCGGCGCAGACCGGGCCGACTTTTCCCACCTGGAAGCGTTGGGACGGCTTCTCTGCGGCCTCGCTCCCTGGCTGGAACTGCCGGACGACGACACCGAAGAGGGCCGTCTGCGGGAACGGTTTCGGCGGCTCGCCCAGCAATCGCTGGGGGTCGCCGTTGAACCGGCCTCGGCTGATTTCCTGAACTTTTTTCACGGTCAACAACCCATTGTAGACGCCGCATTCTTGGCCCAGGCCCTCCTGCGCGCCCCCCGCACTCTCTGGGCCGGCCTGAGCGAGCGCCCCCGGCGCAACCTGACCGCCGCACTGCTGGCAACGCGCTCTCGCAAACCCGCCGCCTCCAACTGGCTTCTCTTCAGCGCCATGACGGAATCTGCTCTGTTTCTCATGGGCGAAAACTGGGACCGGATGCGCGTGGATTATGCCCTGCGCCAGCATCTACAGTGGTACGTCGGCGACGGCGCTTACAGCGACGGGCCACACTTCCACTGGGATTACTACAACGGCTTCGTCATCCAGCCGATGCTCGTGGACATCATGACGCAGGTTGGCGACGAGGAAGCCGACTGGCGCGGCCTGTCCCAGCCCATTTTTGACCGCGCCCGACGCTTCGCCGCCGTGCAGGAGCGATTGATTGCGCCCGACGGCACGTTTCCGCCGCTGGGCCGATCACTCACCTATCGCTGCGGCGCGTTCCATGCGCTGGCGCAAAGCGCCCTGCGGCGCGACCTGCCCCCGGAAGTCTCGCCTGCCCAGGTGCGCGGCGCGCTGTCCGCCGTCATTCGGCGGACGCTGGACGTGCCGGGAACTTTTGATGAGAACGGCTGGCTTCAGATCGGTCTGGCCGGGCATCAGCCGGGATTAGGGGAGCCGTACATCAGCACCGGCAGCCTGTACCTGTGTGCCGCCGTCCTGCTGCCGCTCGGCCTGCCGCCGGACGACCCGTTTTGGACAGGACCCGCAGAAGATTGGACGGCGAAAAAACTCTGGCGCGGCGACGATGCCGCCGCCGATCATGCCCTGTAATGCCGTTCAGACGGCGACCGCCCCGCCGCGCGGGCGCAGTTCATACGCGCAGCCGTGCGCCGTCGGCAAGACTTTGCCGGGGTTGCACAAGCCCTGCGGGTTGAAGACAGCCCGGACCTCTTCCATTGTCTTCAGTGTTTCCGGCGAAAACAGCAGGGGCATATAATCGCGCTTTTCGACACCGATGCCATGCTCCCCCGTCAGCGTTCCGCCGAAGCCGACGCACAATTCCAAAATCTCGTGCGAGGCGGCCATGACACGCTGCACCTCGTCCGGGTCGCGCTCGTCAAACAGCGTCGCCGGGTGCAGATTGCCGTCCCCGGCGTGAAAGACATTGGCGATGCGCAGCCGGTGGCGCGTGCCGATCTCGGCGATGGCACGCAGCACTTCCGGCAGTTTGGAGCGGGGAATGACGCAGTCCTGCGTGACGCACGACGGGGCCAGCCGCCCTAATGTCCCGACGGCTTTTTTGCGCGCCGCCCACAGGTTAGCCCGGTCGCGCGGCGTCTCGGCCTGCCGGATTTCGCGGGCCTGGTTGTCGTCGCACAAGGCGCGGACGCGGTCGGCGAGATTGTCCAGGCCCGCCGCCAGCCCGTCAACTTCAATAATCAAAATCGCCCCGGCATCGCGCGGAAAGCCAAAATGAAAGGCGTCCTCGACCGTCTGCAAGATCACGCCGTCCATCATTTCCAAGGCGGCGGGGACGATCCCGGCGGCGACAATGTCCGAAACGCACTGCGTCGCCTGGTCCACGGTGTCGAAGATCGCCAGGAACGTCCGCACGGCCTGCGTCTGCCGGACCAGGCGCACCGTCGCCTGCGTCACGATGCCGAACGTACCTTCGGAGCCGATGGCAAGGCCGAGCAGATCGTAGCCGTTGGTATCTTCCGTCGCGTCTCCGAGCAGCACGATTTCACCGTCCGGCAGGACCAACTCCACTTGTAGGACATGGTTTGCCGTAACGCCGTACTTCAGCGTGTGCGGCCCGCCCGCATTGTTGGCGATGTTGCCGCCGAGCGTGCTGGCCCCCTGCGAAGACGGGTCGGGCGCGTACAGATAGCCGTCGGCGGCGACGGCCTTGGTCAGTTCGATATTGACGGCCCCGGCTTGCGCCGTCAGGCGACGGTTGCGCAGGTCAATCGCCAGAATCCGGTTCATGCGGGCCACGCCGATCAAGATGCCATCCGGGCAAAGCGTCCCCCCGGCCAGACCCGTCCCCGCACCGCGCGGCGCAAAGGGGACGCCCTCGGCGGCGCAGAGCCGAACGATCTGCGCGACCTGCTCCGTCGTGCGGGGCAGAGCGGTTGCCAGCGGCACAGCGCTTTCCAGCGGGTAAGCATCGCGCTCATACGTCGCCCGCTCGCCTTTACCCGCCAATACGCCGTCGTCGCCGACGATCCGTTTCAGTTCAGTGAGAATGTGCATGGGCTTGAGCGGCTTGAAACGTCGGGGGTTGATTCGGCGTAGGGGTCGGCTGTCGGTTCAGCCACAGCCAAAGCGCGCAGGCAGCGCAGACAACGGCGGTTACGGAGAGGGCATTGTTGCGCCGCGCCTCATTGCCGTCCGGGCGCGGCTGATAAACTCGGTGGTTCATGGAACTGCTCCGCCCCTATTGTACCCCGCCCTGTCACCGAATTGGATGCCCATCAAACGCCGCCGTGCCGTCGGCGTTAAGCAAAACCATATGCGTCTTGCCATCCGGCGCGGCGAAATGCAGCGTCACGGCTCCCGCCGCGTTGTCGGCGGTCATCTGAGCGGCCAACTGCGCCGTTTCCGCCGCCGAAGCGTCCGGCAGGACAAGACCAGCCCGGACGGCAACCGTGTCCCCGGCGGCAAAAGTGCGCGTCCCGGCGCGATAGGAACCCATCAGGAAGTCTTCGCGCGCCCCGGCCCGGTTCGATTTTCCCGCCGCCCGGTACAGCAAAGGCGCGTCGAACGCCGAGACCAATCCCAGCCGCCCATCCACATTGACCCAGCGCCCGGTGAGCGGCAGGTCCTGCCCCTGCCCACCCGTAACCGTGACTTGCCCTGACGCCGACGCTAGTTGACGTCTGTTCCCGGACACATCATCGTTTTCAATACCCAGCAGCAGGCCGCGCTCCTCCGTCACGGTGGCGGGCCTCTGCGCCGTCACCGTGTCCACATACGCAACAACGCCCGGCGCGACGGACACCACCGCCATCTGATCCCGGAGCAGGCCCGCGTTGATGTCGGCGTCCACCAAAACACGAAATCCGTCCGGCCCCGTCTGCACCGCCTGTTGGCGCACCTGGAACTGATGTGCCGCCCCGTCACCCTGCCCCTGCAGAGAAAAGCAGCCGACCAGCGTTTCCGGCGCGGGCGTCGTCACATAGGGCTGATCCAGATGCGTTGCCGACTGCGGCACGACCTGGGCCATCAGGCGGTTTTTCCAGGAGAACGAAACTAGGCCGCGCGGCGTCCGGTGGATCACCATGCCAACATCGGGGAACGCGTGGGCCGGGTCCAACTCCCGCACCATCGCGTCCCAGGCGCTGGCCGGGGCCGGGGGCGGCGGGCCGAACTGCTCGCGCATCAGCAGCGCGAACGCGACGCGCTCCGCCTGCACCGCTTCGCGGGCAAAGCCCAGACTGCCCGACGGGCCGACAAAGCTGCCGTCGCCGTTCGACAGTTGGCGGCGGCGGGCGGCGGCGACGGTGCGCTGTTCCAGCAGCGCCGCCGTCGGATCGTGAAAGAGCGTCGCGAGCATCGTCCAGTAGTGCAGGTGTTCGTAGTCGTGCAGGTCCCAGTCCAGACCCTGCGGGTAGAGCCATTCGCCGTCCGGCAGGGCGATATACTGGAGCATCGCCCACTGTTTCAGTACGTTGAACGTCAGCGCGTCGGGAATGGGCTGGCCGCCCAATTTGTACGCGACGGCGGCCTGCGCATTGGTCGCCGGGGCGACCATCATATACACCGGATGAAAGATGCCATGATTTCCCAGCGTGTAGTCGGGATACAATTGCGTCGTCGTCACCCAATCGCCGACCGCTTTGCCGTCGGCGGGCGTTTTGGAAGTTTTATCCGCTTCCACGGAAAGCGTGTTGAAGCCGTAGCGTTCGACGGCCTCCAGCCATGCGGTGGCGTGAGGGTTGCCGGGCATCAATAAAATTGCGGCGGCGGGCGCGGTCAAATCCCAGGCGTTCTCCTCGGCCTTTGTGTCGCCCGGTTCCATCGTCGGCGGCATCTTGCCGATGAACTGGTCGGCCTCGTCGGCCACCACACGCTTGACCGCCGCCAGCGTGTCGGCGTCGAGCGCGTCTTTGGCGAGCCAGGCAGCGACGCCCAGATTGCCGGTCCACATGGCGGACTGCCAGCTATGCCCCCATTTCTTTCCGTCCGTCCCCACGTGCGACCCAGTCACATGAATTTCCGCCGCGTAGCGCAGCGCGGGACCGACGCGGGCGGCGGTCGAATACTGCGTGTCTCCTTCACGGCCCAGCACGGCATACGCCAGCGCCGTCGTCGTGATGGCGCGGACGCCTTCATTGCCGCCATCACCCCGGCCCGTTCCCCAGTAGCCTTCACCGGGATGGGCCGCGTCATCATGCCACTGATTTTCGGCATAGTGCCGGTAGTCGGCGAGCATTGCCCGCAGCGTCGCCGGAACGGTGTCCGCCGAGGCTGCCGTCACCGGCGGCGCGGGCTTGGGCGGTCGTGGCGTTTTTGCGGTGGCAATACCAGTGCAGAAACAAAGGAGAAGAGCGAGAATAGAGAATTTCATAAGCGTCTCAAGGTTTTGGCGCCCGCTCGCCATACGAGAACGGGTTACACGTCAGACCGTGAGAGTATCCTAGTCATCCTGGATTGTGAAATCACGTAGCGTTGTTTTGCCGTCGGACCCGGTGGAAGTGTCGGTTGCCAGCGAGTTTAACGTCACGGCCTTGACGTGTCCATCGCAGTAGATGACATTGGTGCGGTCAATATGACGCCCCACAACCAGATCATTTTTTGTTCCACCGCTCTGGGTATTGAAAGCTAAAGGAAAGGCCGCCGTATTGATAATGGGACTGGGTTGGAGGCCAATCCCATTCCAGCCAGCAACATAGTTGACCCCATCCACAATCCACACCGTCGTCGCTGGTACGACAAAACCTGCTGAACTTTGTGGAACCGAATTTTGCCCGCAAGGCGGGGTGCGACCGAGTGTGTTGGAATCATTCCGGTACATGGCATTATAACCGTAGCTGCCATAGTAGTAAGTTTTACTGGTATCGCTTGAGGCTTGGCTCTGATAGTAGCGATACCCATAGAAATTCTCACTAGCCGAATCCGTGTAAGGGTAAGTGGCATCTGGACAGCTGAAGATGGCCTCGCTCTTCACATAGGGATAGATCGCATCCATCCATTTGTATTTGCCTGTCGCAGGGTCGGAGGCTGCACCGTTCGATCCGTAGAACATATATGGTACATACTCGTCATAGTCCTGTGTGTACTGCAGGAGGCCGAGACTGATCTGCTTTTCGTTGCTCAGGCAGGCAATTTGCCGGGCTTTTTCGCGGGCTTTGGCAAAGACGGGGAAAAGAATGGCGGCGAGAATGGCGATAATAGCAATGACGACGAGCAGCTCAATCAAAGTGAAGCCGAGGACGGCTCCGAGGCGACGATATGCAAACGGTTTCATGGTGTTCCCTTTCTGAAACAAAGAATAGCAAAAGGCAGCGAAGACATCTTTAACAGGACGCGCGGC
>CAZZVX010000143.1:0-11479 GCA_964657535.1 Armatimonadota bacterium | reverse complement strand
CCGAGCGTGACCAGGCCCCAATCGGGATGGTTGAAGGCGTCCGAGGCACAAGTCATCGGCTCGATGGCGAGGGCGCGGCGGCGGTGTGAGTCGGGCAGCGGGTCGCCGGAGTACAGCACGACGTAATCGAACGCTTCGCCCAGCGAGACCGTCAGCGTTCGGCCCGTTCTTGGGTCGGACAGCCGGAGGGGCAGACTGCCGTCGGGTTCGCGCTGCGGGTTCAGATAGCAGGTGTTGAACTTCGTGCCGCCGATGGGGCGCGGCTGCCGGAAGTCGAACTCCGTCCCCGCGACCGGCAGAACGACGCCCGTCGGCACCAACTTTGCATTGTATTCCAGCGTGGATTGGAACGGGACATGGAGCGTGTCGGCGTCAATCCACTCCGAGCCGACCGTGAAGTACGGGTGAAAGCCTGCGGCGACGGGCGCATCGCCGGGGCCTACGTTTTCAATGTCAAACGCGCAATGCATTCCCATCGCCGTCACCCGATATGTCACCTGGGCGCGCAGGGCGAACGGGTAGCCGAGGTGGGCGTCCGTGCCGAACATTGTAGAAAACGTCACGGCCTCGTCCGAATGGTCTAGCGTCTCCCAAACGACCGAGCGCAGGAAGCCGTGAATGGCGTTGGGCGCTTCTTTGTCGTTCTTCTCCATCTGGAGTTCGCGCCCCTCAAATGTGTAGCGGCCTTCCGAAACGCGGCCCGGAAACGGGATCAGCACATCCCCCTGCCCCCCGACTTTGTTCTTCGCGCCGGTGTAGCCGGTGACGAGGACCTGCCCTGCGCGGGACAGTCCGCGCAGCGACGCGCCGTAGGGCGAGACGACCAAGCGCAAGTCGCCGCGCGTCACCGTATATTCCGTGTCCGGGCCGGGCGTGTCGGGCATAGGATCGCTCCTGCGGGAAGTTTCTCTGCCTTTGTATTGCTGCGGCTATCCCCCCCGGCGGCGAGTTCGCCCGCTGGTGGTGGTCGTCAGCGGGGTGGGGGGCGGCGGGTCCTGGCTGAACTGCCACTGCGTCTTGCCGGTGCGGCTGCTCAGAGCGTAGACCTTGTTGTTGCCTTCGCTGGGAACGATCAGTATCCCGCCGGGCGCGAGCGTCGGGAACGAGACCAGCGAGTCCTCGGTCTTGAACAGCCAGTCCGGGGAGCCGTCCGTGCCGTTCAGCGCGCAGACGATCCCGTCGCTGCTGCCGGCGTAGACCTTGCCGTTCGGCCCGATGATGGGCGTGGACCAGACGGCGCTGCTGTCGCCGTACTGCCAGATCGGGCGCCCGTCGCTCGCGTGCAGGGCGTAGACCCTGTCGGCCCCGACGTAGACGACTCCGTTCGCGACGACCGGCGGGTAATTGATCGCGCCGCCCAGCGTCGCCGTCCAGAGGACGCGGGCCGTCGTGCTGCTGAGGGCCGTCAGCAGGCCGTTCTGGGAGCCGACGTACAGGGTGCCGTCCGGGCCGATGGCGACCGGCGCTTCCGGGTCATAGCCGCTGTTGAGCGCCCACTTGGCCTTGCCGGTCTGCCCGTCCACGGCGTAAATGCCGTCCGCGCCCGTGTAGACGGTCCCGTCGTCGCCGACGACCGGCGACGCGACGGCGGCCCCGGTCTTGAGCGTCCATTTCGCGGTCCCGCTGGCCGGGTCCAGCGCGTACAGGGTGTGGTCCTTCGCGCCGACATAGACCAGTCCCTTGCTGACGGCGGGGGAGTTGTTGAGCACGTCGCCGGTCGAGAATTCCCATTTCTTGGCCCCGCTCTTGCCGTCGAGCGCATAGACTTTGTGGTCATACGCGCCGACATAGACCGTACCGTCCGGGCCGACGGTGGGGGAGGCGTTCAGCAGTTTCCCGGCGGTGAAGGTCCACTTGGCCTGGCCGGTCTGCGGGTCGAGCGCGTAGACTTTGTTGTTCCACGAACTCAGGTAGACCAGGCCGTTGCCGCTCACCGGTGCGGTGCTGGCGACGCCGCCGGGAATCAGATTCGGCGGCGGGGTCGTGCTGGTGCGTCCGCCCGGCCCGGCGGTCCCATTTTGACCGTTGGCATTGTATCCGTTCTGCCCGTTGCCGGTGTTCCCGTTCCGGTTGCGGCGTCCTCGGCCCCGGCCCTGATACTGCTGGTACTGTTGATTCTGCTGCGGGACGCGCTGCATCCCGCCGCCGTTGCCGGGAATGACGATGGTCCCCGGCGCGTAGCCGCCCTGCGCCCGCCCGGCGGGGGGCAGCGAGAGCGTCAGGACGGCGGCCAGTCCGGCCATCGCAAGCAGTGTCTGGGATTGTTTCATGTGCTTAGTTCGTTTTTGCATTTTTTGTGTTCTGTTCCGCCGCCGGCGGACTGCCAGGCGGGAGGATCGTGCCTTTGATTTCCAGCGTCAAGCGCGGAACGCTCTCGCCTTCAACAAAAACGAAGACTTCTTTTTCCATGTCGCCGGACGTCATATCGCTCGGATTGACCGTCACGTCCACGTCCGCCGTCTGCCCCGGCGGGATCACAAAGCGTCCGTCCTGGTCCGCCGCCCGGTCTGCCACCGCCGAGGTGCAGCGGCAGGACGGCTGCAGTCGGTCCACCGTGATGGCCGATTTCGCGTGCGACGTCAGCACAAACCGGTGCGTGATCGGCGACGTGTCTTCCAGGGCGCGTCTGCCAAAGTCATACGTGTCCGGCACGGCCTCCAGTGCGGGCTGCGCCGGGGCGGCCTTGACCGGGTCTGCGCCCGCCCGGTGGGCGGTGGGCGCGGCGAGAAGGCCAAGGCTCGCCAGGAGAAGAAAGCCCCATCGGCCCGCGCTGCGTCCTCTGTTTTCCTCTTGCAGACGTTTTTTCATGCGTTTTGTTCACTCCCTGCCTAATTTTATATAAAGGCCGTCAGCCTGCCTCCACCCTCTCACGCTCCCGCTTCGCAGAGAAGGCAAATTATTCCGCGACCAGGGCGTTTGCGACGGCACTCGGCGCCTCCGCGCTGTCTAGAGTCATGTTACCCGGAGAAAAGAAGTTTCCGCGCGCCCGCCGGTCTTCCTTCCTCGCTTCGCACTGCCTTCAATACTCCTTCTGTGCTTCCGTTAAGCCTCCATTACGGCTGCTACCAGCCTCTTTCATGGCTCCTGTGCCTCAATAAACACCCCAAATCCTCCGCAGGAATCCCGCCCACGCACGGTGAAACAACCGCCAAGCGCGGCACAATACTTGTTGCATCGCAGCAGGGAGGCTTCCGCCGCTTCACGGGGCCGGCCCCTGGCTGACAATGTAACAGGTCGTTGCTACCGCGCGACGGGGGCGGGGCGCGCTTGATGGACCGACTGCGCGCGCGCCAGAACTCCCGTGCCGTTATGCGGCAAAGGCAGGTGGTGCGTGGCATGACACGATTAAGAAGTCGGCTCCCTGGCTTGGCCGCATTAATAATTTCTATTTTTGGTTGCTACTCTTTGCTGGTGGAAATGTCAAGGCCAGACGGTGAGTTTGGCATTCTGTTTGCATTGCCTATAATGCTTGTAGGTTTAGTCTTCGGCGTATTTCAGAGACGGCAACGGACAGGCATTGCCGCTATCGTATTGCCAGTAGTTATGTTCCTCTTTCTGTTGCTGCATGGCCCCTTTTGCCATTGGGACGGGTGAGTTGCCGCATAACAACCACTGCAGGGGACGCTCCGCGCCCCTGAGATACTGTGTTGTTTGTCAAGCGGCCAGAGCCAGTTTCCGCTCCTTTTTCTGCCCCGCCGAGTCCATGCAAATACTCGCGTCGAAGGCCCTGCCGGACTTGAGGACGCCGAAGGCGATCTGAAGCAGCTTGCGCATGGCCGCACCCACGATCAGCTTCTTGACCTTCCCCGCCGTAAGCAGCCTCTGACGCAGCGCGGCGATGGCCGGGTTGAAGCGTAGTGCCGCCAGCGCCGGGAAGTACAGCGCCTTGCGCAGACGGGGAGAGCCGGCTTTGGAAAGGCAGGAGCGACCACGCACGCTGCTGCCCGACTCGCGCACACGCGGGTCCAGGCCCGCAAAGGCGGCCAGTTGACGCGCCGAGGCGAACTGGCTGACGTCCCCGATCTCCGAGAGCAACGCAGCGGCAGTGGTCTGGGCGATGCCGGGGATGGTGACGAGCGGATCGCTCTGCTGTCTCAGTGTCGGCGTCGTGTCGATGTGGTCAGAGATCGCCTTCTTTGTCTTCTCGATCTGCCCTTCCAGAAAGATGATGTGTTCCTCTAAGTCGGCGTGCAGGGTGGCTGGGGCCGTATCGCGGCGGTTGATCTCCATCTGCTGCATCTCATGGAGGGCGTCGAGGCGGCGTACCAAGGCCTGCAGGTGGGCGACTTCGGGCAGCAGCGGGGTCCAGGGGTCTGGCCGGTGCATCAGGCAGAAGCGGGCGATGAGGGCGGCGTCGGCCTTGTCGGTCTTGGCGCGGGCGGCCTGGGTCTGGGCGAAGGCTTTGGTGCGGGCGGGGTTGACGACGGAGACGGTGTGGCCCTTCTCGTGGAGGAAGCGGGCGAGGGCGCCGCCGTAGGTGTTGGTGGCTTCCAGGCAGGCGTGAACCTTGCGGTCTGCGAGCCAGGCGGCGAGCCTCTCGAAGCCTGCGGGCGTGTTGGGAAACGCTTTGTGCTTTGGCTTGTCGGTGGAGGTTCCCAGCAGGGCGGCGTCGAAGTTCTGTTTGCTGATGTCGATGCCCAGTACGGTCATGGTGTTGCCTTTCGTGTTGATGACTTGCCTATGAGCCGTCCTTGTGGATGCAAGCTCTCGCTGAATTGAGCGGGCTTAGGATACTGTTCGGCCTCTGCGGGCAAGTGCTTTGGTGCCGGGCGCGGATCTCAGTCGCGGGCTTTGCGGCCCAAGCCAGGCCTGTGCATCACCGACACCAAATCTATTATACAAACTTGGCCGTTGGGCCGCTCTTGCCCCTCGCCAGTAGAGGAGACGGATTGTGCCAATTCTCTTCCGAAGGTTCGTTATTGGCTTGGTAGTCACCGTGATTATCGCCTTTGTCCTGCTCTGTGGCCGGAGCTTCTACTATTCTATGCGCTTTAACAGCGATATTGGCTCTGCCGGCGCTCATATGGACAAAAATGAGTACGACCAGGCTATTGCCTCTTTACAGGACGCACTGAGGCTTGACCCACACACGCCGGAAATTCATGTGGACCTGTCGCGCTGCTATTTCAAGAAAGGCGACCTGATCATGGCACGCCGGGAGATGGACAACGCCATATCGATGAACCCGCAAATTGCAGACCGTGATCACGATTACCTCGTGATACTAAACCAGCGGTCGAACAACCGCTGCAACCGACGCCCTACATCCGTATTCTAGAGCGGCTTCGCGGGTTTGCCTTGCTTCAGCCGGTTGCGGGCGCGACGGTGACGACTTCTTTCCGTCTCGATGGGGCTGACTTCGGTACGAGCGACGTGAGCGAGTTGGCGCATCGGGCTTTCACTTTCCCCGTTAACCCGGAAGAGGGCTACATTGACGGCTCGATTTATCTGCGCCACGTCCACACCCCGGCGGACGTGACGCGCATCGCCTTTGGGTCTTACGACGGCGGCACCCTGGAGGCGACACTGACGATGCGGATCGGCTTCGAGTTTGAGGGGACGGGGTTTGCAGACACGGACGTAGTGCTGACCGCATTATTGGCAGCACACGTCCACCTTAGCGGCAGAGGCAAGGGATGAGACTTCTCTACTGTTGGCGTTGCCGGACCGAAGTCCCAATGTTTGATGCGGCGGAATACGCCGCCCTCGGCGAACTGATTTCGGGAGGGATGCAGGCCACCAAAGGGTTTCGTAGGGAACACGGCCTGCCTCCCGGCGCGCTGTCGTTGGAGGAACGGTTTAGGCCCATGAGCCAACTGCATGAGCAGATGACCGGCTTGCCGGAGACCAACCCTAACGCGGTCGGCCATCATCTGCTGTCGCTATACGGCCCGCCGTGTAAACGCTGTGGCAAGCCGCTCCGCACTCCTCGCGCCCGCTTCTGTGCGGCGTGCGGCCAGAAGACGAACATGGAGGCAGAACTGGCTGCCGTGTAACAAGCGAGCCAGGCCGCCTCGCCGCACCGATATGAGAGCGGGATGAAACCAATGGATCGAGAAGACGTTACTGATGAAGTTTTATTCGCCGCCTTGCTCGCCATGCGTCGCCAGCATCCCGCCATGCGCTTCGGCCAGATGATCTGCAACGTCGCGTCAATGGCACACAAGTGGGGCAAGCAAGCCGCGTGGGACGTTGAGGACCATGAACTAGTCAATGCCATCCGCGACCATCTGGAACAGTGCCAGCAACAAGGCTCGGCATAACAGTCAATGCCCCTGATGCCAAACAGCCGTATTTTTATAATCTTCACAGGGCTTGCCGGGGGCAGAGCCAGCGGCGGGCGCAGGCGGGCCTTTACGTTGGGCCGCTGCGGCCTACCCTAAAGAGGAAATGACACCTAAGCAATTTATTGATGAAGCTGTCGAGCAGGGCGTTCGCGGTGGCCTTCACACCCTGAGCGACGATCAAGCGTTCGTGTTTCTCCTCTCCTAGGCGGAAGTTCTCTGCAACATGGAAGGCATAGACTCATTTATCGGCCGTTACGGCCTTGCCGGTGTCCAGAAGTGTGCCGAGGCGTTTCAGTCGGTCGGGGCTGCCGTTATTTCCGAGGGCCTCCGGGTTGTCGGCGGATGCTTGCCCGACTGCGCCGAGGGGTTGCTTGAAGAGGTCAACAGTCTCATCACCAGCAGGGCTGGCTATGACTACGACGCAATCCGCCGCCTGGTCGCGTCTTATGTGTGAGCAGGCCGATGGGCCGCACGACAACCTTCGCTCTACCCAAAGACATGAAGAAGTGGTGGCCTAAACACCCGAAGGCGCGGGCGATAACGGGCAGACGCCGAATCGAGCATCGCAAGAAGGGGCTTCTGCGTTCACTCTATTTGGGGAGGTGCAGTTGGGGCCGTCCCTTCGTTCTGTCACAGACACTCAGCTATCGTCCCAAGTCCTTTTGGCGCGTCTTCCGACGGCCTCATCCGTCTCGTCGGGGCGTGTCTCAGTTTGAGGACGTGGGGTACTCACGGCGACAGGGCAACCCGAAGGTGTGGGCCGGTGCGTGGATCAGGCCGAGGAAAAAGGCCGGAAGGCGGCGAAAGGTATAGCCCGATGCCGTCGAGTGACGGCTGCGCCTGACGCCACACTCACTCGCTTGTCGCCTGGGAAGGCTCGCCAGCGGACAGAACAGGCGCGGGTGAGTCGCTGGGAAATTTAGGTTTTTATTAGGGATTGGCGTTTATACTCCTGCTGCAAACGCCTCGATATCAAGGAGAAATCTCATGACACGTCTTTCTGCGGCGCTCGCCCTGGTCGCCTTCGGCCTCAGCGCCGCGCCCGCCGCTCACGCTCAGACCATTGACCCCTTCACGTCCGGCACGTTCGCCTACAGCGCCGCCAACGGCCAGGCGGACGGCGGCGACCAAGCCGCCGCCAATGTCCCCGGCGGAGACCGCACGGTCACCGTGTATAACCCGTACAATTCCGTTCCCTTCGCCGCTGCCCTGCCCGCGAGGGGCGCGGGCGTGACCGTCGGCCCCGGCTACGCCTTGTTCGGGCTGAGTTACGGCACCCGCTACAACGGCGGCGGCTCGACCGTCGGAACCGACGCCACTTCCGCCCACCTGGACCTGTCGCACGCGGACCGCCTGCGCTTCACTTTCACCGCCGTCAGCGGCACCGTCCAAATTTACGCCACCCTGCAAAATGTCGGCGGCGGCTCCTTGTCCAACGGCAATCCGGGCGACCCGTCCTTTACCGTCAGCGCCCCCGGCACTTATGACCTGCCGTTCAGCAGCCTGGAATCGCGCGGCGGGGTCAACCTGGCCGACGTGGACATCCTCAGCCTCAGCCTTCAGCCCTACGGCGGCTCCTCGTTTACTCTCCGCAACCTCGCCGCCGCCCCCGAACCCTCCTCGCTCGTCGGGCTGTTCGTCGGCGTTTTGGGTGTGGGCGCGCGGGCGCTCCAGGTCAGGCGCCGCAGCACCCGTTAAGGGCGCAGTCTCTGCGCTCCCGTGCAGGAATTCTGCCCGTGCCGAGCGAAACAACCGCAAGTAAAAATGGGATGCCGAAGGAGAACGCTGCTGCGATGAAACGTCCTCTGTTGTCTGCGCTCGCCGTGTTCGCGCTTGCGCCCGTCGCGTATGGGCAAGGGGCGACGGTCTCGGAGACCATCGCTCTGCGCAATATTCTCGCGCGGGACGTTCCCACGTCCGTCAAGTCGGCGTCAGGCCTTGACCAACTGACGTGCGACTTCCATGCCAACAGTGTGACCGCCCGTGGCAGTCAAGACGCTGTCGCCGCCTTTGAGAAAGAACTTCAGGCGGCAGACAGGCCGCGCACGCAGTACCGAATGGCGCTGCGCCTCGTGCGCTGCCATGTGGATCAACAAGGCAAATACGCCGAAAGCGTTGACGAAGCCCCGACCATCACGGACACAGATAACGTCCCCGCTGTTGTCTCGTTCACGGTTCCCGGTCACGATGGCTATGCCTTGACGGTCACGCCCCAGGGGAGCGCCGCCGGGCAGGTGAGTCTCACGGTGCAGGTGCAGGAGTTGGGCGAGCAGGGAGAGGTGATGAGCGAGGGCAAAAACGCGCGACTCGTGCCGCTGGGGAAGACGGCGCGGATCACGGGCATGACCGAGGCGGCCGATAAGCCTCTGCGCCGCGCCGTCCAGCGGGGAGAGATCGTCACAGATCGCGGTGAGTATACGGGCTGCTATGTGGAGGTGACGCCGACTCTTGCCGCGCCGCCCGATTCGCTTCATCCCTGATGATCGCTCCAGCAGATTGGAGGCGGTTCATGACGACAAGAAGACAACGGGAGAGTTCAATGGTCAAAATCAATGCTCTCAAGGCTTGTGCTGCAGTTGGATTCGCACTGTTTCTTTTCGGCGGCGTCCAGCACGCCGCCGCCGTTCCTGCCGGCAGCCCGCCGACTGGCTATTTCCGTGTCCTGATCACCAAAGTCGTCTCCAATCCCTCCGTCACCGTCACGCGCGTCACCATCGAAAAAATGGGCGGCGGTCAGGAGATCGTGCGGGGGCAGGGGACACGGGCGAACTGGGGTTACACTTGCGTCCTTGACCCCGGTACTGCGACGACGAGCGCCCCGGCCCGCTTCGACACGGTCATCCTCGCGGACATTGTCACGGCAAGCGCCAGGACGGGCGGCAGGCTTAGATACCTGTTCCAGACTTCGGGCAGCGGCGGGGAAGCCTCCTCTTCAGACACGCTCACGGTCAGTAAGGCCGCCCGTCTCAGCGATGACTTTGCCCTCACGATCAAAGCGGGCGTCTATCCCCTGGGCGTCCCCGTGCGGCTGGCGACGCTGCAAAGCATGGCCGTCACTGTGACCGTCAAATAAGCGAACGTGCCGGGGTTTTTCGGGACGCCGGCCGCGCCGTGCAGCCGTCACTGAACTTTTGACGTAAATCATGGTAAAATGTCTTTGTCCGACGACAAATTCTCTTGTTCCCGTCGCCGGAGAGACCCAAATGATTGACTGCCCGCTCAACCCGACGCTCGATCCTCTCCCCGCCCTCGCGGACGTTCTGCCGCAGATGGTCTGGACGCTGACGCCTGACGGCCAGTGCGACTCCGTCAACCGTCGCTGGTGCGAATACACCGGCCTGACCGAGCAGCACAGCCTCGGACGCGGCTGGGCCGCCGTGCTGCACCCGGATGAGGCGGACGGCCTGCACCGCGACTGGCGCGACGCCCTGCAGCGCGGCGAGCCGTATTCCCGCGAAGCGCGCTACCGCCGGGCCGACGGCGCTTACCGGTGGTTTCTCACCCAGGCCGTGCCGATCAAAGACGACGCGGGCCGCCCCGTCCGCTGGGTCGGTTCCTGCACCGACATTGACGACCGGCGGCGGCTCGAAGAACGCGCTGCCCAGATGGAACAAGCGCTCCAGCGCGGTGAGGAGCGCCTGCGGCTCGCCGTCGAGGGGGCCAGCATCGGCACCTGGCACTGGGACCTGATCCGAGACGAACTCACCTGGTCGGACCGCTGCAAGGCGCTGTTCGGCCTGCCTTCGGACGTCCCCGTCACCTACGACGGTTTTGCGGAAAGACTGCACCCGGACGACCGCCGCGCGACGACGACGGCCGTCACGGCGGCCATCGCCGGCAAAACCGACTTCGCCGCGCAGTACCGCGTGGTCTGGCCCGACGGCAGCATCCACTGGCTCGACTCCAAAGGGCGCGGCTACGACGACTTATCGGGCAAAACCGTCCGTTTTGAGGGCATCGCGCAGGACATTGACGACCGCAAGCGCACCGAGGCGGCTCTGGCCGCCGCCAACGCCGACCTGGTCCGGGCCTTCCAGCGCGAAGTGCTGATCAACGAGATCGGCCAGGCCCTGCGCGACTCGCTAGACCCGGACCAGATCCAGGAGCGCACCGTGCAGGCGCTCGGCGAAGCGATGGACGCCGACCGCTGCTTCTTCGCCCTGTACGATCTCGCCCAGGACACGGCGGAGATCCGGGGCGAATGGCGTCGGCCCGACCTGCCCCCGCTGCGCGGCGTCTACCGGCTCTCCCAATCCGGAATCAACCCCGCCGATTTTCATCCGCAGGGCCTCCCCCTCGTCTTCGCCGACGTGGACGACCTGCCGTTCGCCGCCCCGCTGACGGAAGCGATCCGGCGGCGCGGGCATCGCGCCAGTATCGCGGTTCCTCTGTATGACAAAGAGCGGCTGGTCGCCGTCCTGAGCGTTTCCATGACCGACGCGCCCCGCGCCTGGGCGGACGAGGACGTGATGCTGGTCCAGACGGTCGCCGCGCAGACGCGGGCGGCGGTCAAGGCGGCGCGCTCGGCGCTGCGGGAGCGCACGGTCGCCGCGACCCTGCAGCGGGCCTTGCAGCCGGAAGCGCCCCGGCAGGTGCCGGGCCTGGAAGTGGCCTCGTTCTATCAGCCCGCCCTCCGCGAAGCGAGCATCGGCGGCGACTTCTACGACGTGTTCCCCATCGAGAAGGGCTGCTGGGCGTTCGTGATCGGCGACGTGTCCGGCAAGGGCCTGGCCGCCGCCTCGCAGGTCGCCACCGTCCGCAACATGCTGCGCGGCTTTCTGTACCAGGCCGGTACGCTGGCCGAAGGCCTGGGCGAACTCAACCGCATCGTCACCCTGCACGATTTATTGGCCGGCTTCGTGACGCTCTTCGTCGGGCTTTACGACACGGGCGCACGGACGCTGACTTACGCCTCGTGCGGCCACGAACCGGCCCTGCTGCGCCGCGCCTGCGACGGCATCGTTGAGGAACTGGGGCCGACCGGCTCGCCGCTGGGCATCCACGAGCAGGCCGAGTACGGCGAGCGCCGGACCGTCCTCGCCTCCGGTGACACCCTGCTCCTTTACACGGACGGCGTGACCGAGGAAGGCCCCAGCCGCCGTGACCTGCTCGGCGTCGAGGGGCTGACCCGGCTTCTCCTCGCGCCGGAAGCTTCCAATGAGGACGCCAGCCTGCTGACGGCCCATTTGATC
>CAZZVX010000142.1:0-11526 GCA_964657535.1 Armatimonadota bacterium | reverse complement strand
CCGGCGGCGAACGAACCGGCCAGGACATGGACCGTCACGCCCTTCCCGGCCTGCCTCAGCCAGTTTCCCCCGGTTGACTGCTGAACGCCATCCCCAGTGACTGTCATCGCGCGTCGGTTTCGGTGATCGCCGCCTTCAGGACGTCCTGAAGGCGGTCGAAAAACTGCTCTTCCTGGAGTCGCTGCCACTCTGCCAGGAGCTTCTGGAAGTTCTTGTCCCGCCGGGCGCGCATCTCCTGGCACATCGTCAGCAGGCCCTGGCACGAATCGAAATCCACAAGGTGAACGCCGGCCTCCAGGTCGCCGCGCTTGTCCCCGCCGTAGCCGCGCTTGAGCAGTTGTCCCAGGTGGGCCGTGAGCTGCGGCACCAGAACGTCGGAGTCGTGGACGGCGCCGAGGTGTTCCTGAATAGATTTGACCTGCGCGATGGCCTCCGAGAAGCCGACGCCGACGGACGTATACCGGACATAGACCGGCTCGAATATCTCCATCGTGTAGCGGACGCGCTTGGCGGCGATGCGCATCTGATGCAGTTCATCGCTCCGGTCCGGCTCCGACAGATACCGCTCGTAGGCCCGCATCTCCCCGATGCGCGTGCTGATGATGAGGGCCGTGTTGACAAAGACGGACGACCGCGTGTTCAGGCCCGCGACGGGTTTTGCTTTAGCCATGACGGTGCTTCTTCTTCCCCCGGACAGGACGACCGGGAACGGGTGCCGTGGTTTCGGCGCTGTCTTTCACCAGGCGGTCCAGCCGGCGCAGCGGGGCGTACCGCTGCAGGCGGGCGACGGCCTGGATGACCAATTTCTGCTCAGCCTCGCGCTGACGCCGCAGGCCCGCGATAAAAGAGTCGATTCCGGGGCGCTGCTCCGGCGGCAGTCCGTCGGCGCGCTTGCCCAGCATCTCGATCATGACGTCGAGGTCGCGGGCCTCGCCCAGCGACCCCGCCATCCGTTTGACCTCCCGCTCCATCTCCTGGAAGTCTTCGCCGCCGAAGCAGCAGCCGAAGATCTCCAGCGCCGCGCGGGAGTGCCGCGACCAGACGCGCATCTGGTGAACGGACTCCGTCTCGGCACTTTGCCGCACGCCTTCCGCGTGGGAAAGCATATTCGCCAGACTCTGCGCCATCACGGCGGCGCCGTGGTCGCACAGGGAGGGCGGACTCAGCGGCCGGCCCTGGCCCGGCGCTTCCGGTGGATCGTGCTCGGCTTGGGGTTCCATTTGCAACAGTCTACCACGTAGTTACGGAATCGGCAAGTCCTTCAAAGAAATTTGCCGGCCTTCGCGAGAAGAGAAGAACAAATTCCCGCACGGGTCGCCTTCAAAAGAAGGCGACCCGTGCGGGAACGGGAGGAAATGGAGATCATCCCTGCGGTTGGGTCCCGCCTTCCGAGGACATCGCGGGCGCGGCGGCCTGTTGGGGCGCGGACGAGTCCCAGATGTCGGTGATCGGGTCGGCGGCGCTGCTCTGTCCGGCCTGCGGCAGATCATACATCTGCTCGATGGTCCGCAGCACGCTGTAGTGCGTGATCTCCTCGGAGTACTCGCCGGGCTTCACGTCTCCCCCGTAAAAGATGGTCGGGATCGTGTTCGGCTGGATGGCCTTGGTGTTGTCCTCGTCGAACGTGAGGATGAGCAGGCTGTTGTGCGTCTTGGCCCACTGGGCGTAGTCGCTCAGGTGGGCCTGGAGCCAGCCGTCCCCCTGCTTGATGGAGCCGTCGTGCATATCGTTGTCCAGGTTCGGCACGACAAAGGAGACAGTGGGCAGGCGGTCGAAGCCGGCGGCGTCCGTGGGGAAGTTGTTGAGCGAGCCGTCCTCATAGAACGGGACGCTGTCCGTCGGCGACACGTCCTGGAAACTCACCCAGGGGCAGTGCTTGCGGGCATATTTCCCCGCCGTCCCATCGGTCGCGCCGACACCCGGCAGGTCCTCGGCGTATCCCCGGAATCGGAGGCCGACCGCCTTGAGTTCGCCCCCCAGGCTCGGCCCCGGCAGGGGCCGCTTCGGCGTGTTATTGTCGTGTACGCCGAAATCGGAACCGGCGAACAGATCGAAGTAGTTGGGCTGACTGGGGTGCGTCAGGCCGTGCGAGTTCGTGAACAGGGCGCCCTGCTGCGCCAGCCCGTTGATGTACGGCGCGTCGCGTGACCCGATGATCTGGGAGTATCCTTTGTTCTCCTCGATCACGATCACGATGTGGGCGGGCCGTGGCAGCGGTGTCTGCGGGTCGGAGATCGCGGGGACCACGGCCCCAAAACAGAAAGCCGCGAACAGGGAGACGCCTCCAAGAAGTCCGGCCCTTCTCTGACCGAGGGTAGTGCTTTGTAACAGATTCATTGACATTGTATCCTTTCCTCACTCCGCCTGCCTTCTGAGAACCAGCGTGACAGGTGCTGCTTATATTTTAGCCCAGGACGACGATGCCCGCTGTGTCGTTCCGCACAGCCCCGCTGTTAAATGCGTAACCATCCGGGCAATCGCACATCAGCCCCGGAACCCACCTCCTTGCTGCGCAGGGTCCTCCCACAATGGGAGGATTAGGAATTCAGCGTCACGTTTACGCTCCGAATACTCCCGGCAGTAGCCACACTCCGAGTCCTCCCATTGTGTGAAGACTCTGTGAGCGAGGAACGAGGGAACAAGGTGGTGGGCCTCCTCCGTGCGATTGCCCCTCGCGCATCCTTGTTTTTCGTGCCGGGGCGTGTTACAATGACACCGGGCGCTTTTTGTCCTCATCGGCCACTGACGGCAGTCAAAATTGTCCCGGAAAGCGAAACCAGTGATGTCCCGCCGAAATCGCTCTGTCGCCGTCGTCCTGCTCGGCCTGCTGCTCAACGGCGGCCGCCTCCCCGCACAGGATTTGCCCCCCGACCCGCAAGCCGCAGCGCACCGTACCCGCGCCTTACAACTGGCCGCGAATTACGAGTACGCCGCCGCCATCGCTGAATACAAGGCGGCCTATGCGTTGGACAAAACCATGCACCGGAAGGACGCGGCGCTGGACCTCAACAGAAGCGGCAACTGCTATTCACTCACAGGTCAGTACGTGCGAGCGCTCGAAGATTTTCAGCAGGGACTCCCGATTGCTCGGCAGGCCGGGGACCGTTTGCGAGAGGCGATGTTGCTCAGCAACATGGGGGTGGCCTACGAAGGCCTGAGCCAGTACGATAAGGCGCTGGACTACTACGAGCAGGCCCTGCCCCTCCGCCGCCAGGTCGGAGACAAGACCGGCGAGGCGGCGACGCTCACCAGCATGGGCATGACCTATGATTACATGAGCCAATATGCTAAGGCATTGGATTATTACGCGCAGGCCCTACCCTTCCGTCGACTGGCGGGGGACAAGAAAGGCGAGGCGGTGACGCTCACCAGCATTGGCGTGGCTTATGACCATCTGAGCCAGTATGATAAGGCGCTGGACTATTACGCGCAGGCGCTTCCCATCGAGCAGCTGACCGGGGACAGAGCAGACGAGGCGGCGACACTGAATGACGCCGGCGTGGCCTACGGCCACCTGAGTCAGTACGGGAAATCGCTGGATTATTTTCAGCAGGCTCTGCCCTTGCAGCGACAGGTCGGAAACATCACGGGTGAGGCGGCGACGCTGGACAACATCGGCAACGCCTGCCTTTCCTCCGGTCGGTACGCCCAGGCGCTGGACTACTACGAGCAGGCGCTGCCCATCCGCCGACTGGCGGGGGACAAGGCCGGCGAGGCGGTGACGCTCAGCAACATCGGCGAGGTCTACGACGACCTGAACCAGCCCGTGCCTGCACGGGCCTACGACCAGCAGGCGCTCGTCATCGAGCGGCAGGTCGCGGACCGCAACGGCGAGGCGGTGACGCTCAGCAATCTCATGTCCGCGTGCGAGTCCATAGGCGACGCCGGGGCCGCGATATTTTACGGCAAGCAGTCCGTCAACGCTTACCAAGACATTCGTCAGAACATACAGAGCTTGAATAGACAGATTCAGAAAACCTACCTGACTTCCAAAGCGAATACTTACCGCACCCTCGCCGATCTGCTCATTGTCCAGGGACGACTCCCCGAAGCGCAGCAGGTCCTCAAAATGCTTAAAGAGCAGGAATTCTACGACTTCCTTCAAAGCAGTCACTCCGGTCAAGGTGAACCTGTCGCCTCGATTTCCCTCGGCGCCGTCGTGTTCACCCGGCGCGAGGCGCGCTGGACGGCCGCCTATGCGCAGGCCGCCGACGCCCTGACTGCACACGGGCAGGAGCAGCAGGCGCTCGCCGCCGACAGGGAGCGCACCCCCGCCCAGCAGAGCCGCCTCGACGCACTTACCGCCCAGGTCCAGGACGACCAGGCCCAACTCGCCCAGGTACTCCACGACGCCGACGCCGACTTCAGCGCGCCCTCGACCGCCGCTGATGCGCCCCCGGATACCGCCGGGACTCAAGACCTCGCCGCCGCCCTCCAGCCCGGCACGGTCGCCGTT
Organism: Armatimonadota bacterium; assembly: GCA_964657535.1. GTDB lineage: Bacteria > Armatimonadota > Armatimonadia > Armatimonadales > Capsulimonadaceae > CAZZVX01. Next base: position 7,070 of record CAZZVX010000142.1, on the reverse strand, counting down.
TACACCATCGTCGCCCCCGACACGCTCTACTCCATCGTCGTCACGCCCGCAGCGGACGGCAGCCCCGCCCGCACCGTCGCCCGCTCCACGGCGGTCAAGGCCGAAGACCTCTACCAACTTGTCTATAAACTCCGGCAGGCGCTCACCGATCCGACACTTGACCCGCGCCCGCTCGCCGGCCAGCTCTACGACCTCGTCTTTGCCCCGATTCAGAAGGACTTGGACGACGCCCACGCCACGACCCTCCTGCTCTCCCTGGACGACGCCCTGCGTTACGTTCCCCCCGCCGCCCTCTACAACGCGCGCACGCAGCGCTACGTCGTCCAGGATTACAAGACCGAACTCATCACCCTCGCCGGAGGCAGCCGCGAGGCGAGCGCTGCGCCGCCGCTGTCCGTGCTGGGGATGGGCGTCTCCACCAGCCGGGACGGGGCGCCCGCCCTGCCCGGCGTGGAGCGCGAACTGACCAGCATCGTCCACGAGCCGCGCGACAGCGGCGGCCTGCTGCCCGGTATGCGCCTGCTCGACCCGCAGTTCACGCAGGCGGCTTTAATCAAGGGACTGAAGTCGGGGCGTTATCCGCTGGTCCACATCGCCAGCCACTTCGCCCTGCGCCCCACGGACGCGGACTCGTTCCTGCTGCTGGGGGACGGTGGGCATTTGAGCGTGGCGGACCTCAAATCGGACCCGCAGCGCTTCCGGGGGGTGTCTCTCCTCACCCTGTCCGCATGCGACACGGCGATGGAGGTGAAAAGCTCGACGGGCCGTGAGGTGGAGGGATTCGGGGCGCTGGCGCAGCGTCTGGGGGCGCGGTCGGTCCTGGCGAGCCTGTGGCCCGTCTCGGACGACGTGACGCCGGTCCTGATGGCGGCGTTCTACCGCCGCCGCGTCCATTCGCCCTCAGAGCCTCCGTCGGAGTCTCTGCGCCGGGCCCAGCTCTCGCTGCTGAAGGCCGCGCCCGCCGCCCTGTCCGCGCCGGCGAGCGAGGCGCATCGCGGGACGGAGGCGGTGGCGAGCGCGTCGGACCGCGCGGCTCTGTCCTCGCTGCCGCCGTTCACTCCGCCCGCCGGTGCGCCCTATGCGCACCCGTTCTACTGGGCGCCCTTCATCCTCATCGGCAACTGGCGGTGAGACGTGAGCAAAGGCTACGCCCATAGGACGACCTCAACCCTTTGACCTTGAGGCTGGACTTCACGCCGGGGCCTGCGGCTCATCGCCGACGGCCCACGCGACCAGCGCATCTTCCGACTTCTCGGTGGCCGCCTGGAAAGAAGCCGCTTGACTCCGATACGCTGACGGGTGCTGCGCCGCGAGACGGTCCAGCAGTCCCTGCGTGTAACTCTGGTACGGCGAGTTGACCCGCCCGAACAGGTGCTGCCCGGCGGCGTACAGCCGGGCCGCCTGCGCCAGTCGGCCCTGCGCCTCGGCCACTTCGCCCAGGTTGGACAGCGCCCTGGCGATGCCGAACGTGTCCCGTCGCTCACGTTCGCCGGCCAGCGCCTCGGCATAGTACCGGCCCGCCGCGTCGAAGTCGTGCGACGCTTCGGCGAGGTTCCCTAGATTGGTCAGCACCTCCGCCGTGCCTCGTCGGTCTCCCCCGGCCCTTCGCAGGGCGAGCGTCTCGTTCAGCAGGCGCTGAGCCTCGGCTTTATCGCCGGACGGGTCTTCCATTAGTGTCACGCCCAGATTGTTCTGCGCGGCGGCGGCGGCGGACGCTTCCCCCTGCTCCTGGAAGCACGACAGCGCCGCCCGGAAATGGGCGGCGGCGTCCGCGTGGAGCTTCTCGCTCCGGTCCGCGATGCCCAGCAGGTTGTGCGCCTGCCCCACGCCCAGCGGACGGCCCTGCGCCCGCGAAAGCGCCAGCAGCCGGGCGGCGTCGGCGCGGGCGTCGTCGTAGTCGAAGGCGTCCAGGGCAAGACCGGCGCGGGCGCGCAGCAGGGCCGCGTAAACGGGCGAGTCCGCGTCGCCGCTCTGGGCGAGGGCGTCGAGGCCCTGCTGAACATAGGGCCGCGCTTCGCGGTGCCGCCCGCGCCGCTCCAGGAACGCACCCAGTGCCAGTGCCAGGTCGCCACACAGCGCAAACTGCCCGACGTCCCAGGACCAGCGCAGGGCGGCTTTCAGGTTGTCCGTCTCATCTTCCAGCGCCTGAAGCGCCTCAAGTTCGCCGTCGGTGCGTAAATGCGTCAAGCGCTCCTGCGCCGTCCGGGCATAGAAGCGGGCGTGACGCTCGCGGACCGCCGCCGCGTCCTCCAGGGCCGCGAGTTGTTCGCCCGCGTAGAGTTTAGTGGTGTTGAGCAGTCGGTAGCGCGTCCGGCCTTGAGACTCGTGGCGCTTGAGCAGGGATTTTTCCGTCAGTCGGCGCAGCAGTTCGGGCGTCTCCGGGTCGCCGACGGCGGCGGCGGCCTCGCGCGTCAGTCCGCCTTCGAACACGGCCAGTCGGGCGAAGAGAAGCTTTTCGGGAGGCTGAAGCCGGCCGTAGGACCAGTCAATGGACGCCCGCACTGTCCGCTGTCGTTCGGGCAGGTCGTCGTACCCCGACTGAAGGAGGTCCAAATGTGTTTTGATCTCGGTCACGATCTCCGCCGGCGTCATCTGCGTGGTCCCGGCCGCCGCGAGTTCCAAAGAAAGCGGTATTCCTTCGAGCTGTCGGCACAGGGCGGCGACCGAGGCCGCGTTTTCGGGCGTTAGGGTGAAATCCTGGTCGTGGCTCCGGGCGCGCTCCACAAAGAATCGCACGCTTTCCACAGTCTGCAGGGCTTCCGGGTCGCTGCCCGACGCGCCGGGGACGGCCAGCGGTGGGACGGAATAAGTCTGCGTGCCGTTGAGCAGGACTCTGTCCCGCGACGACGCCAGACACTGCACCGTGGGGGAAGAGTCGAGCAGCGCGCGCAGCGCGTCCTCCGGGCGCTCGATCTGCTCCAGGTTGTCCAGCACGAGCAGCAGCGTCTTCCCCGCGAGGTAATTGGCGACTCGCCGGTCATCGGGTTCAGCCTCATTCTCGGAGGAGAGCGGCAGCCGGAGGACGAGGCGGGCGAATATATCGCCGGGCGTGGCCGCCGAATCGAGGTCAACAAACCAGACGCCGTCCGGGTAGCGCTCGGCGACGCCTTCGGCGGCCTGCACGGACAGCCGCGTCTTGCCGACGCCCCCCGGACCGACCAGGACGATCAGCCGCCGCTGTTCCTCCGTCAACAGTCGCTGCAGGCGTTCGACGTCTTCCTGACGCCCCAGGAACGGCGTGAGGAAGCGGGGCAGGTGAACACGGTCGGGCGTCGAAGCGTTCAGGCGCGGGAACTGACGCTCCGGCAGGCGCGGGTCCACGACCTGGAAAATCAGCACGTCCTCGGAGATGCCTTTGAGCCGGTACTGTCCCAGGTCGAGGCAGGTAGTTTCGGGGGATAGGTTAAGGCGGGCCTCCCGGTACGTCTCCTCGGAGAGCAGTATCTGCCCGCCGTGTCCGGCCCCGCAGATGCGGGCGGCTTTGTTGGTGTTCGGCCCGTCATAAGTCCCCGGATCGGTCTCGACCCGCTCGCCGGAGTGCATCCCGACGCGCACTTTGATCCCGTTCGGCAGCATCTCGGTGACCGGGCCGAGGGCCGCGACCAGCCCCGAATCCTGCCGCGCGACGGCCTGGAGCGTGATGGAAAACTCGATAGCGAGCGAGCCGGTCGGGAAGACGAAAAAGAAGCCGTCCCCGGTCGTGACCACTTCGTGGCCGTGGTGCCGGGTTGCCAGGGCGCGCAGCAGCCGGTCGTGCGCCTCCTTCACCGGCCCGAACCGTTTGCCGAGCCGTTCCCAATGGACGGTATAGTTCTCGATGTCCGTGAACAGGAACGTCGCCGTGCCCGGCACGGCCTCCCGCGTCGGAGCCGACCGGCGACGTCGCAGGCCGAGTACGACGACTCCCAGCGCGGCCAGCCCGACGACCCAGGCCGCGTCCGCGCCGACCGCTCCCGGAAAGATGAAGGCCGCCGTTCTGACCGTCGCCTGCGGATGAGACGGCGTCGAGAGTTTGGGCCACAGGCCGCTCAACACGAGACCGCCGAGAAGCACGGTCAGTGCCGGGCCGGGGGGGAGTCGCTGCGGTCGAGGCTCGGTTCTCATAGACACTCTTTTACCCAGGACCGATCGTTCTGGGGGAACTACGCTATTAAATCACATTTTGAAGGGCTTGACAAGTGGCAGGCGATGCTGTTTAATGGGGGCAGTCACGCCGTCATAAAGGAGTCCTATGCCCGCCTTCGCCGATCCGACCCTGCTGCGCCGAATCGAACTGTTCCGGGAACTCACCCTGGAGCAGCTCACGCGCGTCAACGACCTGCTGCACCGCAGGACGTGCGGGCAGGGCAGCCCCCTCATCGCGGCGGAGCATCCCGGCGAGGTGGTCTACATCATCTACAGCGGCACGGTCAAGATCTACACCGACGGCGAGGACGAGGCGGACGTCATCCTCGCGATCCTGGGCGCGGGCGAGGTCGTCGGGGAGATGAGCCTGATTGACCACATGGGCCGGTCGGCCAATGTCGTCGCCCTGGAGCCGACCGTGCTGTTCTGGATGGGCCGGGCGGAGTTCTGGGAGTGTCTGCACTCGTTCCCCGCCCTGACCGTCGCCTTGGCCGGCGTGCTGTCCCGCCGCGTCCGGCTCGCGAACGCGCAGATTCAGGCGATGGCGACACTGGACGTTTCGGGCCGGGTCGCGCGCCAGATCTTGGCCTTCGCCCAGGAATACGGCCGGCCGTCCCCCGCCGGCACCCTGATTCCGATCCGGCTGACGCAGACGGACCTGGCGGGCCTCGTCGGCGCGTCCCGCGTGCGCGTGAACCAGGCGCTGTCCGTCTGGAAACAGAACAAGTGCCTGTCCGTGGACCGCAGCCACCGAATCACCCTGCGCGACTCCGAGCCGCTGCTTCGCTGCTGCCGGTGACTGTTAAGCATTTGACAGCCGCGCTGTTCCCTCGGAAACCACCGGACGGCACGCCGTCTGCGTCTTAAGAGTGTATCAAGAAAGTCTTGGCCGGCGGTTGAAACCGCGCCACCAAGAGCACAAAGCCCGCCTGCGCGGGCTAAGTCTTAGTCGCCGAAGGGCGACTTTGTGACCTTTTAGCCGCGACTTCAGTCGCCGGGCAGTCTCTTTACAGGCTCTTAGACGTCAGAATAATACGTCGCACACGGGTATTATCGGGAAGAAGAAAATGAAACGCGGTCACCGCCACACGCTCTGCCTGATTTTCGCCTTCACGGCACTGGCGCTGTTTGGGCCGTTCCCGGCGCGCGCCCAGGACGGCCATCAGCGCGCGCTGCTGATCGGCATTTCGACCTATGACGCCTACAACAAGTCCGGCCTGTTCCCGAACCTGGACTGCGACGAGGACATCAGGCGCATCGAGGCCGCGTTGGTGTCCACGTTCAAGTTCGACCCCAGCCCGGCGGCGGGACAGATCACGGTCCTGAACACCCCGAAACAGACCACGCGGGCCGCCATCCTGGCCGCGCTCGATACGCTCGTGGCGCGGACGGGGCCGGGCGACATCGTTTACATCCACTACTCCGGCCACGGCTCGCAGGTCCCCGACGCAACCTCGCCCGGCGGCCTGGACGACAGCATCGTGCCTGCGGACTACAAGGACGACCAGAGCAACGAGATCACGGGCAAAGAACTCGCCCGCATCCTGAAGAATCTCAAAGCTAAAGGCCCCGCGCAGGTGACCCTCTCCTTCGACTGCTGCCACTCGGCGACCGTCACGCGCGGCGCGGCCAAAAAGCGCGGCCTGAGCTGGGCCGAATACGTCCGGTGGCGTCGCGAGAAGTACGGGGTCGCCCCCGCACCGCTCGCCGCATCGCGCGGTGCGAACACTCGCCCCGCGAACGTCGTCGTCAGCGACCTCGACCGGCCCGGCTACGTCGTCATCTCCGCCTGCGCCAACGACGCCTGCGCGTTCGAGACGCGGGACGAGAACGGCGTCAGCCTGGGGCGTCTCAGCGATGCCCTGTCTCAGTCGCTGGCGCGGGCCACGCCGCAGACCACCTACCAGCAGGTCTTCGACCAGGTCAATGCGGTCTTCAAGCAGAAGTATTCCGACCAGAGTCCGCAGCTCGGCGGCGACCCAAACACGCGCCTGTTAGGCGGGCGCGCGGAACCGCCCGCGCCCTCCATCCTGGTGTCGGTCGTCCCGCCGGACGGTCTCGCCCTCGACGCCGGGAAGCTCCAGGGCGTCACGCCAGGATCCGTCTACGCCCTCTACGCCAAAGACGCCGCCTCGTTCACGCCGGCGACCCGGATCGCCGACGCCACGGTCGCGAGCGTCGGCCTGACCACCTCGACGCTGAAAATCACGCAGAAGGACAAGCCGGGCCTGACGCCCGATGACCTGTCCGCCGCACACGCCGTCGAGGCCGTCCATAATTACGGCGCGTTCCGGGTCACTCTCGATGCCGAGAGTGTGCGGCAGGCGCTGCCCGATCAGGCGTCCGCGATCCTCGAAAAGTTGACGGCGACCGGCATGGTCACGACGGACATCCCGCCGGGCCGGACTGCCGACATCAAGGCCGTCCGGCTTGCCTCCGGGCAGTCGCGGGGCACGGCTCCGGTCGCCCTGGCACGTGGGGACACGGGCGCACCCCTGGCGACACTGGACGGGAGCGGCGACCTGCCCGCGCAGTTCGTCCGCGCGCTGGAACGCCAGGCGCATTACCGCTACGCCGTCACCGTCCTCAACAAAGAGAACTCGAACGGCGGCGTCCAGATCAGACTGCGCCTCGTCCCGGCCGTCACGAGCAAAGATGCGGACGGCAACATCGTCTGGGCGTCGGACCGGCCCGGAACGCCCACGGCGACGACACAGACGTTCCACGTCGGCGACTACTTCGGGGAAAAAACGTTCCTCGACCGGGTGCCGATCCGCTTCCGGGTCGCCGATACATCCGTGAATTACCACGTCCCCCTGCTTTGCACTCCATGGGCCTACAGCACCTATCGCGGGAGTTGATGCGGCATTGCGACGAACTCGGCCAGGTCAGCGACGAGCCGGGTCGGTTGACACGAACATTTCATTCGCCGGCCATGGCCCGCG
>CAZZVX010000141.1:0-11536 GCA_964657535.1 Armatimonadota bacterium | reverse complement strand
TGTTCCTCGCCAAAGAGATCGCCCGCGACGGCGAAGGCGCGACAAAACTCGTGGAAGTCACCGTGCAGAACGTCGCCCCGCCCGAAAACCTGGTCGCCGCCTACGCCGCCCAGGGCCGCGACCTCTCGCCCGAAGACCGCGCCCGCTTCCCGCGCACCGTCGCCAAGACCGTCGCCACCTCGCCGCTCGTCAAGACCGCCCTCTTCGGCAACGACCCCAACTGGGGCCGCATCCTCGCCGCCGCCGGGCGCAGCGGCGTCGCCTTTGACCCTGACTGCGTAGAGATCGCCCTCGCCGGCACCACGGTCTACCGCCAGGGGATGCCCACCGACTTCAACGGCTACGTCGTCTCCGAAGCCATGAAGTCCAAAGAAGTCCAAATCCTCATAGACTTCCACCAGCCCGGCGGCGAAACCGCCACCGTCTGGACCTGCGATTTCAGTTACGACTACGTCAAAATCAACGCCGAGTACCACACCTAAAGGGAGGACACGAATGACAACCACCGTCGAACTGGTTTACGAACACGGAATATTACGTCCCTTGACCCCGCTGACGCTGCTCGAAGGCGCGCGCCTGACCGCGACACTTACCGACAAGTCTTTCCCGGAAGCCATAGATGCCGCCTACCTGCTGACCCTGCCGCGCGCCGAGCGGAACAGACTTCTTGCCCAAGCCGCAGAGGCCGCCGCGCCCGAATACGAAGCCGACCTCGCCTTGCCACCTGCCGAGCGGGAACTGACCGCCTTCACTGCACTGGATGGCGAACCATTTCTCGATGATGAGGCGGAAAACGCTCATGATTCCTAATCCGAAACGCGGCGAGGTATGGCAGGTAGACTTGGACCCAACCGTTGGCTCCGAGATACAAAAGTCGCGTCCCTGCGTCGTCATCAGCGCGGACGGCATCGGACGCTTGCCCGTGCGCCTGGTTGTCCCGCTCACCGGCTGGAGGTCAGCCTACGTTGGCTATCCCTGGTGCGTTCAGGTCGCTCCCGACGCCAATAACCGTTTGACTAAACTCTCAGCCGCCGACACCTTCCAAACGCGGGCTATTTCGATACTGAGAATGTCTGCACATTTGGGCAAATTACAGGAACAGACAGTCGAGGCAATTGCCAAAGCCATCGCCGTTTGCGTGGATTATGAGGCATAAAAAGATGTCACGCCAAAACATCAGCAGCGGGACGCCCTGGGAACCCGTCGTCGGCTACTCGCGGGCCGTGCGCGTCGGCAACGTCGTCCACGTCTCCGGCACGACGGCGACGGACGCGAATGGGCAGATCGTCGGCATCGGCGACCCCTACGCGCAGGCGGTGCAGGTGCTGAAAAACGTCGAGTCGGCGCTGGCGCAGGCCGGGGCGAAACTGGCCGATGTCGTCCGCACCCGGATGTATGTCGTCAACATCGGCCAGTGGGAGCAGGTCGGGCGGGCGCACGGCGAAGTCTTCGGCGACATCCGCCCGGCGACCAGCATGGTGGAGGTCAGCCGCCTCATCGCCCCCGAAATCCTCGTCGAGATCGAGGCCGAGGCCATCGTCAACGGGGGGAATCAAGAGTGACGCTGCACACGCCTCTGCCGCTGGACTCTTATCTACAGCCGTCGCTGCTGATTAACTTCGATCACCCGGCGGTCAAAGATTATCTCGCGTCCCAGCCGTCGGAGGGCCGTTCGGGAATCGAAACCGTGCGCGGCGCGTTCGAGTTCGTCCGGGACGAAATCGCGCACTCCTGGGACATCGGCAGCAGTCGCGTCACGGCCAAAGCGTCCGACGTGCTGCGCTATCGCGAGGGCATCTGCTACGCCAAGTCGCACCTGCTGGCGGCCCTGCTGCGCGGCCAGGGCGTCCCGGCGGGCGTTTGTTACCAAAGGCTGACCCTGGGCGACACACCGGAGACAGGTTATTGTATCCATGCGCTGAACACGGTCTACTTAACCACTTTGCAGACGTGGATGCGTCTGGACGCGCGGGGCAACAAGCCCGGCGTGGACGCGCAGTTTTCGACCGCGCGAGAACAACTCGCCTTCCGCGTGCGCCCCGAACTTGGCGAGCTGGATTATGGCGTCAATCACGCGCAGCCGCACCCGAAGATTGTCGAGACGCTCCTGACGCACGCCGACTGCCGCGCGATGTACGCGCATCATCTGCCGACGGAACTCTAGCGAGGAAAACAGCAATGGTCATTGAACTCAAACGGAGCCAGAAGTGGATACCTCCCAAGCATTTGACATACGCGCAGTTCTTGGAATGGGCCGATGAAGACACCTACGCCGAATGGGTGGACGGGGAGATAGAGTTTATGAGTCCGGCAAGCGCGCCACATCAAATTCTCGCGGGGTTTTTAGTTCGTATCCTCAAGCAGTTCCTGGAAGATCACGGCGACACGAGTGCTGGGGAAGTGCTGATGGCCCCGTTCCAGATGAAACTCGATACTGTCCGGCGCGGACGCGAACCCGATGTTCTGTTCATCGCCCAGGAGAACTTGACGCACTTGCAGCGCAATTATTTGGACGGCCCGGCGGACATCGCCATCGAGATCATCTCGCCGGAAAGCGTCCTGCGCGACCGGGGCGCGAAATACGCCGAGTACGAAGCGGGCGGGGTGCGCGAATATTGGGTACTCGACCCCGAAGCGCGGCGGGCCGACTTCTTCGTCCTCGGCGACGACGGGCGCTACGAGCGCGCCCACCCGGACGCCCAAGACATTTATCGTAGCGCGGTTCTGCCCGCCTTTTGGCTGAACGTCGGCTGGCTCTGGCAGACGCCCCTGCCGACACTGCGCGCCGTGCTGCAGGAATGGGAGACACGAAAATGACACAGGCCGAAGTTCTGATACAGGCCCTGCCGTACATCAAGCAGTACGCGGGCAAGACCGTCGTCGTCAAGTACGGCGGCAACGCCATGGTGGACGACACGCTGAAGGCCGCCGTCATGCAGGACGTCGTGCTGATGCGCTACGTCGGCATCAACCCGATCCTCGTCCACGGCGGCGGGCCGGAGATCAGCGACGCCATGCAGCGCCTGGGCAAAACGCCCCAGTTCGTCGGCGGCCTGCGCGTCACCGACGCCGAAACGATGGAGATCGTCGAAATGGTGCTGACCGGCAAGACCAACAAGGACATCGTCTCGCACCTCAACCAGCAGGGCGGCCAGGCCGTCGGCGTTTCGGGGAAAGACGGCAACCTCATCGTCGCCGAGCGCGAGACCACCAAAGGCGATATCGGCTTCGTCGGGCGCGTCACCCAGATCAACCCTGGCCTGATCCACACGCTCACCGGCGCGGGCTACATCCCGGTCATCTCCAGCGTCGCCATCGGCGCGAACGGCGAGAGCTACAACGTCAACGCCGACACCGTCGCCGGCGAACTCGCGTCCTCACTCGGCGCCAGCAAACTGATCATGATGACCGATGTGGACGGCATCTATCAGGACTTCTCCGACAAAGACTCGCTCATCACCGAGATGACCGCCAAAGACGCCCGCCAGCTCATCACCGACGGCCACGTGGACCGGGGCATGATCCCCAAAGTCGAGGCCTGCGTCACCGCCGTCGCCGGCGGCGTCGAGCGCGCCCACATCATTGACGGCCGCCGCCCCCACGCCCTGCTCATCGAGATATTCACGCACGAGGGCGTCGGCACGATGATTCGATAGGGACTCTTACGACCATGCTGGAAACACGCTACACATTGGACAAACAGACCGGGCAGATCGCGCCCGCCGTGGACGCCGCCGAGGTCAGGGCTTTGGACGACGCCCACGTGATGCACACCTACGCCCGCCTCCCCGTCACGTTCGTGCGCGGCCAGGGCGCGAAACTCTGGGACGCCGACGGCAAGGAGTACCTGGACTTTTTGGCGGGCATCGCCGTCAACGGCGTCGGCCACTGCCACCCGCGCGTCGTCGCCGCCATTCAAGACCAGGCCGCGACTCTCATTCACACGTCCAACCTCTACCACACCGCGCCCCAGGCGCGTTTGGCCGCCAAACTGACCGCCCTCAGCGACATGGACCGCGTCTTCTTCTGCAACTCCGGCGCCGAAGCCAACGAGGCCGCCATCAAGATCGCCCGCAAGCACGGCAAGGCGGGCGTGGCGCAAGACAAGTTCGAGATCGTGACGGCGCACCGCTCGTTCCATGGGCGCACACTCGCCACCGTCACTGCGACGGCGCAGCCCAAGTACCAGGCCCCGTTCACGCCCCTGCCGCCCGGTTTTCACTACGTCCCGTTCAACGACATCGCCGCCCTGGAAGCCGCCGTCACCGCCGCCACCTGCGCCGTCCTCTTAGAACCCATCCAGGGCGAAGGCGGCGTCTACCCCGCCCACCGCGACTATCTCAACGCCGCCCGCGCCCTCTGTGACAAACACGGCGCACTCTTGATCTTCGACGAAGTGCAGACCGGCGTCGGACGCACCGGTCAGTGGTGGGCCTACCAGCACTACGGCGTCATTCCCGACGTGATGACCCTCGCCAAGAGTCTTGGCGGCGGCGTCCCCATCGGCGCGTGCCTGGCGCGCGGCGCGGCGGCGGAAACCTTCGTCCCCGGCGACCACGGCAGCACCTTCGCCGGCAACCCGCTCGCCGCCCGCGCCGCGCTCGCCGTCCTGGAGACCGTCGAGGAAGACCATCTCCTCGCCAATGCCCACGCGATGGGCGAGTATCTTGTCCACCGCCTGAACGAGCCGACTCTCCGCGCCAAGATCGCCGACATCCGCGCCGTCGGCCTGATGGTCGGCGTCGAACTGCGCGAGCCGATTGCCCGCCGCGTCGCCGCCGCCGCCCTCGAACGCGGCCTGATCCTCAACGCCATCGGCGACACCATTCTGCGCCTCCTGCCGCCGCTCATCATCACTCAGGCCGACACTGACCGCGCCATGCAGGTCCTGACGGCGGTGCTGTGAAGGGACTTTGTCATGTGGCAGATTTTTACCAAGCGGGCGCAGCGTGTCGTGTACTATGCGCAGGAAGAAGCAAAATGTCTGGGCCATCACGAGGTAGACACAGACCATCTTCTGGTAGGATTGTTCATGGAGGATGAGAATGCGAAACTGTCCGATACAGGTGTTTGGCCGCCCGCCCCGACTGTCCTCCGTGCGAATGACAGTTTCGCCATGCTTATCCTCCGAAAATTAGGCGTTAATCCTGAAGCAGTGAAAGTTCAAGCATTACAGCAGGCATTCCCTGGCAATGAGGTGAACGAAAAAGATATGGTGCTGACTGCCGCCTCGAAGCGCGCTATTGATTTTGCCTATCGGGAAGCGCGTCTGTTCAAAAACAACTACATCGGCACGGAGCATCTTCTGCTGGGTCTGATCCGTGAGGAAAAAGGCGTCGCGGGTCGGATTATGGCGCAACACGGCGCTTCTTTGGAAAAGACGCGGCAGGTGATTTGGGAACTGCAAGGGCTAGAAGGTGAAGTGCCGCCGCAGACGCCGCCAAAGCGCCCATTCCGTCTCTGGTGGGGCAGATAGCCCTACCCAGGATTGGAAATCCTGGGCTACGGAGGAGCGGACTGCCCACCTGCGTGGGCGAAGAGAGAACAATCCGACCCATCTTTCCGCGCCCGCGCAGGCGGGCAGTCTTCTCGGCGTCAGCCCAGGATTTCCAATCCTGGGTACTCTCGGCAACACGGAGAACATCAACCATGTGGCAGCGATTTACCGAACGGGCGCGCAAAGTCGTCTTTTACGCGCAGGAAGAAGCCGGACGCTTGGGCGAGAACTACGTCTCCACCGAACATCTCTTGTTGGGATTGGCACGCGAAGATGACAGCGTCGCCGCCCGCATTCTTGACAGACTAGGCATCTCGATGGAGCGGGCCCGCTCGGAAATCGAGCGGAAAGTCGCGCACGGCGATAGCCGGTTGGGCCAGGATATGCAGTTGACGCCCCGCGCCAAGCGGGTCATTGACCTCGCCTACGACGAGGCGAGGCAACTTAACAACAACTATATCGGCACGGAACATCTGCTTCTCGGCATGATTCGGGAAGGTGAAGGCTTGGCGGCGCACGTTCTGTTCAAACTCGGTGTAGACCTAGACAATGCGCGCCGAGAAATTCAGTTGTTGCAAGCCGGAGGCGTGATTGCGAAAGACGCACCGCCCACCGCGCCGCCGCTGGGACCGTCACAACGGATGACCTACCCGCGCCGCGCATCACCCATCGCGGACGTGCTGCACGAACACCGCTTACGCGGGCGGGACATCTTGGGCATTGAAGGTTTGACACAAGAGGAAATCCTACTCGTGCTGGATGTCGCCGCGCGGCTCAAGGCCAACAAGTTTGACGCCACTCAAACCCAGTTCGCGCAGGGGCAAACGCTGGTCATGCTCTTCGAGAAGCCGTCGCTTCGTACCCGCGTCACGTTCGAGGCCGGCATGACCCAACTCGGCGGCCACGCCATCTACTACGAAGCGCGCCTCGGCGAGCGCGAGACCGTCCCCGACGTCGCCCGCAACCTCGAACGTTGGGTGGACGGCATCATGGCCCGCACCTTTGACCATCAAACCGTCGTGGAACTCGCCGAACACGCCGAAATCCCCGTCGTCAACGGCCTCAGCGACCGCGAACACCCCTGCCAGGCCTTCGCCGACTTCCAGACCCTGCTGGAACGCAAGGGCGCACTGGAAGGCCTGAAACTCGCCTACGTCGGCGACGGCAACAACGTCGCCCACTCGCTCTTTCTGCTGGCGGCGAAAGTCGGCGCGCACTTTTCCCTGTCCTGCCCGGAAGGCTACGAACCCGACGGAGCGCTCTGGCAGACCGCGCTCGATGAGGCGCAAAACACCGGCGCGACGCTTACCCTGACCCACGACCCGCACGAAGGCGTCGCCGACGCCGACGCCGTCTACACCGATGTCTGGGCCTCCATGGGTCAGGAAGCCGAGGCCGCCGAACGCGCCCAAATCTTCGCGCCCTTCCAGGTCAACGCCGAACTCATGGCCCGCGCCAAGCCTGACGCCCTCGTGATGCACTGCCTGCCCGCCCACCGGGGCGAGGAAATCACCGCCGACGTGCTGGACGGCCCCCATTCCGTCGTCTTCGACCAGGCCGAAAACCGCCTGCACGCCCAGAAAGCCATCTTGTCATTAATCCTGTAGCCGCTGACATCGCCGGGCCGGTGGACGCACCGCCCCTCGTCTTCCTGCACGCGGCCTCCTACACGCGCAAGATGTGGCTGCCGCAGACGCACCGACTGCAAACCGAGTTCCGCACCGTCGCCCTCGACCTGCCGGGACACGGCGCGCGGGCCGCAACGCCGTTCACGTTCCGCGCGGCGACGCAGGCCATCCACGAAACGCTGGAACGCGAAAACATCGCCCGCGCCGTGCTTGTCGGCGTCTCGCTCGGCGGCTGCGTCGCCCTGGACTACGCCGCTCAGCGCCCCGACCGCGTGGCTGGGCTGGTCATTTCGGGCAGTACCATTGACACGCAGGCGCTGCTGTCCCGCCTGGTCCTGACCGGCGAATCGCTGGTCTTCCCGCGCGGCGCTCCGGCGTTCACGCGCGCCCTGGCTCGCTTTCTGAAAGCCCGCTTTCCGGCACCGATGGCCGCCGAAATGATACACTCAGGAACCTATTGGGACGCGGCGGCGGACGCCGTCAAGGCCATGCGCGGGCGCGACTTCCCCGCCCGCCTGTCCGTCTTCCCCGGCCCGACGCTCATCCTCAACGGCGAGCGGGACTGGGTCCACCGCCGGGCCGAACGCGCCTACCTCGCCGCCGCGCAGCACGCCCGCATGGAAATTATTCCGCGCGCCGGACACGTCGCCAACTTAGACGAACCGGAGGCCTTCACCGACGCCGTCCGTGAATTTGCACGACACAGCCGGAAGACCCAGGATTAAAATCCTGGGTTGCCCAGGAGCGGACTGCCCGCCTTCGCGGGCGCAGAAAGAAGCAATTCTTCGTCCGCGCAGGCGGACAATCTTCTCCGCGATAGCCCAGGATTTCAATCCTGGGTACTCTGGGGGCCTGGGAAATCAAAGGTGTCACTATGCCGCACTCACGAAACAACGGGTACTATCACTTCGTCTGGTCCACCTGGGATCGGGTGCCGTTATTGATGCCGGACAAGGAGCCGCACGCCCACGACTTGATACGCCAGCAGTGCCGCATACTCAAAGCGGACATTCTCGCCCTGAACGGAATGCCCGACCATGTTCATCTTCTCGTCACGCTGCCGACGACCGTGAGCATTGCCGAATTGATGAAAGCCGTCAAGGGCGCGTCCGCTCGCGCACTGAATGACGCTTATGGCACACGAACATTCGCCTTCAAGTGGCAAGGCGGCTATAATTATGACACCGTCTGCTCTACTCGCGTGCCAACCCTCGTCCGCTATATA
The DNA here is from genome assembly GCA_964657535.1 of Armatimonadota bacterium. GTDB lineage: Bacteria > Armatimonadota > Armatimonadia > Armatimonadales > Capsulimonadaceae > CAZZVX01. Next base: position 3,186 of record CAZZVX010000141.1, on the reverse strand, counting down.
GAACATCAAAAACAGCACCACGCCGACAACAAACTCTGGCCCGCCTGGGAACTGCCCGAAGATAACACAATCGCCTCCGAGGAAAACGCGCCGTAACCTCTTCGTCCGCGCAGGCGGACAGTCTGCTCCTCGGCAGCCTAGGATTTCCAATCCTGGGTCTTCCGGCTGTGTCGCGATACTCTAGACTACTAAAAGGAACCAACACATCATGCCAAAAACCGTCGTTCTCGTCTACTCAGGAGGCCTGGACACCTCCGTTTGTATCCCTATGATGCGCGAAGATTACGGCTTCGAGCGCATCGTCACCGTCACCGTGGATGTCGGCCAGCCGCAGGAAGACGTCAAAAGCGCCGAAGACCGGGCCAAAGCGCTCGGCACCGAACACTACACCGCCGACGCCAAAGCCGAGTTCGTCACGGACTACTGCTGGCCCGCCGTCCGCGCCAACGGCGACTACCAGGGCTACCCGCTCTCCACCGCCATCGCCCGGCCATTAATAGGCCTCAAAGCCGTCGAGGTCGCCAAACGGGTCGGCGCGGACGCCTTCTGCCACGGCTGCACCGGCAAAGGCAACGATCAGTTCCGCATCGAGTACGTCATGCGCGCCCTGCTGCCCGAAACGCCCATCATCGCCCCCATGCGCGAACACAACTACACGCGCTCCGAGGAGATCGAGTACGCCAAACAAAAGAACATCCCGATCACCGTCTCCGCCGACAAGATCTGGTCCATTGACGAAAATCTCTGGGGCCGCTCCATCGAAGGCGGGCACCTGGAAGAGCCGAACTACGCCCCGCCCGAAGAAATTTATCAGTGGACCAAAAGCATTGACGCCGCCAACCCCACGCCCCAGATGCTTACCATCGGCTTCGAGAACGGCGTCCCCGTCTCGCTCGACGGCGAATCGCTCGCGCCGTTGGAGTTGGTCCTGCGCCTCAACAGGATCGCCGGCGACAACGGCGTGGGCCGCGTGGACATCATGGAAGACCGCCTGCTCGGCCTCAAAGTCCGCGAGAACTACGAATGCCCCGCCAGCACCATCTTGATCAAGGCTCACGCCGCCCTGGAGTCTCTTGTCGCCACCGCCGCCGAGCGCAAGTTCAAGGCCAGTGTTGACCAGCAGTGGGGCGAACTGGCCTACTACGGCCTCTGGTTCGACCCGCTCAAGGACGACCTGGAAGCGTTCATCGGCAAGATTCAGGAGCGCGTCACCGGGACTGTCACCCTGCGCCTCTTCAAAAGCTCCTGCGTCGTCACGGGCCGCTCGTCCGACTGGGCGCTCTACAACGAGGACATCGTCTCCTTCGACTCCAAGACCTTCGACCAGAGCCTCTCCGTCGGCAACGTCCAGACCCACGGGATGCAGTCCCGGATGTACTGGGCCTTGAAAGAGAAGATCGGCAAATAGATCAGCGGTTGAAATCGCCGCCCGCGTTGAAACGGGCGGCGTCCCTTCAGGCCGCACCCCGCCTTGTTCCTCCTGCCGCCGGGAACTTTCCCCTCGTGCTGCGCATTAGTTCAATGTCAAACTAATGTAAGGCGGGAAAGGCGATGACCGAAATGACAGACGCCGACGACGAGCGGCTGGCCCTGGGCGCGTTCGTCAAGCTGGTGCGGGCGGCGGAGACCGTCTCCGCCCGCGTCCACCGGCGCCTGGCCGACGCGGACCTGACCGTCAGCCAGTTCGGGGTCTTAGAGGCCCTGCACAGTCTGGGGCCGCTCTGCCAGAAGGACCTGGCCGGGAAGATACTCAAATCCAGCGGCAACCTGACGCTGGTGATCGCCAATCTAGAAAAGCGGGGCCTCATCACCCGCGAGCGGGGCGTCGAAGACAAGCGCTTCCTGACCGTCTCGCTTTCCGAAGCGGGAGCGCGGCTGATCGAAACGCTGCTGCCCGAACACGTCCGGGTCGTCGCCGACCAGATGCGCATCCTCTCCGCCGCCGAACAGCGCGAACTGGGGCGACTCTGCCGGGCGGTGGGGCGGCAGGAGAGATAGTCCGTTCGGGCAGGACTTCACACAAGGAGCATACACACAATGGAACCGACACAATTACAACTGACGGGGCTGCACCACGTCACCGCCGTCACCGCCAACGCGCCGGGGAATCTGGCGTTTTATACGCAGACGCTCGGCCTGCGGCTGGTCAAAAAGACCGTCAATCAAGACGACGTCTCGGCCTATCATTTGTTTTACGGCGACGAGGCGGGCCGCGCGGGGACGGAAGTGACGTTCTTCGACTGGCCGCAGAGCGGCCCGACGGTACACGGCGCGGGAGACATCGCGGCGCTGGCCCTGCGCGTCCCCGGCCCGGACGCGCTGGACTGGTGGGCGCGGCGGCTGGCCGACGCGGGCGTGGCCCACGGCGGCATTCACGACCTGGGCGGGCGGCTGACTCTGGAGTTCGCCGACCCCGAAGGCCAGAACCTGCGCCTGGTGGACGACGGCGGCGCCCCCGGCGGCACGCCCTGGGCCGAAAGCCCCGTCCCAGCAACGCGCGGCATCACCGGGCTGGACGGCGCGGCGCTGACCGTGCGCCGCCTCGCCCCGACGGCGACGGTCCTGACCGACGTGTTGAACATGAGAATTGACCGCCGGTACGAGCGGGACGGCGCGGCCGTCACGGTCTTCGTGATGGGGCCGGGCGGGCCGGGGGCCGAACTGCACGTCGCCGAGCGGCCCGACCTGGGCCGGACGCGCGTTGGCGCGGGCGGCGTCCATCACATCGCCTTCCGCGTTCCCGACGACGCCGCACAGGCCGCGTGGCAGCGGCGCATCCGGGCGGCGGGCCTGGGGACGAGCGACCTTGTTGACCGCTTCTACTTCCGCTCGCTCTACTTCCGGGAGCCGAACGGCATCCTGTTCGAGATCGCCACCGACGGGCCGGGGTTCGCGTCGGACGAGGACCCGGCGCACCTGGGCGAATCGCTCGCCCTGCCGCCGTTCCTGGAGCCGCGCCGCCGCCAGATCGAGGCGGGCCTGCGCCCCCTGGACAGCAAGCCGGAGGAAACCAGATGACAACTACCACGGACTTTGTCCACGTCTTTCAGCCGGGGCCGGAGCCGGAAACGGCCCCGACGTTGCTGCTCTTGCACGGGACGGGCGGCGCCGAGACCGACCTGCTCGACCTGGGCCGCCGGGTCGCCCCGGACGCGAATCTGCTGGGCGTGCGCGGGCAGGTGTTGG
>CAZZVX010000140.1:0-11560 GCA_964657535.1 Armatimonadota bacterium | reverse complement strand
CACAATGGGTAAAAGAGTGACCGGCATGGGACCATTGGCTGTGCCTAGAAGGAACGGATTAACATGGCGGAAACATCACAAGAACGACTGCTCCGGTATTTGACGGACGCCCATGCGGCGGAAGAAGGCGGCTTGGGGTCGCTCAAGGACATCGCGCAGGAAGCGACCGACCCGGACGTGCGGGCGGCGGTGCAGGACCATTTAACGGTCACGCAGTCGCAGGCGGACCGGCTGAGCGCGCGCATCACGGCGCTGGGCGGCTCGCCCAACGGCGGCAAGAGCCTGCTCAACACCATCATCGGCAAGGGTAGCGACCTGCTGAACGTGTTCCACGACAAGGAAGACAAGCAGACCCAGGACGTGATCAAGGCGTATGCGCTGGAGAACTTTGAGGTCGGGATGTACACGTCGCTGAAGGCGTATGCCAACGCCGTGGGCGACGCCGAGACGGCGCAGCTCGCCGACACCATTCTCAGCGAAGAACAACTGGCCGGCGAGCGCCTGCTTCGCCTGATCCCGCAGGTGGCGACGTATGCCCTGCGCAACACGGCGGATGCTGGCGTCAAAGCCGCGTCGTAGTCGTTTCCGCCGGCCCGGCCTCCGTGCCGGGCCGGTCTTATAACATAGGAAGAGAAGTTTTGGATGCCTGAGAATGCCAAAGAGCGGATACTGCGCTACCTCACAGACGCCCACGCGGCGGAAGCCGGGGAACAGACGGCCTTGCAGGACGTGGCCGATCAGTCACTCGATGCCGACGTTGCGGCGGCGGTGCGTCAGCACTTGAGCGTTGCGCAGACGCATTTAAGTCTGCTGGAACAGCGCATCGAAGCGCTCGGCGGGAAGACCTCCGGCGCGAAGGGCGTGCTGGACAAAGTGATTGCCAAAGGCAGCAATTTCATCAATGCGTTCCACGACGACCAGGACAAGCAGACGCAGGATTTAATTAAACTGTTTGCCCTGCAGACGTTTGAAGTGGGAATGTACACGGCCCTGAAGGCCTTCGCGAGTGCGGTCGGTGACGCGGACACGGCGCAGGTCGCCGAGACGCTGCTCGCGGACGAACGGCAGGCCGCCGATCAGTTCGTGCGGTTCGTTCCGGCGCTGGCGATTGCCTCGGTCAACCGCACCAGTGACGCGACGGTGAACTTGCACCAGCAGGCGTAGCGGCGGGGAAGCGGGGACGAATGCCTGACCTATTTCGTCTTGAGTTGGGGTATAATTCCCCTCTATGCTTCCCGAAAGGAACACCTGACTCTTGAGACGACACCCTACCAGCCGGCTGCTTCTCGTATCGGCGGCGATGACGCTTTCCGTACTGACCGCACCTCTCCCCGTGACGGCAGCGCCGGCCACGCCGGCCCGCCCGGCCGTTTCGAGCCTCAGCCCCGCGCAGCAGGCCCGCTACAAGGCGCGGATGGAGAAGTTCAACAAAGATGCGGGCGCGCTCCGGGCCGACAGGACGCTGACCCCGGCGCAGAAGCAGGCCAAGTTCGTGACCATGCAGAAAGCGCTGGACACGGATATGCTGGCGATCCTGACGCCGACGCAGCGCACACAGGTGATAAAGCAGCGTCAAGCGGCGCAGTCGTTCGACAAGGCGCATCAGGCCGAAATCGCGCAGGGCCGGGCGCTCGCGGCCAAACTGAACAGCTCATTGACGCCCGCGCAGAAGACCCAGATGAATGCCGTTAGTGAGGCGGCTCGCGCCCAGATGACTCAGGTGGCGAGTGATGCGACGCTCAGCCCGGAAGCGAAACAGGCAAAAGCCGTGACGATTCGGCAGGACGCGCAGGCCAAAGCGATGGCGATTTTGACGCCCGCGCAACAGGGCGACCTCAAACAGATGCAGGCCCTCCAGAAGCAGCTTTTCGCGGAAGCCGCCGCCCAATCTCATAAATGACCGTCATGCTCATGACAGCAAGCGAAAGGGACGCCACTCGGCGTCCCTTTCGCTTTGTCGGGAGCTATTGTTCATACGCCTCGTTGAGACGCCGTAGGTAATCGAGCAATTCGGCGATCTCGTCCGGCAGGGGCGCGTGGAACTGGAGGCGCTTGCCGGATCGGGGGTGGTCGAAGCTGAGGAAGTGGGCATGAAGCGCCTGGCCGTGCAGGCGTCCCAGCAGATGATTGAGCGTCTGCAGCGGCACCCCGCGCATGAGGTCGGCGCTGACCTTGCGCTGGCCGCCGTAGGTGCCGTCTCCGACCACCGGGTATCCCGAAAACGCCATGTGGACACGGATCTGGTGAGTCCGCCCAGTCTGGAGAATCGCTTCGATCCACGAGAACTCGACCAGGTGTTCCAGCAGCCGGACCTCAGTGACGGCGGAGCGGACGTTGCGGGAGAGGTTCGCGGACGCGCCCGGCCCCGGCATCTCGCTGTCCTGGACGACCGTCATGCGCTTGCGGTCTACGGGGTGCCGCGCGATGGCGGCGTCTATCACGGCGTGCTTGAAGGGCAGGCGGCCCAGGAGAAGGGCGTTGTACTTGCGGACGGCGGTCCGGGCCTGAATCTGACGGCTCAAACTTTCATGGGCGAAGTCGTTCTTCGCGGCGACGATGAGGCCGGTCGTGTCTTTGTCCAGTCGGTGAACGATGCCGGGACGCAGCGGGCCGCCGATACTGGAGAGGTCGCCGCAGTGCGCCAGCAGGGCGTTCACCAGGGTACCGGTCTCGGCGCCCGGCGCCGGGTGGACGACGAGGTCTTTCGGCTTGTTGATCACGATGATGTCCGCGTCTTCGTAGACGATGTCGAGCGGGATGTTCTCCGCCTCCGCCGTCTCCAGAGGCCGGGGCGTGGGGACTTCGATGGCGATCTCGTCGCCGGCCCGTGTCCGGTAGTTGGACTTCTCGGACTGGCCGTTGATCGTCACGGCGCGCGTCCCGATCAGGCGCTGAATGCGGGCGCGCGAGAGGTGCGACAGCCGCTGCGCGAGGAACACGTCGAGCCGGATGTTCTCCTCGTCGTCCAAGACTAGCAGAGTTTCCATGAGAGTCATTTCCCGCCGCTCGTCATGAGCGGGCCGCGTGGAGCGCCGGTCGCGGCGGGGACTGCGGGCGGAGTGCGCGCCGTCGCAGCCAGACCAGCGCGGCGACGGCGACGGCCGCCATGGTGATGCAGAGCCACTGCACATCGGTCAGGCCAAGTGCCACGACGGTCGAGGTCGTCCCCGCGCGCCAGATTTCCATGACAAAGCGTTCAACCGCTGAGAAAAGTATGTAGGAGAACGCGACCTGTCCCGGAAATGCCGAAGGTCGTCGCCCCATCCGGATCAAGAGGCCGAAAAAGACGAGGCTCAGGGCCGTCGAATACAACTGAGTCGGGTGGCTGGGCGGCGTCACGATGCCGTCGTCATGGAAGCGGACGCCCCAGGGCAGATTGGTCGGAGCGCCGTAGCAGCAGCCGTTCAGGAAGCAGCCGACGCGCCCGACGGCGTAGCCGATCATGGCCGCCGGGGCAATGACATCGCCGAGCAGCAGGAACGGGATTCGGCGGCGAACGCTGAACAGGCCGAGCGCGATCAGGACGCCGAACAAGCCGCCGTGGAACGACAAACCGCCCTGCCAGACCTTGAACATATCCAGCGGATGGGCTCTGTACTCGCCCCAGTCCACGGCGACAAAGAGCAAACGCGCCCCGATGACGATGCCAGCGACGATCCACAGTGTGACATCCAGCACGTCTTCCGGCGAAACCGGAAAGGATGGGTCGGCGGCCCGGCATCGTCGGGCAATACTTGTCGCGGCCCAGACGCCGAAAACGATGGCGAGCATCAGCATCACGCCGTAGGAATGGACACTATAGGAGCCGATATGAAACAGGATTGGCCGCATGAGTTTGCTTTCGTTGTCGCGCCCGGTCAAGGGACGCGCGGGGCGTTTCCTTCTGTTACGGGCGCGGGGGCTGTTTTGTCACCCGTTGGCTGCCGTCCGAAGGAGATTGCCAGCAGTGCGACGCCGACGCAGATGGCGCTGTCGGCGACGTTGAAGACCGGCCAGTGGTGCGGGCCGACGTAAACATCCAGGAAGTCTACCACATAGTGCAGCCGGACACGGTCTATCAAGTTGCCGAGCGAGCCGCCGAGCGGCAGGGCGAGCGCGAACGCCAGCAGCCGGGGCAGCGGCGACCGAGCGCGTATAGTATAGACCACAATGGCGACGGCAGCCGCCAGCGCGGCCAGCGCCAGGCCGAATGTCCCGGTCGGCAGGATGCCGAACGCGCCGCCCGTGTTGCGCACGTAAGTCAGGGCGAAGAAGCCGGGAATGATTTCCCGGCTGAACGCCCCGTCACTGTCGGGCCAGGACGGGTAAACACGCAGCACCCATTGCTTGGTCAGTTGGTCGGAGACAAATACCAGCAGGGCCAGGGCGTAGAACGCGCGTCGTTTCACACGCTGTCTTCTTGTTCAACAGTGGTGAGCGCGTAAGGCAGCGCTTCCAGGCGCTCAACGGGGATGGGCGTGCCGTCAATGTCGGACAGGCCGTAGGTGCCGTCCTGTATTTTTTGCAGGGCGCGCTCAATCTTGCCCAGGATGCGCGCCATGTTGTTTGACGCGGCCATTTCGCGGTCGCGGTCAAAGAGGTTGGAGGCTTCGTCGGCGGGATCGTTGGGGTCGTAGTCGGCCAGATCGTCCGTGCCGCCTTCCTCGGTGTCATCGCGCTCCTGGCTGACATAGTCGGCGCGGTCGTCTTCGACGCGCGCTTTTTCGTCCAACAGGGCCTGTTTAAAGTCGGCGATCTGCTCTGCGGTCAAATTCGGATGTGGCATCAGTGTTCGTTCTCTCCTTCAGGGTTCAGGACAGCAGGCGGCGGGCGGCGGTGTCCGGGTCTTCGGTGACAACCCAGGCGCGGGTGCAGCCGACGGCGCAAAAGGCCGCCGGGTCGTCCAGGCCGTCCGCGACGGAGATCCAGCAGCGCGCGCATTTGGAGCCGAGCGCGGGGCCGTCCACCGTCACCTGTACGCCGGGCGCGTCGCCCCGTCGCAGCGTCACCTGGGATACCAGAAACAGCGCGGGCAGTTGGGCGAGTTCCGGGTGCAGGGCGGCGTAAGCGTCGGCGTCTGCGGTGATGGTAACGGCGGCTTCCAGTTTCTTTTTCGTGCCTTCCAGGGCTTTGTTGACCTGGTCACGGACGGCCAAAATGGGTTCAAATCGGCGTTCTAATTGGCGGCTGCGGAAGGCAACGCGGTCGGAAGGCAGGGTTGCCAGCAGGACGGACGCGGGCTTGGCGGGCATCCGCACTTTGCGCCAGACTTCTTCCGCCGTGAAGGGCAGGATCGGTGCGAGCAGGCGTGTCAGCGAGGAGACGATCTCAAACAGGGCTGTTTGCGCGGAGCGGCGTCGTCGGGCGTCGGCGGCGGAGGAGTACAGCCGGTCTTTCAGCACGTCCAGGTAGAAGGCGCTCAGGTCGGTGGTGCAAAAGGTCAGGATCGTCTGGGCGACGCGGGGGAACTCGTAGACATCGTAGGCCTGATTGCACTGGCGCACGATCTCGTTCAGGCGGTGCAAGGCCCAGCGGTCTATGTCGTCCATTTTGTCGTAGGGTATGGCGTTCAAGACCGGGTCAAAATCGTACAGGTTGCTCAGGGCGAAGCGCAGGGTGTTTCGCAGGGTACGGTAGTTGACCGAGACCTGGTCCAAGATTTTGTCGCCGACTTTGACATCGTTGAAGTAGTCGGTGGAGCAGACCCAGAGGCGCAGCACGTCCGCGCCGTACTTGTCGCAGACGGTGGCGGGGGCGACGCCGTTGAACTGCGACTTGGACATCTTTTCGCCCCGTTCGTTCAGCGTCCAGCCGTTGGTCACGACCTGACGGTACGGGGCGCGGCCTTTCGTCGCAACGCCGATCATCAGGGACGAGTTGAACCAGCCCCGGTGCTGGTCGCCGCCTTCCAAGTAGACATCGGCGGGGTAGGACAGGCCCGGCCACTGCTCCAAAACGGTGCGGCAGGTAGAGCCGGAATCAAACCAGACATCAAAGATGTCGGTTTCTTTGGTGAACTCCGTCTCGCCCGTCACGGGATGCTTGTATCCGTCCGGCAGAATGGCCTTGGGATCCACGTCAAACCAGGCGTCGGTGCCGTTCGTTTTGACAAAATCACGCACGCGCCGGACGCTGTCGGGCGTCAGCAGCGGTGTTCCCGACGGCTGAGCGTAAAAGACCGGGATGCCGACGCCCCAGGCGCGCTGGCGGGAGATGCACCAGTCGGGCCGCCCGGCGACCATCGCGGTGATCCGGTGCTTGGACTCTTCGGGGAACCAGCGGACGCCATCAATGGCGCGGAGGCACTTTTCCCGGTGGCCGTTGTGGTCAATGTTCATAAACCACTGCACCGTCGCGCGGTACACGAGCGGGTCGTGCGAGCGCCAGCCGTGCGGGTACGAGTGGAAGATGCTTTCTTCGGCCAACAGTGCCCCGGTCTCGCGCAGGCGCTCCAGGACTTTCTCCTGGCCCTCCCCGCGCTGCCAGGTCTGGCTTTGCTTATCAAACGCCATGACGGGCAGGCCCGCGAACTCCGGCCCGGCCTGGTCGTTGAAGTAGCCGTCGCCGGTCAGCACTTGCAGGGTGGGCAGGTTGTATTTCTGGCCGGTGGCGAAGTCTTCCTTGCCGTGTCCGGGCGCGGTGTGGACAACGCCGGTGCCGTCCGTGGTGGTGACGTAGTCGGCTAAGACAGCGGGCGAGGCGCGGTCAAACAAGGGGTGCTGGAAGATCAGGTTTTGCAGGGCGCGGCCTTTGAGCGTGCGAACGACGGTATAGTCGGCCAAGCCAGCGGCGGCCATGGTCGGGGCCAGACGCTCGGCGGCGACAAGAAAGCGCCGCCCGTTGTGTTCGGCGATGACGTAGTCAATGTCCGCGCCGACGGCGACGGCGACGTTGGCGGGGATGGTCCAGGGCGTGGTCGTCCAGATGATGGTTGAACAGTCGGCAAGGTCAATATCGCTGCCGAAGACGCCGTCCGGGTCGGTGCGCAGCGGGAAGCGGACGTAGATGGACGAATCGGTGCGGTCGGCATATTCAATCTCGGCGTCGGCCAGGGCGGTCTCGTCCACAAGCGACCAGTAGACGGGACGCAGGCCGCGATAGATGAAGCCGCGTTCTACCAACTCGGCGAAGACTTCCAACTCCTGCGCGGCCATCTCCTTTGTCATCGTGAGATAGGGATGGTCCCAGTCGCCGCTGACGCCCAAGCGCTGGAACTGCTCGCGCTGGATTTTGTACCACTGCTCGGCGACTTCGCGGCAGCGGGCGCGGATTTCGGCGCGGGTGGGCTTTTCGCCTTTTTGCCGGAACTCTTTGGCGACCAGCACTTCTATCGGCAGGCCGTTGTTATCCCAGCCCGGCACGTAGGGCGCTTTGTAGCCCTGCATGGAGCGGTACTTGACGACGACATCTTTGAGTATCTTGTTGAAGGCATGGCCGATGTGGATGTTGCCGTTGGAGAACGGCGGGCCGTCGTGCAGGATGAATGTCCCCAGGCCGGTGGTCGGCTTGAGGGACTGCTCATACACGCGGTTGGTGCGCCAGAAGTCCAGCGCCGCCGGCTCGCGCAGGGGCAGGTTTGCACGCTGCGGGATGCTGTCCGGGTTGGTGTCCAGGCCATCCGGGTTTTTGGTGTCGGCTTTGGGGACATTCAGCGTTTGGCTGTAATCAGGCTTTTCGGTTGTCGGTTCGGTTAAAACGTCGGTCATGGGTTCCTCGGAGTTCAGCAGAGACCTCACCCCCGGCCCTTCTCCTTCGCAAAAAGAGTGGGACAGAGGGAAAGAGGGGCGTCAGGCGTGGCGGGCGAGGTTCCCAATCGCGCGGCGCAGAGGGAAAGTTTCCGTCTGCGCCGGTTTCACCGTTTGCTTGTAAGTTCGTTTTTGCATTTTTGTGTGCGGCCCCTATTCGGCTTCGCCACCGGAAACCCCCTATCCGCCTTCGGCACCTTTCCCCCTTCGGAAAGGGAGAAAGGCCAGTGGCGTAGGCTGTTGCGGCTCTGCGCGGGGGCAACTTGGTTAGGTTCGTTTTGTCAAATTTTGTTGTGCGCTTTGGCGGCGGCGAGAAAGTCGTCCAGGGCGGTCTGCCAGGGGCGCAGATGGTCTTTGCCGAGCAGTTCCAGCGCGTAGTGGCGCATGACGCTGTAGCGTGGCCGCCTGGTGGGCGAGCCGAACATCTGCGCGTACTCGTCGCTGGTGATGTCGCGGACGGGGATTGGCCCTGCCCCGGCTTGCTTTACGATGGCGCGGGCGAAGTCGGCCCAACTGGTTTCGCCGGTGTTGCTGGCATGATATACCCCATAGAGCGGCGTTTCAATGATGGTCAGGATGGTTTCCACCAAGTCTACGGTGTACATGGGCGTCCCGATTTGGTCGCCGACAATGGGCAGTTCGGGTTTGGTTTTGGCAAGGTTGAGAATGGTGTACGGAAAGTTCTTGCCGTGGACGCCGTACAGCCAGGACGTGCGGACGATGTACGTCCGGCGGCAGGCCTGCCGCGCCAGGTTCTCGCCCGCGAGTTTGGACGCCCCGTAGTGACTGACGGGGTTTGGTGAGTCAAACTCAGTGTAGGGCATACCCTTTTCGCCGTCAAACACGAAGTCGGTGGAGACGGCGACCAGGGCCGCGCCGACTTCTTCCGCTGCCGAGGCGACGGCCCAGGTGCCGACGGCGTTGACTTTGTAAGCCAGATCCGGGTCGCGCTCGCAGCCGTCCACGTTGGTATACGCCGCCGGGTGCAGCACCAGATCGGGTTTGACTTCGCGCACCAACGCCTGGGTTGCGGCAAAATCCGTGATGTCCATCGGGCGGATGTCGCCGGTCGCCGCCGGGCCAACGTCGGTGGCAATGACTTCGTGGCCGCGTTCGGCGAAGATTCGCCGCGCGTCCGTGCCGAACATCCCCGCCGCTCCTGTGATTAAAACAAGCATAAGTGAGGCTTATTATACCAGGAAAAGGCGGGTGAGCGTCAACCGGAAACTTCCAATCGGCCAGCCAGAGACCGTGGGAAACTCATTACGCGGTACAATGTACCTCTTGCCTCTGCCGCAACCCTGATGGATGAGGTTTCATGGAGGCAGACAACCGACGCCGTTAACGGTCAATGTGGAGGCATTTTCATGAGCAAGTGGGGCGATCCCGACAAATGGGGGAAATTGTGCAGCGGCGAGGAGTGTGTCATCTGCCGACGGGGTGTGCCGCTGGATGTTGTTGCTTCGCTGGAAGCCTCCTGGCTCACTATCAACGAAGACGCCCCCATGAATGGATACTGCTGCGTGGTGTTCCGACGACACGCCGTTGAGCTGCACGATCTCAGTGCGGACGAGGCTTCCGCCTATATCCACGATATCCAGAGGGTATCGCGGGTGGTCAAGGCGCTGACCGGGGCAGTCAAGATGAACTACGAGATACACGGCAACAGCCTGCCGCACCTGCATACCCATATCTACCCGCGTCACATCGGCGATTCGTTCGATGGCCGCGCGATTGACTGGAACACGGCACAGGGGCCGGTTTATGCAGAAGGCGAGTTCACCGACTACGTCGCCCGCGTCCGGGCGGCATTCGCGGCTGCGGGCGCTGCCTGAGACTCGCTTGGGTATAATGGGGGCTATGCCGCGTATTTGGGGACTTGGGGACACGCACCTTTCGTTTACGCAGCCGAAGCCGATGGACGTGTTTGGGGAGCACTGGCGCGACCACCCGGCACGGATCGCGAAGAACTGCCGGGCGGTGGTCGAGGATGACGACCTGCTGCTGATTCCGGGCGATCTGTCCTGGGCGCTGAGGCGCAAGGACGCCGAGCCGGACCTGGCGTGGCTGGCGGGGCTGCCGGGCGTCAAGGTGCTGTGCAAGGGCAACCACGACTTCTGGTGGGACTCGGACAGGCCGCTGAACTCTCCGGGCCTGCACGACACGCCGTTCGTGTCGGCGGACGGGCGGGTCGGCGTGGCGGGGACGCGCGGCTGGCAGGCGCCGACGCCGGGGATGACCGAGGCGGAGCGGGCGCAGTGCGCCAAGATCACGGCGCGGGAAGTGACACGACTGACCAGGCGCCTCGAAGCCGTGAAGGACTGCCCGGTGAGGATCGCGATGATCCACTATCCGCCGCTGGACGAGTTCGCGCCGGTCCTGAAACAGTACGACGTCGGGACGGTGCTGTACGGACATTTGCACCTGAACGGGAACGAGACGCCGCTGCCGGAGGAGTGGCGGGGGCTGCGCGCGCTGTGTGTCGCTGGCGACCGCCTGCTCTTCGCGCCGCGCCTGGTCGCTTCCTGTCCGTAAACGCCCGCCGATATGCTACAATGACGGCAATGAAGAGACACAGGCGTCGCGGAGAAGAGGGTGACACATGGGCGGTTTGATCGGTGTCGTGATTGTCATTGTCCTGGTGATCGTGGTCATCTCGACGGTATTACGGTTTGTGCCGTTCGGGCTGCTGATCACGGCGGTCTCGGCGGGGGTGAGCGGGGTCAGCATCGGCAGTCTCATCGGGATGCGGCTGCGGCGCGTGCCGCAGGACCGGGTCGTGCTGCCGCTGATCGCGGCGGTGAAGGCGGGCGTCCCGGTCAATCTGAACCAACTGGAGACGCATTACCTGGCGGGCGGCAACGTGGACCGGGTCGTGCAGGCGCTGATCAGCGCGCACCGGGCGCAGATCCCCCTGCCGTTCGAGAGGGCCGCCGCGATTGACCTGGCCGGGCGCAACGTTCTTGAAGCCGTGCAGATGTCGGTCAACCCGAAAGTGATCGAGACGCCGAACGTCGCCGGGGTCGCCAAGAACGGCGTCGAGATGAAGGCTTTCGCCCGCGTGACGGTGCGCGCGAACATCGAGCAGTTTGTCGGCGGCGCGGGCGAACAGACCGTGCTGGCGCGGGTCGGCGAGGGCATCGTCACCACCATCGGCTCGGCCCCGACGCATCTGGACGTGATGGAGCGGCCCGACGCGATCTCCAAGACCGTGCTGGCGAAGGGACTGGACGCGGGGACGGCGTTCGAGATCTTAAGCATTGACATCGCGGACGTGGTGGTCGGGCAGAACATCGGCGCGCGCCTGCAGGCCGACCAAGCCGAGGCGGACAAGAAGATCGCCCAGGCCAAAGCGGAAGAGCGGCGCTCGATGGCGGTCGCCCGCGAGCAGGAGATGAAGGCGTACACGCAGGAGATGCAGGCCAAAGTGGTCGAGTCGCAGGCGTCCGTGCCGCAGGCGCTGGCCGACGCCCTGCGCTCCGGGCAGATCGGCGTCATGGACTACTACAATATGCGCAACCTGCAGGCCGACACGGCGATGCGTTCCGGCATCAGCCGCATGGCCGGCGGCAGCGACGACGCCGGCGGCGGCAGCGGATCGCAGGGGACGACGGTGTAGCAATGATCTATGATCTCGTTTTTATTCTGGTCTTCCTGATTGCCATCGTGCGCGGCCTGTATCAGTTCTTCCGGTGGGCCGTGCGCGGCCTTTCCAAACTTGCCGGCCCCGGCCAGACCTTCACGCCCCAGGCGATGACGCCGCAGGCTCGTCCTCCCCTCCAGCCGCAGCCGCGCCCCATGCCCAGACAGTTCCAGACCGCGCCGATGCCGCCCCG
>CAZZVX010000139.1:0-11583 GCA_964657535.1 Armatimonadota bacterium | reverse complement strand
CTGGGAAATCCGCTGCCTGTTGTCGTTACGGACAACGCGGTGGCGCGCGTCACGGTGCCGCTGGACCGCGCGACCTCGCAGCTGAGTTTCACGACGGCCACCCGCAACTGGACGCCGGACGAAAATCCCACTGTCTCGCTGAACGGCCTGCTGCAGACCCGGACGGTGCAGTTTTCGGTGGACCGTCTGGACACGGCGGGCGCACTGGCCCGTCAGCCGGAAATGGTCGCCAGCCCCACCAGCCGCGACTCCAGCGACGACGGCAGCACCAAAGATCCGGTCTGGCCGGGCGAATACACGCCGATTCGCCACTGGACGTATGCCGTCACACAGGCCGACGAGGAAGGCTCGTTCTTCGCCCACGTCCCGCTCGGCAGCCTGCCGCCGGGGCTGTACCGCGTGACGGCGCAGACGCGCGAGGACGGCAAACAAATTACTGCCGTCGGCTGGGCGCGCGTCACTCATTTGGCCCTCGTCCGCAAGACGTATCCCGACCACGTGCTGGCTTATGTGGCCGACATTGCGACGGGCCATCCCGTGCCGAACCTGCCCGTCACGCTGTATGACCAGGCGCAGAGCAGCGTCAAAACGCTCGCCCAGGCGTCTACGTCGCCGGACGGCCTGGCAACGCTTGCGACGGCGGGGGCCGACGCCGAAAGCCAGGGCATTCTGGCGGTGCGTGACGGCGACTCCGTCACGGCCCTGGCGCTGGACTTGAACAGCCCCGGCACGGACGCAAGCGATTCGGGAGGTGACGAAGGAGCGAACCCCACATCGCCGACGGGACAGCATTTGCGCGCGTTCATCTACACCGACCGGCCCGTTTACCGGCCCGGCCAAACGGCAAACATTAAGGGCATTGCGCGGTGGTTTACGGCGCAGCAGGGGCTCACGCTGCCCGCGCGTCAAGCCGTCACGCTGGACGTGCGCGATGCCCAGGATACGCTGGTCAGCCATCAGCAAGTCACGACGGACGACATGGGTTCATGGACGGCCACCGTGCCGCTGTCTTCCGAAGCGCTGACCGGCGACTACACCATCCACGCCGCGCTCGGCGGCGCGTCCACCGAGGCGACGTTCTCCGTCGCCGCTTATCATAAGCCCGAATATCAGGCGACCATCACCTTTGCCAAAGACCGCTATATCCGGGGCGAGACGATAGAAGCCACCGTCACGGCGACCTATTTTTACGGCGCACCCGTTTCCGGCGCAAAGACCGATTTGTACGTCTATCGCGGCGCAGGGCCGGACAGCAGCGACACGGCGGGGGTCACGACGGACGACACGGCGGACAGCGGCGAACCGGTCATCAATGAGACCATCACTTTGGACGGCAGCGGACAGGCGCACTTGCGCGTCCCGACCAAAGACGCGCCTTCCGGCGACGGCGACCAGTCTTACACCGTCACCGCCGATGTAGACGACTCATCGGGTCGCAGCGTTCATGCCGAAAGCGATGTCACCGTTGCGCAGGGCCTGTTCTCGCTGACCGCCACGCCGTCGGCTTATGTGTCCAGTCCCAATGTCCTTATCACCGTCGCTGTTCGGGCCGCGCAGCAGGGCGGGGCGGCGCAGGCCGGTCAAGACGTGGAAGTTCAGTCCGGCTACGATGTCTGGCAGGACGACAAAGACACTTATACGCAACTTGCTGATACGCACGTTACGACTTCGGCGCAGGGTCAGGCGACGACCACAATCACCCCGCCGCGCTCCGGCCTGCTCTCGCTGCGCCTGACTTCCACTGATGCGCGCGGCAATCATATTACCTCGGAGGCTGATGTCTGGGTTGCCAGCGGCGACGAAGATATTCCCGCGCGCCTTCCCGATCTCTCCGTCGTGCTGGATAAAAAGCAATACGCGCCGGGCGAGACCGCGCACCTGCTCATCAACACGGCCCATCCCGGCCCGTCGGCGCTGGTGACGGTGGAAGGCGACACGCTGTACCGGACCATCGTCGTGCCGCTCGCGCGCCATTCTACGAGCGTGGATGTCCCCGTCGGCCCCGAAGACGCGCCCGGCGTTTCCGTGCGCGTCTGCGGCGTAAGCGGCAAACAGTTTTTGTCCAGCGACGCCCCGCTGGTCGTCAATGCCCTGCACCGCGCGCTGCAAGTGTCCGTGGCTGCGGACCGCACGAATTATCATCCCGGCGACCCGGTGACTTTGCATATCAAGACGCTAGATGACGCAGGCCATCCTGTTCCCGCCGAAGTCTCCGTCGGCGTCGTGGACAGCGCCATTTACGCCATCCAACCGGAGCCGCCGGGGACTATTGCCGATGCCATGCTGCCCGCCCAGGGCGAAGGCGTCAGCACCGACGATTCCTGCGAGGCGCTTTATTTAGGCGACGTGGACAAAGGCGCGACCAGCATTGACATCCGCCGCAATTTCCCCGACACGGCGCTTTGGAAGCCCGATGTCCATACGGCCAACGACGGCACGGCCACCGTGCAGATGACTCTGCCGGACACGCTGACAACCTGGCGCATGACGTGTATCGGCCACACGGCGAGTACCCTGGTCGGCAAGGGCGTCGGCACGATGACCGTCAGCAAAGACCTGCTCGTGCGCCTGGAAACGCCGCCCTTCCTGACCGCCGGCGACACCGGAACGCTGACGGCCCTGGTTCACAACAACACGCCGGCGACTCTCCATGCGACGGTTCGCCTCGCCGCGACGGGCTTGACCGTGTCGGACAACCCGACGCAGACCGTAGATGTCGCGCCCGGCGTCCCGGTCCGCTTGACCTGGAACGTCGCCGCCGCGCAGCCCGTCCCTGTGACGGTGCAGTTGACCGCTCAGGCTGGAAACTTGTCCGACGGCACGGAGCAGCCCATTCCCGTCCTGCCGCACGGCGCGGATACGGACGTTTGGGACTCCGGCACGCTTCTCAGCCGCGTTTCCAAAGATGTCACGCTGGACCCGCAGGCCATCCCCGGCGCAACCGTGCTGCACGTCCGCCTGTCGCCGTCGGTCTCCTCGGCCCTCTTGCCCGCGCTAGGTTATCTCACGTCTTACCCCTATGGAAGCACCGATTCCACCGTGAGCGCCTTTGTCCCGGACGTGCTGCTGTCCCAAAGCGCGTCCGGCCTGAACCTGCCCGCCGTTCAGCGCAAAACACTCAGCGACGAAGTCCGCCGCTCCGTCCTGCGCCTCGCCCGGATGCAGAACGGCGACGGCGGCTGGGGCTGGTTCGTCAACGACCATTCTGACCTGTGGATGACCGCCGACGCCGCCTGGGGTCTGACTCTCGCCCGGAATGCCGGATTCCCCGTCCGCGCGGACATCCTGAGCGGCGCAAACCGCCAATTGAAGTCCTTCACGGAAGCCCCTGCCTGGAAACCGTCCTACGACAGCCGTTTCTCGCTCGCCGCCCTTGCTCTGGCCGACATGGGCGAGTCTGTCCGCGCCCGGCAAATCGTCCGTGCCCTGGAACTGCACCAAAACACCCACCCCGAAGACGTGTCTCCCACTGACCTGGCAATGGGCGTTCTGGCCGCGCAGAAGATCGGCGACGCGGGCCTGGCGCAAACGCTGATAACCGCGCTTTGGGCCGAAAGCCGCCAGACCGGCAGCCTTTGCTCCTGGGCGGCGCGAGGCCACCGCTCCCAACAAGGCGTTTCCGAGGACGCACCCGACGCCGAGCCGACTGCCTGGGCTTTGCTTGCTGCCGAAAGCGTCGCCCCGTCCGACGTGCGCATTGACGGCATCGCCCGCTGGCTGATGACCAATCGCACCGGCGACCATTGGGCCTGCCCCACTCCCACTGCTGTTGCCGTGCTGGGCTTGGCGCGCTATATGAACCAATCTCACGAGATGCAGCCGAACTTCACTGCCCGGCTCATCGTCAACGGCCAGATTGTCCGCGTCCTGCCCTTCAAGCCCAACTCCGTCCTCCTGCCCGACCAGACCATTGACCTATCCGGCACGGTCCTTCATCCCGGCGTCAATACGGTCGCGCTGGAGAAATCCGGCCCCGGACGCCTGTACTACACGCTGGACCTGCGCCAATGCCTCCGTCAGCCCGCGCCCCCTGCGCCGCCGACGCTTTGGACGCGGCTGGTGGACCACATCCGCTACCCCAACGGCGTCCCGCTGCCGCCCGCGCCGTCCGGCGTCCGCGTCAAGCGCGTCTACCTGCGCCTGACCTCGCGCCGCAACTTTTTGTGGGAGGACACCGTTCCCGCGCCCGACACGCATCTCAATGCGGGCGAAAGCGTCCTGGTGCGCTTGATTGTAGACTGCACCCGTCCGGCGTCCCGCGTGATGATTGAGGAACCCGTTCCGGCGGGCTTCCGCATCGCCGAAGTGTCCGGCGAAGATGTGACCGAGTGGGACAACTGGTGGGACTACACCGATGTCCGCGACGACAAGATCGTGTTCTTCGTCAGCGACCTGACACGCGGCGAACACGAGATTGATTATCATTTGCAGGCCCAGACCCCCGGCGCGTTTGACGTCATGCCCACCCTGCTTTCCAGCGCCGTAGACCCGACTCTCTCCGTCCTCGGCCCCCACGCCGACCGCCTCCAAATAGACCCCAAAGACTGAGGTATAATCTGACTTGGTCGAAATTCCTGACTTTCCCGGCCGCATGGCGGACGGCCCAACATGGGAAGAAGCGTTGAAGAACATTCAGGTCGTTGCCGAGCAATGGGTTCGCACGGCGCAGAGTTTGGGGCGGACAATTCCTGCTCCCCGTCCGCACTCCGCGCCGTCGGAGGTCGTTCCGGCGTAGGTCGGTTGTCAACAGGAAAAATGACCATGCTAATCGAACCAGGAGCCACCGTAGATGATTTATATCGTGTGCCAGAGAACGGCAAAGCAGAACTGATCAATGGAGAACTGGTGCGGATGAGTCCCACAGGAGCAAGACCTGGTCGCGCGTCCATGAAAATCGCAACGAGTTTGAGTCTCCATGAGGAGAAGCGGGGCGGTGGGTATGCGATCCCGGACAACGTCGGGTTTCTGGTCAACCTGCCGGGGCGTCAGTCGTTCAGCCCTGACGCCGCCTGGTACGCGGGGCCGCTGCCCGTCGGTGAGTTGGACTTTCTGCCGGACGCGCCGACCTTTGCCGCCGAAGTGCGCAGCAAAGACGATTATGGCCCGAAGGCCGAACGGAAGATTGCGCAGAAGATCGCCGACTACTTCGCCGCCGGGACCGTTGTCGTCTGGGACGTGGACTTGCTCGGTGAAGAGGTCGTCAAAGTTTACCGAGCATTTGCCCCGGATAAACCGACTGTCTACCGGCGCGGCGACATTGCCGAAGCCCTGCCCGCTGTCCCTGGATGGACATTCCCGGTAGACAAACTGTTCGGGTGAAAGGAAATGTCGTGCGTGCGCTGCTGCTTGTTGGTGTCTCGCTGGGCATTATTTTCTTGTTTGCCGCACTGTACGGGCGTCCCGCGCCGGACGCGGGGGCGGTGACGCTGGGGGCGTATGCGACTGACCTGGCGGGGCGGACGCCGCATCAGCGCTACAATGCCCAGCGCGCCGCCGCCGCGCTGGACAGCGTGACGATTGCGCCTCAAGCCGTCTTTTCGTTCAATCGGACGGTGCGCGGGTGGAGCGCAGACCGGGGCTTTCTCAAAGCCCCGGTGAGTTACGATGGCGTGTTGGTAGATGACTACGGCGGCGGCGTCTGTCAGGCGTCTACCACGGTTTATAATGCTGCGCTGCTCGCCGGGCTGCCCATCCTGGAACGCCATGCCCACACCTTCGCGCCCGGCTATGCGCCGCCGGGCCGCGATGCCGCCGTTGCTTACGCCGGAGTAGACCTTCGCTTTCGCAACCCGTATGCCTGGCCGCTCACGCTTCATGTCCGAGAAGAAGGCGGGCGGCTTGTCTGCCGCATTGAGAGCGGACATCCTGCGCCGCAGCGAGTCGTGGTTCACGGCGACACGCTGCAGCGTTACGCCCCGACCTCTATCGCCGTCGCGCCCGGCGCGGGCGTGCCGCGCTCGCGCTGGAACCTGTCGGGCCGGGACGGCGTCCGGGTCGCCGTCAGCCGCGATTTTTACATAGGCGACGAGTGTGTGCGCCATGAACTGCTGTCCGACGACACGTACCGGCCCATCTCCCGCGCCCAGTGGAGGCTGCGCTGATCATGCTTCGCCACGAAGACTCGTCCGAACCGCTTCCCTTGCAGAACGGCAATGCGCCTGCGTCCCAGGTGCGCGTCACGGCGGAAGAACTCGCCCGCGCCGTCGCCCGCTCCCAGGCCCGGCGCGAGGCCGCCGCCCAGCGCCTGGAAGGGACGCTGACGATTGGCGAGGCCGTGCAGGAACTCGGCCTGGACGTGACTCCCGAAGAACTACTGGCCGAAGTGCAGGCCGAGCGCGCGGTTCAGCAAACCCCTCCAGGCGCCGCGAAACCGCGCTGGGGCATCGTCGCCGCTGGTCTTTGCGCGCTGGTCTTGCTCGGCAGCGGCCTCGGACTGATGACACATAGAACTTCGTCCAGCGTTCCCGGTGAGATGCCGGCTATTCGCACCATCACGGTTTCGCAGTCGCCGTCGCTGATCTTTCTTTCAGCCCCGGATGCTGTTCTTGTGCAGGACAGCAGCGGGCCGCAGTCCGTCCTGCG
Source organism: Armatimonadota bacterium (assembly GCA_964657535.1). Classification (GTDB taxonomy): domain Bacteria; phylum Armatimonadota; class Armatimonadia; order Armatimonadales; family Capsulimonadaceae; genus CAZZVX01. Next base: position 5,001 of record CAZZVX010000139.1, on the reverse strand, counting down.
GACGCTGGGCGAAGTTCCCGATGGTCGTCCGGTTCGTGCGGCCCTGAATCAGACCGAGACACAAGCCGCGTTCGCGGGATTCTCCGACCCCGGCACGAGTTGGACGCTGATCAAGTACGGTGGGCGCGTGTACGTTCGCGCCTGGATCGCCGCCATGTCCCCGACGGCTCTTCGGACCAGCGCCGTCAGCCTGTACCGGGACAGACCGCTTGTTCCCTCCGGCGTCGCGCCCCAGGCCGTCACGCTGCCGGTCAACGGTTTTCAAGTCACGCCCGGCGGCGATGACGATACCCTCGTCACACAGCACGTCCGTCCCGACGCCCACTTCGCTGAGGCGTGGTGACAATCTTCACAGCGCTGCCTGCAGAAATCTTGTACCGCTGCCGAAATAAAGGCTAACGAGTAATACGTTCCTCGTGAGTCTGACTCGGAAAGCAAGCGCGTGGCAGTCCCGCAAACTCGTTCCTATCCCCCTCCCGCCCAATCGTCCAATGAGATGCCGAATGCGCAGAGGCCATTGCCGCCGTCGGTCGCGGGCCGAACCGCTTTGCTGGCCGCAGGACTTCTGCTGGCGTTCTATGTCCTGTGCCTGCTGGCGCTGCTTGCCGATTTCGGGCTGATGCTCTGTCTCTTCGTGATCATGATCGCCGCCTCGCGCCTCGGCCTCGCCGGGGTGCTGAGGGCGCCGCTGGCGGCGCTGTCCCGCCTCGCCGTGCTGATCTGCCGCAGTCTGAACTTGCGGCGCGGCCCGGAATACACGATGCCGCTGCACCCCGCCCAGGCGCCCCGTCTGTTCGCCCTCGTTGAACAGGTCGCGGGGCAGGTCGGCGTGGCGCCGCCGGATCAAGTCCGGCTGGAGATGTCTGACAACGCCTGGGTGAAGCTGCGCGGCTATCGTCAAGGGCGGGGCCGCTGCACGCTGGGGATCGGCTACGACCTGCTGGCGCTGCTGACGGAGGCGGAACTGGGAGCGGTCCTGGCGCACGAGATGGCCCATGCGCGTCTGGCGCAGCGGGGGCTGGGGGGCTGGCTGTCGCGGTGCCTCGCGCGCATGATTCAGTTGGCGCGGGCTTTGGAGGAACTCACTGGGACGGCGCCCCGCCGGCGTTTCTTCACGGCGGAACTCCTCGAAAGAGCCGTCAGCGTCCTCACCCGGTCCGTCGCACGGGCATTCGCCCTGCTGAGTCGTCAGGATGAGTTCGACGCCGACCGTCTCGCCGCCGGCCTGTGCGGCCCGGACTTGTACGCGCAGATGCTGACGACGCTGGCCGTTTCCGGTGTGAAAGGGGCCGACCTGTCTTGGCGCGACCGGCTGATCCAGTTCCAGCGGGAAGGGGCGCTGACGGACTGGGTGCGCCGCGCCCGGCGGCCCGTGGACGAGGCCGAGCGGGAACGACTGATCGCGGTCGCGCAGGACCCTGAACGGCGCAGCGAGTTCAGCACGCACCCCACGCTGGCGGACCGTCTCGACGCCCTGCCGACGGAAATCGCGGGCCGCGCCGAGGGCGGGCCTTTCCTGACGTCCACGGCCCCGGCCCTCTCTCTGCTGGGGGACGCGGATGCCCTCGCGTCTTCTCTGATCGCGGAACTGGAGCGCGTCGCCGCGCAGGAGGAACAGAAGGACAGCCGACATCTGCGCCGGGCGGTCCGCAAAACACGCGGACAACGGCGAAAGCACACGCCGGGCGAGACGGTCGGAATGTTCTTCATCGCTCTGGGGATGCTGGGCCTGCTCGGCGGCCTTTGTCTCTTCGTCATCGCCGCCGCAGACCACGGGCCGGGCGCGGGCGGGGAAGCGGCGGCGGCGAGTGTGATCGTCGGCGGAGCCGTCGCCCTCATTGCTTTGGGCGCGGCGCTGGTGCGCGTCTTCCGCTTTCGTGACCGGATGCCGCTCCCGATCCCGTCCTTCGCCCGCTGGGAAGACGTCATGGAGGCGCGCGACCTTACCCAGAGCGGGATCGCGTCTCAAAGTCGCCGGCGCCATGAGATGGCTGCCGCGTTGCGGGCCGAACTGCCGTCCGGCATCCGCCGGTCGGAACAGGCGCATTTCTGGGCGCGTCATGCCTATGAGGCCCTGTCCGACTGCGATTTTCTGCGCGCCGATGCCGCCGCCGGCCTCTGTCTCGCGGCCCGGGCTTCCTGTGTGGAAGGGCAAGTCGCACGCGGCGTCGCGGCGGCCTATTACGACGACGGCACGACGCTGGGACAGACGCTGGGGGTGGCCGTCCACGACTACGGCGCCGGCCCCTCGCTGAGCTGGGGCATCGGCTGGGCGCTCACGATGCTCGGCCGCTGGGAGCGCGCCGAGGCATACCTGCACGAGGCGCTGACCGGACGTGCCGAGCCGGCTGCCGCCACGCTGTGGTCTTTGCTGGCGACCTGCCAGTGGCAGCAGGGGAAAGTGCGGGAAGCGGCGCATAGCGCCCGTCAGGCCCTGTCTCTTCAGCCCCAGGAGTCGGCGCACCGCGTCCTCCTCATGCGTGTCTTAATCGCCGCCGGCCGACCGCTGGACGCCGCACAGGAACTGGCGGCCCTGGGCAGCGGCGGCATTCGCACGGAGCGCGCTCTGTGGGTAGCGCTGAACGTCGCGCTGCTGTTGGGCCGTGACGCCGAGGCGACGGAACACGCTTCCGCTCTGGATGCTCTGGCTCCCTCCCCAAAGACGCTGCTGCGTCTCGCCGACCTCTACGCGGACACCGCGCGGGACGAGACGGCCCGCGAGTATCTGGAACGCGCCTGCCTGTGCGGGTTCTGCCCGCAGGCGCTTGTCGGCCTGGCGCGGCTGGCCTTCCGCCGCAGCGAATACGAGGCCGCCCGCACCGGCCTCCTTTCCGCGCTCGACATGACGCGGATTTTCATACCCGAAGGAGTGCCGCCGCTGGCCCTGATGGAGACGATCCTGCGCGGGCTTGCCGCCATGAACGGCCCGGCGTGCGTTTGTCAGGAGTGGCTGGCCCAGGTCACTCTCTCCGCCCCGTCTCCGTCCGCGCGGCGCGCGGACGGCGCGGCCCATCTGTTGCTGCGCGTCGCGGCGCCGTCGCTAGCGGAAGCCGAGCGGTACGCCGCCGAACTATACGAAGCGATGCGCCCCGGCTGCCGTCTCGCCGACGCCCAAACGGGCTGGACTCTGGGGCAGACCTTTGACCCGACGGACGACCGGGTACAGCCCGGCGTCTTTGAGTGCCGATTTCGCTGATTGAACCGACCAAAAACTCCGAGGAACTGAACGATGTCCACCCAAACATTCAAGAAACCGCCGCCGTCCGATATGCAGGCGTATGCCTCACTCCCAGGGAACATCACGGTGAACCCGCTCGTCTGGATGCGCTGTTTCCCGGCGAAGACCGTTCCGCCGGCGGTGTTGATCGCCCTTCTGATCGGACTCGCGGTGTCCCTGGTCGTGGTCAACCACAGCGCTGCCGGCGTCCTTCCCATTGGGGCGCTCTGCCTGTATTTAGGCCGCCGCCTCAACGCGCAGTATCGTCTGATGGAGCGGAAATGCTCATTCGGCTGTCTCAACCCGGCCAAAGTGGTCTCCGTGAACCCCTATTTGATCGCCGTCTACTCGGACCTCACCACGCGCTCCGGCGACTTCTGGCCGGTCATCAAGATCATACGCCAGCCGCTGGAGCGCGCCGCCGGTCCCCGCCTGAAAGAAGGGGACCGGCTGCCGACCGCCGCCCTCTACGCCGGGAACTCACAGAAGCCGCACTGGAACGATTTTTATCCCGTCGCCGTCAACTGCGTCACCGGCAATGCGAGGGAGATCGAAGGCGCTCTCTCCCGGCTTGACGCCGATCCTGACGCACTCTGGCAGGAGTTGGACCACTACCTGGCGCAGGTGCCGACGCCGACGCAGCCCGGCCTGTACTGGATGTCTCCCCCGGAACGTCCGCAGTCGCCGCTGTTCTCGGGGTGAAAATAATTGCGATGACCTCTTGACATGGCCGGCGTGTTCTGCTAGAATAACAGTCTGTTAACACTGAAGGTGTTAACAGACTGTTCCGTTATGTCAACCCGTCTTTATCGTGTGGAAGAACTGTCCGAGGCCAGCGGCGTCTCTATCCGCAATATCCGCTACTACACGGCGGAAGGCTTGCTGCCGCCGCCCGACGCGCGGGGGCGTTTCGCGCTGTACGGCCCGGAACACCTGCGCCGTCTGCGGCTGATCCAGCAGCTCAAAGAAGCCTACTTCCCGCTGCCCGTCATCAAGGCGCGGCTGCAGGAACTCCCCGGCCCCGAAGTCGCCGATGCCGAGGAACCGGACAGCGCGGCGAGTTACATCCAGCGCGTGCGTGCCCGACAAACTGCCGCGTCGCCTCCTGTTCCGCCGATGGCTGCGATGCCTGCCGCCGCACCCATGGCCGCACCGCCGGAGCCGACGGGGGAAACCTGGCAGCGGATCACGCTTGCTCCCGGCGTGGAACTGCACGTCCGGCAAGTCAACGACTTTGTCCGGCAACTGATCGCGTATGCCCGCACGTTGGGCCGTTCCGACTCCTGAAAGGAGATTGCCATGTCTGATGCCGTTCTTTCGCTGAATCTGGATTGCGACTGCCCGCAGATCGAAAGCGCGCTGCCGTCGCAGCGGCTCATAGAAGTCACTGTGACCGCCGTCCCTGCCCCCAACACTGTTGAGCGCGCCCCGCTTAACGTCGCGCTTGTCATTGACCGCAGCGGCTCGATGGGCGGCGAAAAATTACCCTCGGCGCAGGAGGCCGCCTGCCACGTCCTGGACCGGCTGGACGGGCGCGACCGGGTTGCCGTGGTTGCCTATGATGACCAGATCAAAGTCCTGTCGCACGGCGTTGTCGTGACTGAGGACGCGCGTCGGACGCTTCAGGCCAAGATTCGCGCCTTGCAGCCCGGCGGCTCGACCGATTTGGGCGGCGGCTGGCTGCGCGGCGCGGAAGAAGTCGCCGGGGCGATGACGCCCCGCAGCGTCAATCGCGTCCTGCTGCTGACCGACGGCCTGGCGAACGTCGGCATGACCAGCCGTGA
>CAZZVX010000138.1:558-11677 GCA_964657535.1 Armatimonadota bacterium | reverse complement strand
TGCCACTGGCCTTTCTCCCCGTCTTCGGGGGGAAAGGTGGCGAAGCCGGATAGGGAGCCTTCGGATAGGGAGCGTCCTTCTCCTCGCCGCCCTGCTGCGCGTCTGGGGCCTGACCTGGGGCCTGCCGTCGGCGACGCACTACTTTTCCTACCACCCGGACGAGAGCGTTGTCCTCGGCGTCGCCGCAGGCATGAACTTATTTACGGGCCGGATGCTGCCGCACTTTTACGACTACCCCTCGCTGCAGATCTATCTCGTGAACTTCGCCAATTCACTGGCCTTTTTATTCGGGGCCGTGGACATCGTGCCGAAAGACCTCGCCGTCTGGTATCCACAGTGGGTGAAGATGTACCTGATCGGACGCTGCCTCACTGTCGCGATGGGCATCGGCACTGTCTGGACCACTTACGCGCTCGGAACGCGCCTCTGGAACCGCCGCGCCGGACTTTTCGCCGCGCTGCTTCTGGCCGTCATGCCCCTCCACGCCCAGCACTCGCACTTCCTCACCGTGGACGTTCCCGCCACCTTCTGGGTCACGCTGTCCCTGCTTTTGACAACAAAACTTGCCCTCCCCTCCCCTGTTCTTGGGGGAGGGGCCGGGGGCCACATACGTGCCGCCCTCTGGGCAGGCCTCTTCGCGGGCCTGGCCGCCGCCACCAAATACAACATGGCCCTCGTGCTTGTGCCGCTTGTCATCGCCTGTCTTCACTCTTCCCTCCGAGGGAGGGGTGGCGAGCCTCCAGCGAGCCGGGGTAGGACGCTCTCCATCGGCCTCCTCGCCGCCACCCTCGCCTTTCTGGTCGGCTGCCCCGGCGCGATTTTGGAGTCCCATCGCTTCCTTGCCGGCCTGCGCTATGAAGCCGTTCACGTCAACAATGCCGACGACCCGACCTTCAAGGACACCGGCAGCGGCTTCGTCTATCACATCACGCACAACTTGGACGCCGGGATGGGCCTGCCATTGCTGCTGCTTGCCCTGGCTTCAATCGCCTATGCGCTGTACCGGCGCGAGCGCGGCGACGGCCTGCTGGCCGCGTTCGCCCTGCCCTACTACGTCTTGATCAGCCTGGCCGCCGTCCGCTACGCCCGTTACGTCATCCCCCTGCTGCCCATTCTCGCGCTTTGGAGCGGGCGGCTGCTCGCCGACCTGTCGCAGTTGCCCCGCCCTGCCCTGCGCCGCACCGCCTGGTCCGTCGGCGCGGGGGTCGCCGTGCTGACGCTGGCCGACTGCGTATTGCTCCTCAGCCCAATGGCACAGGCCGACCCGCGCGACCAAGCACTCGCCTGGCTGAACGCGAACGCCCCGGCCTCGGCGCAGATCGGGTTCCCCGTGCAGCCCTGGTTCGGCACGGTTCCTGTCAGCCCTTATTTTGCCGCGTCGCCGCTAGGCGCGTGGCGCGCGCCCACGCCGCCGGGTATGATGAACGAAATCCAATACAGCGGCCAGGATTGGGACATCGCCGCCTTGCAGGCGACCAAGCCCCCGTTTGTTGTTCTCAGCGAATACGACTACCGGGATGCCCTGCGCCTCCAAGACCCGGCGGCCCTTGCCTATCTCGCAGCGTTGCGGAAGGATTACACATTGCGGCGCATCTTTCCTCGCGAAAAAGTTTCTTTTTGGGGGTTGGAGAACGGCCTGCCGGTCCACATTTTGCCGCACGATATGCTGTACACAAACCCTGAAATTACAATATATCAGAGGAAGTAGTCAATCGTTATGGAAAAACAACGCGCTCAGGAGATTCTCGACCAATTCACCGGAAAAAAAGTGCTGGTCGTCGGTGATGTCATGCTGGATGAGTACGTCTGGGGCAAAGTCAGCCGCATCTCGCCTGAAGCGCCCGTCATGGTCGTGGACGCCGACCACGAGACCTACGTCCCCGGCGGCGCGGCCAACGTCGTCAACAACCTCTGCGCGCTCGGCGCATCCGCGTCCATCGCCGGCATCATCGGGCAGGACGGCGCCGGCGAAACATTGGGCGAGAAACTACGCGAGGAAGGCGCGAACACGGACGGCCTGCTGGCCGTCGGTACGCGCCCGACCACGCGCAAGACGCGCATCATCGCCCACTCGCAGCAGGTCGTGCGGGTGGACCACGAGCGGCGCACGCCGATTGACGCCGACACGCAGGCGCGTATTCTCAGCCACCTGACCGGAGCGATCCCCGCCTGCGACGCCCTGCTGCTGTCCGACTATCAGAAGGGCCTGCTCGGTCACGACCTGATTGAGACCATTGTCGAGCAGGCGCGGACGGGGGGGAAAGTCATCACCGGCAACCTGAAGCCGCAGGGCATCGGCCCGCACTGCCGCCTGACCGTCATCACGCTCAATCTCTCCGAAGCGAGCGCCGCAACGGGATTCATGTTGAACGAGGAGTCAAGTGAAGGCACGTTGCGGGACGCCGGGCGCGTCCTGCTGCGCAAGTCGGGCGCGGAAAATATCCTGATCACGCGCGGCGCGCAGGGCTTAATCTTGTTCGGCAAGGACGGCGGCGAAGCGACCGTCCCCGCCCACCCCGTCGAAGTCTACGACGTGGCCGGCGCGGGCGACTCGGTCATCTCCACGCTCACGCTGGCGCTGACGGCGGGCGCGACGCCCGCCGAGGCCATCACGCTCGCCAACTCAGCAGGCGCGGTCGTCGTCCGCAAAGTCGGCGTCGCCACCGCCTCCCGCGCCGAAATTCTCACCACCGTCTCTCCCGAAGATGAATAAGCCCGGCCCTGAAGGGCCGCGCTGACCACAAAGAAACCCCGCTTCGCGGGCTGAAGAACGCTCTTCAGCCCCGGAGGGGGTCTCCTTGCTTCGTGACTAGTCCGGCCCTGAAGGGCCGGTGGCGATGCTACTGCGCCGGGGCTGCCGGAGTCGCAGGCATCAGATCGTTGGCCGGCGCTGCGCCTGCCTTCGCCTTGCGCCCTTGACGGCGTGCGCCGCCCCGTCGGCCATTATTCGCGGGCATCACGCGCAGTTCCGACAGCGTCGTGTCGGACACGTCCGAGGCCCGGCCCTGCACGTTCGCGCCGACCAGCACCGCCGCCAGCGTCCCCGGCGCTTCCCGCGTCACTTTCGTGTCCGCCGTCGTCGTGACCGTCACCGTCACGCCGCCCGCCGTCGTGATGGTCAGCGCGGGCGTGGTCGCCGCCACGACGCCTTCGACGCGCTTGCCGTGATAACCGGCGTTCTTGCCCGGCTTGCGGCCCATTGCCGCCGCCGCAGGCGCAATCACGATGCGATCAGCGTCAACCGTCGTCGCCCCCTTCGTGACATCGGCGGCATACGCATTGATCGTGTCCCCCACCTTGATGTCCGAAAGCGCCGCAGGCTGCGACACATACACTTTGGCGTCCGGCGCCAGCGTGTAGGTCGTGTCCGTCGCGCCGCGCCGCCCGCTCAAGGTCACAGTGTTCTTGGTCGCGTCCACGGCGCTCACTTTGCCCTGGATGTTGTTGTTGGCCCGCTTGACTCCCGGCGCGGCGGCCGCCACGGGCGCGGCAGGAACGGCAGGCGCAACAGGCGGCGTCTGCGCCCCGGCGACCGTCGGCGCGAACAACGAAGCGGCGAGGGCAAGTGCAAAAAGATGCTTGGTCAAAATCTCTCTCCTTTAGAAAAATCGTCACGCCCTCAGACGCACACAAGCGTCAATAGTTCATATTGGATTGACAAAGCGAGTGTCCTTTGATATGTTTGCTCCAGCAGCAACTTCTCGTTTGTTTTTCGGGACTGAGAGCGCATTGCCATAAAACTGTTGCCGACAATCTTCATTTTATGCACCCTCACCGTCAGCACTGTTCGGGCGCTGCCGACACGTGATCTTGTTGCCGGCCAAAGCCATCCCAAAATCACAAACATTGCCAACGGCGATACTTTATCAGGCAATGCCATTCTCAAAATCGCGTTCTCAGGCACCACTGACAGCAACAACTTTGGCCTTTTACTGGATGGGCACATTTACCGACGCCAGAATCGAGTGCCACCCTACAATTTTTTTCGATTAGAACCTCCTCAGACAATGCTGTGTTTCTTGGAAACAGATTATTTTCCCAATGACTCACACATGATCACCATTTTAGATAGTCACGGGAATCAAGAAACGCGCCAGGTGAAGTTTGCGAATGCTTGCGCCCTTCCGCGTTTCCGCATCATTGGCTTGTGTAATGGCATGGTACTTCAAGGCGAAGTCAGATTCACTGTCGCCGTATTCGATGGGTCCTATGCCGACGACGTCGTGATGAGAGTTGATGGAGTGGATTATGGCCCAAGCGATGTGTATCCCCAACCAGTGGGTTATTCACAGGAGGCGCAGAATTTCAACACAAAGGCATTTCCCAACGGTTCTCATGTTCCAGCGATCACCGATGCCTATGGAAACTCCGATCAGCGTACCATTGTCGTAAAGAACACTCGGAACAGCAATCCGTAACTAGAGATGGCAAAACGATGGAGAGACGCCAAACTCATACAGCCTGTGCAATATTCGCCATTGTCTTTTTGCAAAGCAGTTCTGCACAGGTTCAACCCCTTCTCGCCCGTCCTGGCACACCTGCGCCACCGCAAGCAGTTTCCTTAAACCGCGCCCTGTGCCAAGCGGCAGACACAGGCAATATCGCCCGCGTGAAGGCGCTCTTGGCACAGGGGGCTGATGTCAACGCCGCCCAACAGAATGGCTGGACAGCACTCATGCTTGCTGCCAACAACGGCCATGCCTCTGTCGCCGCTCTGCTGCTGGGGCATGGAGCGGACGCGCGCCGCCGAAGCATCCTGTATAACGACGTGGACGCGCTGATGCTGGCAGCCCAGACGGGGAGTGTTCCCATCTGCCGCTTGCTGCTGGCGCACGGCGTTAATGTCAACGAAAGGGATTCAACAACCGGCGATACGCCCTTGATGTCTGTCGTCGGAAACGTCAACATTTCGCCGAAGCGGGTGTACCAAACGACGCGGTTTTTGTTACAGCACGGCGCAGACGTCCAAGCCAAAGACATATCAGGCAATACGCCATTGTCAATCGCTTTAGGCTCAATAAAAGAGGAGCCGCGATTGATGGCAACGGCACGCCTGCTGAGAAACGCCGGCGCAACTTCTCCTGAACTAAAGGATTTGACACCGGCCCCCAAATCCGGTACAATGACCATGCAAAAACTCGCTGAAAAGATTTTCCGCGCGCACTCTAAAGATGCACACACGCGCCGCCGATAATAGAAGTGTCACGGAGAAGCCGGGACGCATCAACAACCAAAGGCAAACCCGCTGAAAGGCGGGGACGCAAAGCTACTGGGTCTAAGGCCGAAAGAAGCAACGCTGCTGAGGCTAAGACAGCCAAGCCGCCGCACCGCCTGCGTTATGGTCACGCCCGCGAGTCCTCACCGACGCGCCGGGCCGCCACATTCGGGCAATTGGGGGCAACAACTATGAAAATCTCGGACATCGAATCACTGCGCGCCGGCCAGGTCGGCGCCGTCACCAAACCATCAGGGGTCGCCGCACCGGCGACGCCCGCCGGCCAGTCGTCCGGCCTCGGCGCCACGCCGGCGGCGCAGATCGAACTGTCGGCCCAGGCGCAGTCCCTGGCCGCCGCCAAAGCCGCCGTGGACGCCGCGCCGGACACGCGCGACGACCTGGTCGCCAAGCTGAAATCACAGGTAGACGCGGGGACCTACCACGTGAGCGGCAAGGACATCGCCGACCAGATGGTGCGCAGAGCGCAGGCCGACCGCATCCGCTGACCCGTCGAAAAACCGTACAAACGTTCGATATTGAGAAGCCCAGGGAAACTTTCCCTGGGCTTTTTTGCGTTTCGCGCCGGTCGGGGCAGGAGTTTGGCACGAAACGGCGAACCTGACGGCATGACTCCTCAAAGACTTGTGACACACGCCGAAAGGAAGCGCGTCTTATGACATGGACACTGGCGGTCGTCAACCAGAAAGGCGGCGTCGGCAAGACGACCACCGCCGTCAACCTCGCCACGAACCTGGCGCTCGCGGGCCGGCGCAGCCTGCTCATTGACTGCGACCCGCAGGGCAACGCCACCAGCGGCCTGGGCATTGACAAGTCCGCGCTGCAGTATTCCGTCTACGACGCCCTCGTGGACGGCGTCCCGCTCGCCCAGATCGTGCAGAAAGATGTCGGCGTGCCGGGCCTGGACGTCATCCCCGCCAAGCTCGAACTCGCCGGGGCCGAGATGGAAATGTTCCAGGAACTCAGTCGCGAGACGATCCTGAAGAAAGCCCTGCGGCCCGTCCTCGCCAATTACCAGTACGTGCTGATTGACGGCCCGCCGTCGCTCGGCCTGCTCACCCTGAACATCCTGACCGCCGCGGACGCCGTCCTGATCCCGATCCAGACCGAGTTCTACGCCCTGGAAGGCATCTCGCAGCTCATGGACATCGTCGAGCGCGTCAAGAGTCACCTCAATACCAGACTGGAGATCGGCCTCGTGATCTTGACCATGCACGACGAGCGCATCAACCTCTCGCGCCAGGTCGTGACCGAGGTGCGCGAATACTTCGGCGACGTCGTGGCGAAGACCATCGTCCCGCGCAACGTCCGCCTGAGCGAAGCGCCCTCCTTCGGCCAGCCGATCTCGCAGTACGATCCCAAGTCCAAAGGGGCGCTCGCCTACGCCGAACTGGCGCAGGAAGTCATCGCCCTGGGAAAAGAGTAGCCACTCATGAAAAAAGAAGCCCCCAGCCGCCTCGGACGCGGATTGTCCGCCCTGATTCCGCCGACCGCCCGTGTCGCCGCCCCCGCGCCGGAGCGCCCCGCCGAGGCCGTACCCAGCCCCGCCGAGCCGCCCGCGCTGGAAACCACTTCCGACGACCGCGTTCAGGAACTGCCCATGGCGGCCATCACCCCGAACACGTTCCAGCCGCGCACGGCCTTCGACGAGGCCGCGTTGGACGACCTGGCCGCCTCCATCCTCGCGCACGGCGTCCTGCAGCCGGTCATGGTCCGCCCGTCGGGCCGGGGCCGCTACGAGTTGGTCGCGGGCGAGCGCCGCTTCCGCGCGGCGGAGAAGGCGGGCCTGACCCGCATCCCGGCCATTGTCCGCGACATCTCCGATGAAGAATCGCTCGTCGTCGCCCTGATCGAGAACATCCAGCGCGAGGACCTGAACGCCATCGAGTCGGCGCGCGGCTACCAGCAGCTCCTGACCCAGTTCCGCCTCACCCAGACCGAACTCGCCCGCCAGATCGGCAAGGCTCAGCCGACCATCGCCAACGCCCTCAGCCTCCTGAAACTGCCCGCCGAGGTGCAGGACAGCATCAGCGCGGGCCACCTCACGTCGGAACACGGCAAAGTCCTGCTGCAACTGCCCGATGAGGCGCGCATCCTGAGCGTGTGGCGCCAGGCGATCTCCGGCCAACTCTCCGTGCGCGAAACAAGGGACATGGTAAAACACCACTTGGACAACGATCCGGCCCCTTCGGCCCGCCTGTCCCGCGCGAAAACCAAAGACGTCCACTGGCAGGCGCTCGAAGACCAGTTCCGCACGGCACTGGGTATGCGAATCGAGCTCCGACCGGGCCGCACTGGGCGCGGCACCCTCACTATTGAGTTCTCAACCGACGAAGAGATTGACGATCTACTCTCCAAACTCAACGCGCTGGAATGATTATGGACGGATTCTATTCGCCGACGAATAGAATCCTTTTGTGCATCAATCGAACGGATGATTCATTAGGAACTGAGACTCCCTCGGTGGGCAGGCGCAAAACCCGTATGAATCATCCGTTCGCATCGCGGACAACAGGATTCTATTCGCCGACGAATAGAATCACGAGGAGCGTCTATGAAGAACGAACGCAACTTGATGTCGTTTAGAACGTGTGGTCGCTGCCATCGCGCTCGACCGTTCACAGACTTCCTACCGGATAAACCCCGAAGCGGCTCTGTCCGCCTCCAAACCCGCTGCCGGGCCTGCCGTTCTGAGGCCGGACGCCTTCATCGAGCGCAAAACAGAGAATACCTGCTGGAGTTACAGCAAAAATGGAACGCGGAGAACGCGGAGCGACTGAAACCGCACCGAGCTGAGTGGTGTCAAAAGAATCAGGAAGCGAGAAGCGCCCAAGAAAAGGCGTATTACGAACGGGTGGCAGCCGCCTGAGCAACGGCGGCAGTTACACCGACGAAGAGTGGCTGGCCCTCTGCGCCATGTACGGCAACATCTGCTTGATGTGCGGCAAAAAAGAAATTGAGCGTAGATCACGCCGTCCCCATCTCGCGGGGCGGCACGAACGACATCAACAACATACAGTGCCTCTGTCGCAGCTGCAACTGACGCAAAAGCGATAAGGTTCTCCATCTGCGCCCGGACAGTCCGGCGTACCAACTCGCTGGCACCCTAGAAACCGAGTAATATGATCGCTGAAACCATCTCCGTCGGCACCGAACTGCTGCTCGGACAAACCGTAGACACCGACGCCGTCTTCCTCGCGCAGATGCTGTCGCGCCTCGGCATCACCATCCACTTCCGCACCACCGTCGGCGACAACGCCGGGCGGATGAAAGACGCCATTCGGCTGGCCCTGTCCCGCGCGGATTTGCTCATCACCGTCGGCGGACTCGGCCCCACGATGGACGACTTGACCAAAGAGATGGTCGCGGACGTCCTGGGCGATGACTTCGTCGAGGACACAGCCCACGCCGACTGGCTGCGAGAGCGATACCGACAGCGCGGCTTCGCCGATCCGCCGCCGAGTTTCCTAAAGCAAGCCCTGGTTCCCAGTCACGGGCGCGGCCTGCCCAACCCGAACGGCACCGCCCTCGGCGCGCTCTTCGAAAAGGACGGCAAGATCGCGATCTGCCTCCCCGGCCCGCCCAACGAACTGATCCCGATGGTGGAACAGACCGTGGAGCCGTACCTGCGCGAGAAGACAGTCGGCGAACGCCTCGTCATCCAGTCCCGCACCCTGCGCATCGTCGGCATGGGCGAGTCGCTCGTCGAAGAACGCACGCGCGACCTGATGGCTTCGAGTAACCCCACCGTCGCTCCCTACGCCAAGACCGGGGAAGTCCACCTGCGCGTCACCGCCCGCGCCCCCTCCGAAACGGACGCCGCCGCGATGATCGCGCCCGTCGAACAGCAGTTGCGCGACCGCCTCGGTGATGTCGTCTACGGCACGGACAGCCAGACGCTGGAACAGGTCGTCGTCCAGGCGTTGCAGGCACAGGGCAAAACACTGGCCGCCGCCGAGTCCTGCACCGGCGGCCTGATTTCCAAGCGCCTCACCGACATCCCCGATTCGTCCCAGGTCTTCGGCCTCGGCCTCGTCACCTACTCCAACGAGGCCAAGACGCAGTTTCTCGGTGTTCCTGCTGAACTGATCGCCCGCGTCGGCGCCGTCAGCCCTGAAGTCGCCCGCGCGATGGCCGTCGGAGCGCGACTGGCCGGGAACGCCACACTCGGCGTCAGCGTCACTGGCATCGCCGGGCCGGGCGGTGGTACGCCGACAAAGCCCGTCGGCACCGTCCACGTCGGCCTCGCCTGGGACGGCGGCGCGGTCTCCGAACACCACCAGTTCCTCGGACGCCGCGCCGACATCGCCCTCCGCGCCTCCCAGGCCGCCCTCGCCCTCGTCCGCCGCTTCCTCCTGCACCCGGAAGACTCGCAGTTCACGACTATCAATGCAGGGGGCGCGCAATGAACTACTCTTTCAATATCTGCCTCCCGGCCAGGTCTCAACAAGAATTATGGCTCTATGGGACACAACTCAGACAGGATGCACTTATCCAGGAGGCTTATGAACTGGTGGAGGCGAACGAATACGACATTTTGCTGAGTTTGTTTGATAACCATAACTTCCCGGATCATGTTTGGCATCATCCCATAAGGCGCTCTCACAACAAGGAAAGACGGATAATACGCGCCACAACTCAACTGATCGAAGCAACGCCGCCATTTGAAATTACCTTTGATGAAATCACCTACTCTTCTTATCTTATTTACGGGACTAAAGGACCGGGCAACGAGGCATTTAGTCGTCTTAGTCAGGAGTTAAATGCGGCGTTGGCACGGCTTGGCTTAAAATACATGACTCACACAGACCGTCAGCCTTCAGTCACACTCGCTTTATACCACCTTCCGTCTAATCGGCAGCCGCCGGAAACACTTCCTTACTATACTGGATTAAAATTCCGCTTCATCGCTGATACTGTAACGTTCGTGTGTGGAATGACCGCTGCGGAGGCAGGCACAGAACAACCGGTGGAAGTTGTTCTCAAACGCTTTCGGCTAGGGAAAAAATCGTCACGGCCACAAAAGGAAGGGGTACAATGAAACATTTCTTCGCGCTGGAACTGTCTCCCGAAGCGCGTCAGGCCGTGGCCGCACTCGTTGATGATTGGAAGTGTCTCCTGCTACCGTTCCAGTACGCAACTTGGTACAACCCGGACGACTACCACATCACGCTGAAATTCTTGGGTGATCTGCCGGAAATGGCCCAACTACAACTGACTACAGCAGCGACACCTGTTGCCGAGGTGACAGCACCGTTTCAAATTAGCCTTGCTGGAACAGGAATGTTCCCCAATAATCATCACCCAAAAGTGCTATGGGCTGGCGTTGCTCTCGCTCCGCCCCTGTCTGCTCTGGCAGCAACGCTCGACACGGCTCTGTCCGCCGAAGGCTTTGCGCCGGAGCAGCGCCCGTACAATCCGCACATCACGGTCGCTCGCTGCCGCTTCGCTTTAGAAGGCGAGCCTTGGCTTGTCCCGACCGCACACACGTTCGCAGAATGGAAAGTCGCCCGGCTTGTTCTCATGCAGACTCTGCCCCAGCAGAAACGCGCAATCGGCCCGAAACCCAGGTATACTATCGTACACACGTTCCCTTTTGGGAACCCGCACTCATCAACGCACTGACGCTCCCACACCGGGACAAGGAGACACACATTGGACAAAGACAAAGCCCTGGACATGGCCCTCGCCCAGCTGGAAAAGCAATTCGGCAAAAACACCGTCATGCGCCTGGGCGAATCGCCCAAACAGGCCGTCGCCGCCATCTCGACCGGCTCGCTCGCCCTGGACCTCGCGCTCGGCATCGGGGGCGTCCCGCGCGGGCGCATCACCGAGATTCACGGCGCGGAATCATCGGGCAAGACCACCATCGCCTACCACATCGTC
>CAZZVX010000138.1:0-539 GCA_964657535.1 Armatimonadota bacterium | reverse complement strand
GCGGCTCGGCGGCACCGCCGCCTTCGTGGACGCCGAACACTCCGTGGACCCGGAATACGCCAAGAACCTGGGCGTGGACATCAACAAGATGCTGATCTCCCAGCCCTCCACCGGCGAGGAAGCCCTGGAAATCATGGACGCGCTCGTCCGCAGCGGCGCGATTGACGTCGTTGTACTCGACTCCGTCGCCGCGCTCGTCCCCAAGGCCGAGATCGAGGGCGAGATGGGCGACAGCCACATGGGCCTCCAGGCCCGCCTGATGTCCCAGGCGATGCGCAAGCTCAACGGCAGCATCTCCAAGACCAACACCGCCGCCATCTTCATCAACCAGATACGCGAGAAGATCGGCGTCATGTTCGGCAACCCCGAAACCACCCCCGGAGGCCGCGCCCTCAAGTTCTACGCCAGCGTCATGCTCGACGTGCGCCGCGTCGAAACGCTCAAGCAGGGGACGGACATGGTGGGCAACCGCGTCAAAGTCAAGGTGGTAAAAAACAAGGTCGCCCCGCCCTTCCGCCAGGCCGAGTTCGACATCATGT
>CAZZVX010000137.1:0-11719 GCA_964657535.1 Armatimonadota bacterium | reverse complement strand
AACAAAAGCACAAAGTGTCCCTGCGGACACTAAGAACCTGCCAATCTGAGTCGGCGAAGGTCGACTTTGTGCTCTTTTAGCCGCGATTCTGATCGCCGGGCTTTCCTTCGTCGGATTTGCATTCATCGCATCACCTCCGCCCAGTCATCGGGCGTGTCCACATCCCGCAAGGCATCCGCAACGTCCGCAGGAGCCTCCAAAAACGCAAAGTCCCCCGCCTCAATCAACCCCAGCAATGACCGGCGGCCCTCCGCTAGACGTGCTTCCGCCGGCGCGAGACACGCGGGCGCATAGGCCGAAAACAGCGGCTCCCGCTGCCCGTCATTGACCGTCACTAGCCCCTGCCCATCGTCTCTGAACTCATGGGACTCACTGAGCAGCCAGCCCAGCGCGTTCGGCGTCATCCAGGGGAAATCACAGGCCAGCAGCACGACCGTCTTGCCGTGCGTGTATTTCAGCGCGGTGACAAGCCCGCCCAGCGGCCCCTGACCCGGCGCGTCGTCCCGCAGAAACAGCACTTCCGGCAGCGGCCAACCGTCAGGTCTAGCCCGCCCCACCACGATGACCGACGGGCAGACTTTCAACGCCACCCGCGCCGTCCGTTCCAGCAGCGTCTCCGCGCCGACGGCCAACTGCGCCTTGTCCCGCCCCATCCGGCGGCTTTCACCCCCGGCCAAGATGGCAACCGTGAAGGGCAACGGCTAAAGTCCCGTCCCCGGCGTGCCGCCATTGAGGATGACCGGCGGCTCCGGTGTCCCGGCGGCCTTCTGGGCCGCCCTTTGCTGACGCACCGTGTCCAAAAGCCCCGCCACCGAATGCGGCGCGGCTTCGGGGACGCTGAACGCCGCCGAAAACGTCGGCCAGAACTGGTCAATGTTGTGCGACAAATCGAACACCATCACGCCCTGCGTGGACGCCGCCGCGCCCTGCAAGGCCCGCGCCAAGAGTTCCGGGTGACGGTTGAACTGGTCCAGCGAGATGCCCGCGTACACCCACGTCTGGTCGTCCACGACACGATTGGAGAATTGACCGGCGGCTTCCACGCTGTTCCCCGGCAGTTGCCCCGACGCCACCGCGTCCGCAATCGTCCCGGCGGGATAGTAACAGCCGGTCGTGATCCAGTCCACCAGGCCCGCAAAGCCGGTCTGCTGGTACGACGGCGACAGGAACCGGAAGCCGCCCGCGAAGTCCGGCGACGCCCAGTTGGAGCCTAACAACGGGTACTGCGGATACCACGAACCGCAGTAAATTCCGACCGTCATGGCAGGCTTGATGGTCTTCACCGCCGCGACGGTGCTTGCCAGCCAGTTTCTAATTGTCTGCGTCCGAAAGACCAGCCAGGCGTCGTAGTCCGGGCCGGGAACAATCGTCCTGTCCAGTGACGGGTACGCAACGGCGTAACGGAACACGTCATCCGGCCAGTTGACCGCATGGCCCAAGTATTTCTCAAACTGGGCGCGCGTTAATGGGCTGAAGTCCGCGTTGATGCCCGCGTAGCGCAGCCGATCATCAAAGATGACGCCGTCCACGGCATAGTTCTTGGCGACCTCCGTGATGATGTTCTGCAAACGCGATTGCACGTCCGGGTTGTTGGGGTTGACCATCAACGGGACTTGCTCTTCAGGTCGCTGGCTGATGAGGACGAACTGCGGCGCGCTCTGGAACCCGATCTGCGCCCCGACATTGGCGTATTGACGCAAGAAGATCGCCGCCGGCCCGACGCCCGCCAGCGCGCTGCCGCCCGGCGGCACGTTCGCCGAGACCGCCCCCAGCGAGGCCCCGTCAATCTGCGCCACGACGCGCATATTCGCGTCCAGCAAGGCCACCAGCGTCCCCGGCAGCGGCCTGCCGATCCGCGCCAGGTCCGTGTAAACTTCCAACTGTTCCGGGGCGCGCGGCAGCGTGTTCGCCCGGTCGGACAGGCTGAACGGGGCCGCGCCTTTGGCGTCCGATGTCACCGTGAGCAGCGGCTCATACAGCACCGTCTGCCAGTCCGGGTGCTGATAACCCAGCCCAATGCGAAAGTCCCGGTGCCCCTCGCTGAACGTGCTGAAGTTGGCCTCCACCTGCAGGCCCTGCGCGTGTCCTCGGTTCACCATCACCGCCAGGGGGTCGAACCCCGCCGCCATAATGCGATCCTTCCAGTTGGTCAGTTTGGGCGCGTACTGGGACGGATACAGCGTGTACCCGACGATGGGCTTCACGTCCAGCACGACCGTGTTGAACCCGGCGCTTTTGATCTGCGCCATCAGCGCCGTGATCTTGTCGGCGGAATTCACTCTGTCCAAGTTGGCCGTGCCGTCAATCCACAGCACGCGGCCCTGCAGATTCTTCGCCCGCGCCGTCCCCTGCGCGATGCCGTAGCCGTTATGCGCCTCGTCCAGCGGCAGCGCGGGCAGTTTCGGGAACGGGAGATACGGCGGCGGCGCGACCGGCGGCGGCACGGCAATCGGCTGGGGCAAGGGCGGCCCCGGCGGCGCTGTCGCCACCGGCGGCGTCGCGGGACCAGCGGGCGGGGCGGGAGCGACGGGGACAGGCGCGGCGGGCGCAGGCGTCACCGGCGGCGCGGCGGGCGGCTGCTGCGCGCGGACAGGCGCCGGAGCGCACAGGGCGCAGACGCCGAGCGCGAGCGCAGCGGGAAGTTTCCAAAGAGACACGGTTGATCCTTCTGCGTGATGATCTTCAGGGGAAGTCTGTGTGCGACGCTGCACCTGCGCCATTATAGCAGAATGAGTCAAATCAGGCAACCATCGTGCGCCCGCTGCCGAACGTCTCGTAGGTACGCTCTTCCATGATGCGCGCGAGGCGGACGACGGCCTCGCGGCAGTCGGCGAACGACGTGTACAGGGCGACAGGCGCAAGGCGAACGATGTTCGGGGCGCGGTAATCGGGGATGACGCCAGCGGCTTTCAGGGCTTTACATATCCGAGTCGCCTCCGGGTGGACCAGCGCCAGATGCCCGCCGCGCCGCTCGTCCTCGCGCGGCGTCGCCAAGCAGAAGCCGTACCCGCCCAGATTCTCTTCAATCAGCGCCCGCAGATACGCCGTCAGGCGCAGCGACTTCCGCCGGATGCGCCCGATGCCCGCCTCCGCGACGACTTCAAGCGCCCCTTGCAGCGGCGCGAGAGCGACCACCGACGGCGTCCCGATCTGCAGCGCCCCCGCGCCCACGGCGGGCGTGAGCGTGTGCGCCATGTCAAACTGCGCGTTCTTGTCCGAGCTGAACCAGCCCGCCATTCCCGGCAGCCGTCCGAAGTGCCGGCGATGCAGGAACAGGCCGCCCGGCGCCCCAGGCCCGCCATTGATGTATTTGTAGTGGCACCAGACGGCGAAGTCCACGCCCCACTCGTCGAGTGCGTGCGGCACCGCCCCGACCGAGTGCGAGCAGTCAAAGCCGATGCACACGCCGCGCCGGTGCGCCTGCTCCGTCAGGAACGCCATGTCCAGCATCTGCCCGCTCGTATACACCACCGACGGCAGGATCGCCATCTGCACGTCAGGCGTCATCGCCGCGACAAGGTCTTGCTCGTCCAGCGTCCATCCGTCACGGCTGGGGACCGTGACCAGATGCACCGCCGGGTCCAGCCCGCGCAGCCGCAGATGGCTCTGGGCCGCGTACACGTCCGACGGGAACGCCAGCGCATCTGCCAAGATTTTCGTCCGCGCCCCGTGGGGGGCGTAGAGCGTCGCCAGCAGTTGGTGCAGGTTGACCGTCGTGGAGTTGGCGACGGCGACCTCTTCGGGCACGGCCCCGACGAGCGCCGCGACCTGCGCCGCCAGCGTCTCCGGCAGGAAGAACCAGGGCGTGTCCGCCTCGGTCCAGCCGTCAATGCCAAGCGTCTGCCATTCGCGCGTCACCCGCGCCAGCGCGTCCGCCGCCTGTCTCGGCATCAGGCCCAGCGAGTTGCCGTCGAGATAGAGCGTGCCGGGCGGTGGGGTGAAATGTCGGCGGCAAAAAGCCAGTTCGTCGTGGGCATCCCGTTGATAGGCGTCGTGCGCGAAATCCGCTGCCATTGTCTCTCCTGCGTCCGTCTTGGGTAAGATGTCCACACAGTACCCGGAAAGGACTCCAAAATGACAGACGAAACGACCGACGCAAAGCGAGATCAACTCGTGAAAGAACTGACGGACGCGCCCCAGGGGACGCGCGACTCCCAGATGCCGCCATCGCCGAACCCCTTCGGCGGCCAGGTCGGCCCCGACCCCGCCGACAGCGCGCTGACGGCGATTGATCTGGGGACGACGCCGGGCGTCGGCGCGGAGGAACACCAGACCGGAGACGAGTCTGACCCCGGCATCGCCGGCGCCGGCGGCGTCAACGCATCCAACACGGACGGCTCGACCCGGACAGGGGCCTGAGTGCCGCTAGCCCTTCGGGGCGACCGGCGGCGCCTGCGCGGCGAGCTGCGCCCAGAGCGGGCCGTAGCCGATTTTTAGCGTGTTGAGGTCGCGCGCCGAGACCGGGCGGGCGGGCATCTCGACGGGCGTGCCGTCGACGGCAATGAGGCGGATCTCGGACGGGTACATCAGATCGTCCCGGTTGTCGCTGTGGCCGTTGATGCCCAGCGCGTGACCGAATTCGTGGGCGGCGCACGTTTGCAGTTCCTCCGACGTCGCGCCGCCCGACGCGATCTGCATCATGACTTTCTTCAGCACGTCGTCTGAATAGACAACCGACGTCGTCCCCATGACGCCGCTCTGGTTCGGCAGGAACGGGTCCGGCAGGACCGTCACGCTCAGATCTGCCCGCGCCGGGTCCGTGACGACCTCGTAACGGACGACGCTGCCGGTGGCCCGCACCCACTCCGTGAAGCCGTCCCGCGCCGCCTTCTGCGCGGCCTCGGTCGCTGCCGGGCCGGGCGTGAAGTAGACGTGGATCGGGAAGTGCGCCCAGTGCAGCAGGCCGTGCATTCCGGGGGCATGGGCGTAGTTCGGCGGCTCCGTCGGCGCGGTGTCGGCTTGAGCCAAGACAGCGGTCGGCAGAAAAACAACGACGGCGAGCAGGACACGAAAAAACAGGTGATTACGCATAGACGGATTTTATACGCGAAATTCGGACGTTTTATCACAGACGCGCGCTGAGATAGCCACGCAGTACCCACTCACGGACACGCGGATTTCCCTGGCCGGGCGGCGCTGGACGATCACGGGCGTGCCGCACCTGGACGCGCTGATGGACCGGCTGGAAACGGACGCCGACCTGGATGCGTTCCCCTACGGTCTGGTCCTTTGGCCTTCGGCCATCGCGCTGGCGGAGCGCCTGGCCTCGCCGTCCTCCGGCCTCGCCGGGAAGCGCGTGCTGGAACTTGGCGCGGGCATCGGCCTGCCCGGCCTGGCCGCACAGGACGGCGGCGCGCAGGTGACGCAGACGGACCATCAGCCCCTGCCGCTTGCCCTGGCGCGTCTGAACGCCCGGCAGAACGGCGTGACCGGCATCACCCAGCGCCTCGGCGACTGGCGCGATTTCCCGCCCCTGCCGCCGTTCGATCTGGTCGTCGGCTCGGACATCCTCTACGAGCGTTCGCTGCACGGGGCGCTGTATGACCTGCTGCCCCGCCTGCTCGTCCCCGGCGGCCTGCTGCTCCTGTCCGACCCGATCCGCCCCCCGGCTCTGGACTTCGCCGACGGCCTGGAAGCGCGCGGCTGGCGGCTGGATATGGAGAGCCGGCCCACGACCTGGGCCGGGGAACTCAAAGAGATCGCGCTGTTTACGGCGCGGCGTTAGCCGTCGCCGAGCTTGCGCCCGAACATCTCCAGCGCCATGCCGTAGCAGGTGCGGGCGGCGGCAGGGTCGTAGCGCGGGCCTTCGTCGCGGAGGAAGGCGTGGGCGGCGTTGAACTCGTGCCACTGGAATAAAACATCGGCGTCGGTCATCGCGTCGTACACAAGGCGTCGGCCTTCGCGGGGAACGTGGGGGTCCTGGCGGCCCCAGACCATCAGCATCTCGCCGCGAATCTCGCCCATCCGGTCGAGCGTGTCGTCGTTCATGCCGAGGCCCAGGCTGCGCGTGTGGATGTCGGTCGCGTAGAAGCACGCCCCGGCCAGCACGTCCGGGTTCATCGCGGCGCGGAACGCGAGATGGCCGCCAATGCAAATGCCCAGCACGCCGAGTTTGCCGGTGCAGTGCGGATCTGTTCTCAAATAGTCCAGCGCCGCGCGGGCGTCGGCGTCGTAGGCCGCGAGTTCTTTCGTGGTCTTGTGCGCGTTGCCCCGGTCCGCGCCCGTCGCGTCGTAGGGCAGGACGGTGCCGGCGGGTTCGAGTTCGTGATAGATCTCCGGGACGGCGACGACATAGCCGTGTCCGGCCAGCATCGCCGCCGTGCGCCGGATCGGCCCTGTGACCTGGAAAATCTCGGAATACATCAGCAGGCCGGGGTAGCGTCCGGGGGCGGCGGGGCGGAACAGGTGGGTCCGCATGGGGCCGGAGGGCGTGGGCAGGTCTACGGCCTCGTCGTCTTTGATGATCATTCAGGCGCTCCTGGGAAGCGTTCGGGGTGCATTGCCTCGCCAGTTCACCGTGACGCGCGGGATTTCCTTGTGGGGCGCCCCTCACGATCCGCCCTGAGACTTGTGCCGCCAGCAGTCTGCCGTTGTGAATTGGCTCATGGCGTCAGCGGTTTGCCGGGGCCAAGCGGCTGGTACTGCCCTGCCGCGACCTGCGCTTTGGCCCGCTCAACGAGGGTATCCAACCGCCCCGCCTTCACGTCATCGGCCATCTGCCGGTCCTAGGCGTCCGCCTGCAACTACTCAAGCCACCGTACCAAATCCGCCAACTCAGCAGGCGGCAGTTGCAAAATCTCCGTTTTAATTTCGGTGATACTCATGGCTTAATTGTACCAGAATTCGCGCCGCTCCCTGCAAATAAAAACCGGGCGAGCAGGCCACAGCCCCCCGCCCGCATCACATTCCATCCTTGCCGCCGCTGTCGTCAGCCCCGGCTTTTCCACTGTTTAGGGTCACGGCTGGCATGGAAACACGCCAGGACGATGATCTGGTTATTCTCGAACAGATAGATGACACTGTACGGGAAGCGGCGCAGCACGGCCCGTCGCATCTTCTTGTGAACCACTGAGGAAGCCGTCGGATTACGCTGAACGAACGAAAGGCTTGCGTCCAATGCCCGCATAAACTCGGAACCAAGTCCTGGGCTTTTATCCTCGTACCAGCGGAAGGCGTCGGTAATCTCCTCTTCCGCTTCGGGGCGCACGATGATTTCGGGAAGCGCCTCTTCCTCTGCGCTCATCGCGGCCCCCGCACCCGGCTCTGAACGTCCTGCCAGGTCGCGCCAGTCTGCGGGTCCTGACGGTAGGCCTCAAGCCTCCGGTCCAATTCTTCCGTTTGGGCCTGCGAAAGAGCAACGCCGTCAGGGTGGGCGGCAATCGAGTCCCAGATGTCTTCCACGAGTTGAATGCGCTCGGTGACGCTCAGTTGCGTGATTTCGGCCAGTGCCGCAGTCGTCATTGCGGTTCCCTCCACGCCGTCAGGATACCCGGTGACGGCATCGCAAAACAAGACCTTGACCGCGTCGCCCTGCAATTATCCCCGCCTCGCCCGCAGTTGCGCCTGTCCGTTCACCTGCGCCACCGAGTAGTCGCCGAGGTTGTCCGAAAGTTTGTTGAGTAGAGGGTTCTTCCCTCGCGCCATCGCCGTTCTCCTTGTGCGGCGCACTTGTCCCGCTCACGAATTCCCTTACTTGTCTGCCTCGATCTCTTTGGCCTCAGCGCGTGTGATCGGACGGGCGGCCCCGTGCCTCACCGTGACGATACTCACGACCGGCCCATCCGGGCCTGATAACTGAACCGTGAACAACACGCGGTAGGCAACTCGACTGCCGGGTCGGCGATAAATGATCTGCCTGACTTCCTGCCGAAAACGTGCGGCTTCGGGGATAAGAGCGCGTCCGGGGACTGTGGCTAACCGGGCGATAGCATCAAACAAGCCGTCTTTCCATTCGTCCGCCACCGACTGCTCGGCCAACTCCACAAAACGGGCGTGGGCCGCGTCTATGTCGGCGAGTGCGCGGCGGGAGAAGCGCAGCGCATAAACGGGCGCGGATCCGTCCTCTTCCGGTGGAGGAATCATGCCGCGTCCTTCACTCCCATAACACGCGCCGCCTTCTGCTGCTCCCACTGCGCCCGCGCCTCCTCAAATGAGACCGTGTTCCCCGCGTCAATGTCGGCCAGCCCTTCGGCGATGGCCTGGCACGTCTCTTCATAGTCCGCGCTGACCTCGCGCAATGCGCTCAACAGAAGCTCATCCGCCAGCGCGTCTTCCTTCTGGCCGAGCCGCCCCGCCTGCTCCCGGAGAAGTTCCTGTGTTTGCGGACTGATGTTGACAACCATCTGTGTTTCCCCCTGGTCAGATTGTACCCGCGTTCATGGCAGAGCCTCAATCGTGACGGCCCCACCGTCTACGGCGTCTATCCGCAAGCGAAAGCCGTAGAGCATGGACATTCCGACCAGCGCATCTGTATCGGCGGCGTCCGCCTCTACGACTCGTTCCTGGCCGTCCCAAATCACAGTCGCTTCATAGACGCTGAACAATTCTTCGCTTCCATTCGCCAAAATTGCCCTGCCGCGTCCAATCAGCGGAAGGCCGAGCGCGGCCACCATCGCGGGCGGCAGCGTCAGAAATCCATTGAACCCCGTATCAATGACCGCCTTGCTCTCCTGCTCCTGCCCGCTCGGCCCGCGCACCGGAACGCGAATGACGGCTTCCTGGTTGGCATTGACATGACCCTGAATCATACGCGCTCTCCGGTGGAACGCCCCCCAATGCGGTGCAGAGCGCGATGCCCCACGCGCACTAGCCACACCTCGGCGTCAGGGCGCCGGGCGGATAGTTCCCGCGCGGCGGCGACAGCGGTCTCTCCCAGAGCATAGTCTCCCGTCTCAATGTCAATGGCGACGATCTTGCCCTGGTTGCCCGCCTCCACCAGAGGCCGCACCTGCTGTTCATAGATCGCATCGCCCCGCCGGGCCGTCTCCTCGGCAGAAAAACGCGGCTGCTGTAAAGACATCTCTTCCTCCTGCAATCGCTACCAAATACCGGCGTTTGCATCGCGCCTGCTGTCATTATACACCAATAGGCATTGGCTAAGACGCCGCGCCCCACAAACAAAAACGGGGCGAGAAGGCCGCAGCCCACCCGCCCGTATCACATTCCATTCTTCCCAACTCACTACGCCGCCTTCAGCAGCCCCTCACCGTCCGACGCCGCCCGCGCCGCCTCCGCCGTCACCACCGTCGGCACCACGCGGGGTATCCCCCGGAAGCCCGTCGCCGAGATCGCTTCAAGACGCACCGCGATCTGCGACCCCACCGGCGGAACCCCGAACCGCGCCGTGTACAGCGCCGTCAAGTCCGTGGACGAACTCAGCCCCGGCACCACCCCCAGCGTCACAAACGCCGTCGCCGGCAGCGTCTCCTGCGCCGCCGCCACCGGAGCCGCCCCGGAGACAATCACCTTGTCCGCATACGTCGCCGACGACAGGCTGATGTGGAACACCGAGCCGCCGTCCTGCACTTCCGCCGACAGCAGCACCGGCGGCAGCAGTGCCGGGGGCGCGGGCGCACTCGGCGCCTCCGTCACAGACGCGCTCCCAATCGTCGCCAGCGCCGTGTTGACCGTCATGTACGCCTGGAATCCCGTCAGCGCCCTGCCGGTGGACCCCGTCATCTGCTGCCCCAGCGCCAGCCATCCGCTCTGAACGACCAAACCTAGCGGCGACCACGACTGCGCCAGCCCGCCGAATAGCCCCTGCTGCTGCGAATTCGTCAGCCGGATTCGCGTCTTCCGCGCTGGCCGCTCCCGCAGTTGCGCCTGCCCGTTGACCTGCGCCACCGAATAATCGCCGAGGTTGCCTGTCAGTTTCTTTAACAGGGGGTTCTTCCCTCTTGCCATCGCCGTTCTCCTTGTGCAGCGCAAGGTTGTAGTTTGACGCGCCGCTACCCGTATTATTGGCAGGCTCGGCGACGGTCTTTAGGGGCTAGGGCCGAGTAGTTGCTTGATATTTTCCATTACCCCAGGTAGTTGCAACAACGTGGGTAGAAGTGTAACTGTTCCCTGCCATAAACTCTTCAAGATTGATTTCTTTGGTTCGGGTTTTTGCAGTTCTTCGTTGAACGAGTCAAAGTTCTCTGCTGCCTCTGTGTTGCCTGATCTGTTGATTTCGGCTTCGATGACCTTTAGTGTTTCTGCAGTTGCGTCGTCATATTGGCTTTTGACCTTATTGAAAGCGTTCTGAACGGTGGAGCGGTTAACAATAGTGTTACCGGAACCGTTCACATCAATTTTGTCTCCCATAATCATCTCCTTGAAATACTTATCGATGTACGTTCCTCCGTACATCACCACTTGATCTCGGTAAGCACGAAGCCTTTCCAAATCAACTTCACCGCGTACTATTTTGCATAATGGAAATTCAACTGACGGGAATAAACGATACTGCTCATCAAAGTCGGTCAAGATGTACGGTTCCGTAGAAGTGTAACGTTTAGCGTAGTCCGTCAACCACTCAGCAGCGAGTTGAACATCCTGTTGTGCCTCTTGGGGATGAAATGAGCAAAATGTCCACGACTTATTTGTTATTGTATCATCTTCAGTATCATTCCTTCTATAACCATGGATATTCTCTGTTGTAAACATGATAGCAACTGTAGTCAGTAGGTCACTTTTATCGGAAACTTTGTGCAATAGGACTTCTTCAGCGAAAAAGCAATACCTGGGTATTTCCCTGCCGTATTGTAGGGATGGCATCTCTTCTGTAAGTGAATGTAAACTGCCAGTTATTGTGGCTAGGCATCCTCCTTGCTCCCGAATCGGTGACATTAACTTGCAATACTCTGCTATTGGTAGGGCTACAGGAATGCCCTGATGTCCTATTCCTGTAGAGGATGCTCCCAAAAAGCATATCTTTTGACCTGCAATTGTTTTTTCAGCAAGACGGACTGTTCCAATACCGCCTTGCACCATCGAAATTTTACCTTTAATCGTGTATTCGTCTCGCTCATGGGAAATGTATTGAGAAGCGTTCCGCCGCATCCAAATTGCGTCGGGGGTATAGTAAAGCCCAGGCGAGAACGGCACCCACTCAGTTAGATGGAAGTTCTCTAGAACAATTATAGTTCCGGGGAAGTGTTTGCTGGCAATAGCATCTTGCCAGAATGAATGATTATCCCTATATATTCGATCTGGTACGCTTGGCTGAGTTTCAAGTCTGACATTGTTATAGAGAACAGCTTTTAGGGCTTCAGCGAGAACATGGGTTATGTCATCTTCTGAAATATTTTGTCCACCTGCTGCCCCACCTTGAAAATGGTCTCCTAATATTTCGATGTTGTTCATGCTAAATGCTCCTACCGAGTGAGAAAATATTTTCTCATAGAATTCTATTATAGTCGGGGTCATTCTTCCACTACTGATTGCTCGCTTATTCCGCCCCGCCCTCCGCATTTCCTCCCTCCCCTGCAAAATTCATGCCAAGTCGCTTTGTTCCCCAAACCTTTGTGACCCTCGTTCACCACCCCGACACAGGCACCCCTACCCGCTTCGGGGAGGGGAGGACGACGGCTTGCCGGCGGCGGGGGAGAGGAAATCCCCTAATTGATCCGGCGGCGGAACGTGAACGTGCGGGACTGGCCCGGCGTGACCGGGACCTCGGCGGGCGCGCCGACCTGGACGATCCAGCCGCTGTGGGTGACGACCGGCCTGGTGGTGG
>CAZZVX010000136.1:0-11730 GCA_964657535.1 Armatimonadota bacterium | reverse complement strand
CCAAAACCCCCGAAGGCAAAGGCGGCCCCAAAACCCCCGAAGGCAAAGCCGTCAGCGCCCGCAACGCCACCACACACGGCTTCTTCTGCCGACAGACCGTCCTCCCACACCTCGGCGAAGACCCCGAAGGCTACCGCACGCTCCTCAAGACCCTCATCGAGCAGCTCAAGCCCCGCAACCTCGTCGAGACACAGTACCTCGAACTCTGGGCCGACGCCTCCTGGAAACTCCGCCGCCTCGCCCGCCTCGAGGCCCAGCTCTGGGAGCAGCCCGGACGCGCCCCCGCCGAGCGACTCGCCGACATCGAGCGACTCGCCCGGCTCCAGGCCCGACTCTGCCGCCAGCTCGACCGCAGCATCCGCATGCTCGGCCAGGACGTCCCCGACCTGTTCCGCCGACGCGCCCGCGAGGAGGTCCTGCTCATGAACAACGTCACCGAGGCCCAGTGCGCCCGCGACCCCCACATGGCCGAACTCGTCGAGCGCATGGCCCGCCGCGACAGCCGCGAGAACGCCATCCCCGCCCTCGACCCCGCCGTTTTAGACAATCAGCCCGACGCCGAACCACAACCCGAACCAGAAAAAGTGCAAAACGAACCCCCCGCCCAAACGCCTCAGGAGCCACAGCCCCCTCGTCAAGAGCCACAGGGCCGCAGTGGGTGGCCTTTCCCCCATTCCGAGGGGGGAAAGGTGGCGAAGCCGGATAGGGGGCCGTCCGTGCCGAAGGCGGGGAAGGAACCGGGAACTATCCCGGCCCAATCACAGTTCTAACCATTGAGCGTGGTTCACTCAGATAACTTCACAGACATTCGCCGCTTGGCGGGACCGACGCTCGAAAACAACGAAAACGAACTCAAGGCAGGAACAGCAGCGATGGCATTCAAAGACTATCGGGACATCATCCGGCAGATGGAGCGCGAAATGCAGCAACTGTCCGACGAGGCCTTCCGGGGCTTCTACGACGTGCCGCTCGGCGGCGCGGGCCGCTTCTGGCAGCCCGCCGTGGACATCCACGAGACCGACACCCACCTGGTCGTCAAGATGGAGCTGGCCGGGGGCCGCTCGGAAGACCTGCAAGTCTCCCTGTCCCCCGACGACCGCGTGCTGACCATCACCGGCGCACGCACCGAGGCGCACGCCGACCGCGAAGGCCGCCTCCGCTGTCATCAACTGGAAACCTACTTCGGGCCGTTCGAGCGGGCCGTCGGCCTGCCGAACATCCCCGTCAACCGGGACCAGATCACCGCGACCTACCGCGACGGCTTTCTGCAGATTCTCTTGCCCAAGCGCAAAGTCGCCGAAAAGCCCCGCACGCGGGTCATCCCCATCACCGGCGAAGGCCGGGACGCGACACCGAAAGAGAGCGAGGACTAACACAATGTCCGATCACGATAACACGCAAGACCCGACGACCCCGGAGGCCGTGGACGAGCTGGCCGCCGACACCGAAATCCAGGGCGAAGTCGCCGAGGAGATCGTCAAGCAGATCAACAGCGAAGGCGCGCACATGACCATTCCCGACGAGCTGCGCCTGCTGCCCCTGCGCGACACCGTCGTCTTCCCCGTTTTGGTGGCCCCCATCGCCGTGGGCCGCGAGAACAGCATCAAGCTCGTGGACGACGCCGTATCCGGCGGCGACCGCATCATCGGCGTCGTCGCCATGAAGGACGCCTCCATCGAACACGCCACCGCCAAAGACATCTACGGCGTCGGCGTCGCCGTGGTCGTCCGCATGATGGCGAAAGTCCCCGACGGCATCCGCATGATCGTCCAGGGCATCTCGCGCATCCAGGTCCAGCAGATCACGAGCGAAGAGCCGTACCTGACCGCCCGCGTCAAGGTGCTGGAGCCGCAGCCGATTGCCGACGAAGACAAGATGGAAGTCGAGGCCCTCAAGCGCGCCGTCAGCGACCTGTTCCGCAAGATCGTGGAACTGTCGCCGAACATGCCCGACGAACTGCAGGGCATCACCACGTCCATTGACGACCCGAACGTGCTGACCGACCTGGTCGCCGCGCATATGCCCATCACGACCGAGGAAAAGCAGGCGATTCTCGAAACGCTCGACCTCAAGCCGCGCATGAGCAAACTGCTGGAAACCCTCACCCGCGAGCAGCAGGTGCTGGAACTCGGCTCCAAATTGCAGTCCCAGGTCGCCGGCGAGATCAACAAGACCCAGCGCGACTACTACCTGCGCGAGCAGATGAAGGCCATCCAGAAGGAACTCGGCGAAGGCGACGAGCGCGGCGAGGAGATGGACGAGCTGCGCAAAAAAGTCGAAGAAGCGTCCATGCCCGAAGACGCCCTGAAGGCCGCCAACAACGAGCTGGACCGCCTGCAGCGGATGTCGCCCGGAGCGCCCGAATACACCACATCCCGCACCTACGTCGAGACGCTGGCCGCGCTGCCCTGGGCCGCCACCACGCCGGACAACCTAAACATCCCGGCCGTCAAAGCGACTCTGGACGCCGACCACTACGGCCTGGAGAAGATCAAAGACCGCATCCTGGAGTACCTCTCGGTCCGCAAGTTCAAGGCCGAAGGCGACCTGCGCCAGCCCATCCTGTGCTTCGTCGGCCCTCCGGGAGTCGGCAAAACGAGTCTGGCGAAGTCCATCGCCAACGCCATGGGCAAAAAGTTCGTGCGCATCTCTTTGGGCGGGATGCACGACGAGTCCGAGATCCGAGGCCACCGGCGCACCTACATCGGCGCGCTGCCCGGCCAGATCATCCAGGGCATCAAGCGGGCCGAAAGCAACAACCCGCTCTTCGTCCTGGACGAGATTGACAAGATCGGCGCGGACTATCGCGGCGACCCCTCCTCGGCCCTGCTGGAAGCGCTGGACCCGGAGCAGAACTCCACCTTCCGCGACAACTACTTGGACGTCAACTTCGACCTGTCCAAAGTGCTGTTCGTGACCACGGCCAACGTGCTCGACACCATCCAGCCCGCCCTGCGCGACCGCATGGAGATCATCGAGCTGTCCGGCTACACCGAGGAAGAGAAAGCCGAGATCGGACGCCGCCACCTCGTCCCCAAGCAACTGGACGAACACGGCCTGACCGCCGCGCAGGTGGACTTCACACCCGGCGGCATCAAGGCCGTCATCCGGGGCTACACCCGCGAAGCCGGCGTCCGCTCGCTGGAGCGGCAGTTCGCCGCCCTGTGCCGCAAAAGCGCCCGTGAGTTCGCCGAAGGCCGCACCGCCCCGGTCATTATGGACGCCGCCCAGGTCGCCAAGTACCTGGGGTCGCCCCGCTTCGAGTACGAGGAAGTCGCCGAGCGGACGGAGCAGCCCGGCGTCGTGACCGGCCTCGTCTGGACCCCCGTCGGCGGCGACGTGGTCTTCATCGAGGCCTCGAAGATGGACGGCGGCAAGGGCCTGCAGCTCACCGGCCAATTGGGCGACGTGATGAAGGAGTCGGCGCAGACCGCGCTCTCCTACGTCCGCGCCCACGCCAAAGAACTGCACATCGCGCCGGACTTCTACGCCACCAGCGACCTGCACATCCACGTCCCGGCGGGCGCCGTCCCCAAAGACGGCCCCTCCGCCGGCGTGACCATGACCAGCGCCATCGCGAGCCTGCTGTCGGGCCGCCCGATCAAGCCCGCCCTGGCGATGACCGGCGAAGTGACGCTGTCGGGCAAAGTCCTGCCCGTCGGCGGCATCAAAGAAAAGATACTCGCCGCCAAGCGCGCCGGCATCAAGACCGTGATCCTGCCGGAGCGCAACCGCAAGGATCTTGTGGAAGACATCCCCGAAGACCTGCGCCGGGACATGACCTTCATCTTCGCCCGCGACGTCCATGAAGTCCTGGACGCCGCCCTGCAGCCGCTGCACGCGCCCAAAGCGCCCCGCGCGCCGCGCCTGAAGACCATCGAGGCCGCCCCGCCCACCGTAGACCAGATCGGCGGCTCCGTCCCCGCCGCCGCCTGACGCCCAGCGGCCCCCGGCAGTGTGCCGGGGGCCGCTGTTCGCCCTTCAAGCAATGCCGCGATCTAGCCGCCCTGATTTGGAACGGGCGCGGTGGGAATGATTGGGAGGGCGTCGTCATCGGGCAGGGCGAGGGCGCGGCGCAGGTTCTTGGCCCACGCCTGGGCGAGCATCTGCGGCGAGCCGGCCCCGGCGGCGCGGGCCACGTCGGAGGTCACGTCCACGACCGGCGTCCCGCCGAGCCGAATCTCGACCGCGCCGGGGTCGGCAGGCGCTTTGGGCGGCGTCGGCATCGGGACGATCTGAACGATGGGGCCGGGCGACGGATCAGTGGCGCTTGCCTGAAGTCTGCGCACCAACTGGTACAGGTGCGACGTGGTCAGGTCCGCGCGCTCCTGGGCCGTCAGGCCGCCCTTCTGCGGGCCGTAGAAGAACAGCACGTCCTTGCCCCGCAGGTTGACCGCGCCGACCGCGCCGCCGACCTTCGTGAAGTCGTCCGTCACCAGCAGCGGCGGGTTCGCCGGGATGACCGGCTCCGGCGCGTTGTTCGGACGCCAATTGATGCGCGGCAGAATCTGCTGCAAGCGGGCCGCCCAGGTTTTGGCGACTTGCAGGGGCGTGCCGAGATGTTCCGCCTGCGCCGTCGGCGCGTCCACCGTGACGATGCGCCGCCCCAGCGCATAGACGGACGGCGGGCCGCTTTTAGGCGCGTACACGACGACATCGCTCGGCAGGATGCCGGGGATGCCCAGGAGATTCGTGATCCGGGTCGTCAGCGCGTCCACCCGCTGCTGTGGGGTCTGACCGCTCGCCGCGTTGTACAGCCGCAGGAGGACCGTGTCGCCCAGCACCAGCGCCGCCGGGGCGACGGCAGGCGAGGCAGTCCCGTCATCGGGCGTCTGCGCCCACGCCCCGGCGAGGGCGAACAATACGCCGCACGCGCTCAGGAGACAGGCCGTTTGAGTTCTTCGCATAAGGATTCCTTGCAAGTATGTGTCCGACAGTGAAGTTCTTGAACAAGGGCGCGACACGTCCTGCCCCCTCCATCTCACGGAAAGATTACCCGATTTCTCAGGCGAAACCTCCTGCGGTTTTGTTCCCTGACGCAAATCGCGCGCCGTTAAGGTACAGTAGGCCATGACTTATTCCATGCCACTCACCCGGCGCGGCGCGGCGCTCGCCTGCGGCGCACTGTCACTTCTGACGCTGACGGCCCCGGCGGCGCGGGCCGATTCCCCGGCCCGCCAGGCGGCGGATTTCGCGTCCGGCAGCGGCAACATCTTATACTTGGCCGCCGGCATCGGCCTGCCGCTTCTCTCCGACGGCGCACAGGGCCGCGACCACGCCCTGCGGGTGGCGGACGCGCTCGGCACGAGCGTTTTACTGACCGAAGGCTTGAAATCGCTGGTCCGTGAAAAGCGGCCCGACTCGAACGCCCACGACAGTTTCCCCAGCGGCCACGCGACGGCGGCCTTCGTGGTCGCCACCACGGAAAGCGCCCTGCACCCGAAGCAGGCGCCGCTCTGGTACCTGGGCGCGACCCTGATCTCGTATTCGCGGGTGCGCCTGCACCGGCATTACACTCAGGACGTGGTCGCCGGGGCCGCTATCGGCTTCGGCATCGCGCGCCTGGAAGTCTCCGCGCCGCACGGCCTGATCCTGTCGCCCCTGATCACGCGCGACCGGTACGGGAACGCCTACGGCCTGCAGCTGAGCAAGGGACTGTAGCCGCCCCGTTTCCCGCGTCTGCGTCTTGGGTATCCTTCCCCTACTATGGCAAGTGCAGGAGTGCAAAGCACAGCGACGGAGCGCGCGGGGCAGCGGCTGGGCAACTACGCCGTCACGCGGGAAGCGGGCCGGGGCGGGATGTCGGTCGTCTACGAAGGGCTGGACGAGCGCATCGGGCGGCGCGTGGCGATCAAGACCGTGCGCGTCCCGGACAACCTTTCGCCGGTGCAGCGCGAAGGCATGGTCGCACGCCTGCGGCGCGAGGCGCGCGCCAACGCCCGCCTGTCCCACCCGAACGTCGTCAGCGTCTACGACGTCGGCGAGGAAGAGGGCGTCCACTTCCTGGTCATGGAGTATCTGGAAGGCCAGACGCTGCGCGACCACCTGGACGCCGGGCCGCTCGCCCCGGACGAAGCGGCCCGCATCCTGGACCAGGTCGCGGACGCCGTAGACGCCGTCCATGCCGAAGGCGTCATCCACCGGGACATCAAAGCCTCCAACGTGATGCTGCTCCCCGATGGCCGCGTCAAACTGATGGACTTCGGCGTCGCCCGGCAGACCGATGACACCCTGCTGACCCAGGCGGGCATGATGGTCGGCTCCCCGGCCTACATGGCCCCGGAACTCATCAACGGCGACAGCGCGACCCAGTCTTCTGATCTCTGGTCGCTGGGCGTGCTGCTATATCAGATGCTGGCCGGGCATCCGCCGTTCGCGTCTAAAAACATCCCGACGGTGCTGTACCAAGTTACGCATCAGGACCCGGAGCCGATCCCCGGCGCGTCAGCGCGCGTTCAGAAAGTTCTGACGCGGGCTTTGGAGAAAACCCCCGCCCGGCGCTTCTCCTCCGGGCGCGAAATGGCCGCCGCCTTCCGCGCCGCGCTTGCGCCCGCCGGCGCCGCGACGGCGCAAGCGCCCCGTCGTCGCTCACTGGCTGCGCCCCTGGCGGCAGCCCTGCTCCTGCTGCCGGCGGTTGTCGGCGCGCTGTTCGGCGGCCGCTGGCTCGCGTCTCATCGGCGGTCCGCGCCGGTCGTCGTCACCCGGATGGAACACCCGCAACTCCTCAGTCGCCCGCATCATCAGTCCCTCGTCGCCAAAGCGAGCGCCCTCCGTGCGCACCCTGTGCCAATGCCGCGCGTCCGTGTCGCCGCGTCCCGTCAGGAGCGGGCCGCGCCGACAGTCAGGACGCACCGGCGGCATTACCGAATGGCTGCGCCGAGCATTGTTCCCTACCGCAGACCGACCTATTCAAGCGTCACCGCGTACCGTTCTCCCCAACCCAGGACGATCTGGATTCACCACGCGCCCCGCGCCGCGCGTCCGAACCCGCCCAATCCGCCGAACAAGCCGATGCCGGCCAACCCGCCCTCGTCCGCTTCCCCGCAGGCGCTCACCGGCACCTGGCACGGCTGGCAGGGCATCCACAGTCACGATCCGGCCACGCTGACCATTCAGCGCTCGCGCGGCAGTTCTTTCGACGGGGTGATGACCGTTCGCACCCCGGAACACGCGACGGTGCGCGTGGCTTTAACAGGCCGCGTCTCGCCGGGCGGCGGCGTGACCATGCGCGAGACTCGCGTCCTCAGCAGCACCAAGCCGCGCGCCTGGGACTTGGGTTTCAAGTCCGGCCAGATCGGCCCGAACGGTCAGATCAGCGGCACCGACCACGACATCAAAGGCCGCCGGGCGCAGTGGTCGTTCCAGCGCTGATTGCCCCCGGCACAGTCAAAGAGGCTGTCCAGAATTATTCTGGACAGCCTCTTGTTTTAGCGGAGCGTGAGAGATTTGAACTCTCGCACGAGGAAACCCCGTCTACAGGTTTAGCAAACCCGCCCCTTCAGCCACTTGGGTAACGCTCCCCGTATTTCAAGAATATCGGGTCGTCTCGGTGGATTCCGCACCCTGATTCTAGCACAACTCGCGCGAAAAAGCAAGCCATTAAAATTCGTCCAGGTCCATTTCCAAGAACGGCTCGACCAGCGAAGGGTCGAAGTGGCTGCCGGACAGGGCGCGCAGGTGGGCGCGCACTTGGTCGGCGGGCCAGCCGCGCCGGTAGGGGCGGTCGGAGCGCAGGGCGTCCCACACGTCGGCCAGGCAGAACAGGCGGGCGGCGAGCGGGATGCTTTCCCCACACAGCCCGCGCGGGTAGCCCGACCCGTCCCATTTTTCGTGATGGCAGAACGGGATGACCAGGGCCGGGTGCAGGAACGGGATCGGGGACAGCAGGGCATGGGCGTAGACGGGGTGGCGGCGCATGACGATCCATTCGTCGTCGCGCAGCGGGCCGGGCTTGAGCAGGATGCTGTCGGGGATGCCCATCTTGCCGATGTCATGCAGCAATGCCCCGCGCCGGACCTGCGCCAGTTCGGACGGGGCGACGCCCAGACGCCGGGCCAGCCGCAGGGTCATCTCGGTGACGCGCTGCGTGTGTCCTTCCGTCTCGTGGTCGCGCAGATCTAACGCGCGGCTCCATCCCTCAATAGTCGCGTCGTAGGCGAGAGTCAGTTCCACGTTCGACCGGCGCAGGTCGTCCTCGGCCCGGCGCAGCGCGTCCTCGGCCTGTTCCCGCTCATGAATCTCGAAGTGCAGGTAGTCGTTGATGACTTCCAGGTCCGCCGTGCGCTCCTGGACGCGCAGTTCCAGCTCCTCGTGCGCCTGACGCAAGGCCTGCTCGATGTGTTTGCGGACGGTGACGTCCGTGGCGACGACCAGACGGGCGGCCCGCCCTTCGTACATGATGGCATGGGAGGTGATTTCGACCGTCAGCAGCGTCCCGTCCCGGCGCCGGTGCCGCCACTCCGTGCCGTCCCCCGCCGGGTGCGGCCCTGTGGGGATATTGGCCCGCAGCCGCGACACGTCTTCGGGCGGGCGGATATCGGCAATGGTCATGGCGAGGAATTCGTCGCGGGAGTAGCCGTACTTGGCGATGGCCGTCTGGTTGACGGCCAGGAACTGCAGGGTCTGCACCTCGTAGACCCACATCGGCTGCGGGTTGAACTCGAACAGGAGTCGGTACTTGTCGTGGGAGAGGGTCGCGGGCAGCATGAATGCCGGGCGGCGCAGGGTCGCGACGCAGAAGCGCCGGCCCGCGAACGCCACCTGGCTGAGAGTCAGTTCCAGGGGCAGCGTCGTCCCGTCGCGGCGGCGGCCCTGCACCAGCCGCGAGTCGCTCGCGAAGTCGGGCGCGGCGCTCGAAAACAGCGGGAACGCCAGGGACGGCAGCAGGTCGCGGACGCTCCTGCCGACGGCCTGCGATTCGAAGTAGTCGAACAGCAGTTCCGCGCTCGGATTGAAAGAATGAATCCGCCCGGCCTCATCCAGCAGCAGCGCGGCGGGGTAGGTCGCCAGGGCCGCCTCCGAAGGCTCCGGTGTTGTGCGCGGCGGCGCGTCGCCCGAAGGGATGTTCATGGTTTCAGACACTCTCGGCCCGGAATAAACCGGGCCGGCATTTCTCGCTGCACGACCAGCGACGAGAGGCTGGGCGGCGAGACAGTATGACAAGGCACCAGGCACGTCGGGCGCGCGCCTGGCTTTCCCTCCGTCGCGAACGGGGCCGGGTTGTCTGCCGACCGAACGGGGCTGAATTTTCTGCCGAACGAACGGCAGCCACCTGATTATCGTACCATATTTCTGTGACTTTGCAAACGGTTTTTTGATAGGCGTGTTGACAGGAGAAATTCTTCCTGCTCTGCCGGAAGCGAGCGTCCCCGAAGGAGTCCGCCCGTGTCCTTTTCTTCCCGTCTCGCCCGACTCATCCGGCCCGTTGTCGGCCTGGCGGCGCAGGCGCAGGCGCAGCAGACCGTTCATGACGACCGGACGGCGGACGGACGGGCGTCCGTCAGGCTCGACGGCACGACTTCGGTGCACGGCGGCAGGAACGCGATCCGTGTCACCGTCGCTGCAGGCAGTTATGGGGCGCCGGAGGTGCGCACCGGCCTGCCGCCGGCCCCCGACGGCTCCGCGTTCCGCCCTTACGCCGGATGCCAGGAGCGCGCCGCCGTGGACCAGGACGCGGACCGGGTCAAACCGTCCACGGCCGTGGACCCCGATGCGTCTTTCGCCCCCGCGGTGCGCCGTTTACGGGAGCAGGGCCGGCTGAAACCCGGACACGCGCCGCAGACGCGGGCCACGGAGCGGGGTTCCGAGACCGGCGGCAAGTCCCCCCAAGGGACGCTGACCGGGGACCTGATCGCGTCCTACGCGCCGCGTGCGTTTATCCTCGCGGACGCCGCCGGAGTGCGGGCCGTCCGCTGGTTCCGTTCGCGGGACGGCGTGGACGGGCCGGTGGGACTGACCGCCGAGGACGGCGCCGGGCGCGAACAGCGCCGGGCCGTCCAGACGCTGACCCGGCGGCGCGGCGCGGACACGCTCGTTGGGCGGATCGCCGGCGGCGGCCGTCCGAGGCCCGGCCTGCAGGCCCTGCTTTCTCGCGGTCCCGGCGGCTTCAGGGCCGTCGCCTGGGACACGGGCGGCGAATCCCCGGTCGGCGGCGGCGGAAAACGGGACGCGCCGCCCGCCGACGTTGCCGCGCTCCCCGCGACTCCCTGACTCCGAACGCGCCGCCGCCCGCCGCCTCGCGGGGAAGACACGTCCCGCCGCCCCTTCGGGCGGGGTATAATCAACGGCATGGACTCTCCCCTTTTGCAAGGCTTGAACGAGCCGCAGCGTCAGGCCGTGCTGCACGAAAACGGCCCCGTTCTCATCTTCGCGGGCGCGGGGTCGGGCAAGACCAACGCCCTCACCAAGCGAATCGCGTATCTTATCCAGGAGCGTCACGTGCGCCCGTACAACATCCTCGCCGTCACCTTCACCAACAAGGCCGCCGCCGAGATGAAGGAGCGCATCACGCGGCTTGTCGGCGAGTCGGTCGTCCGCGATCTCTGGGCGGGAACCTTCCACGCGCTCTGCGCCCGGTGTTTACGCGAGCGCGGCAAAGAGATCGGCCTGGACAAGAACTTCGTCATCTACGACACCAACGATCAACTGTCGCTCGCCAAAGAGTCCTGCAAGGAACTGGACTTGGACGAGAAGCAGTTCTCGCCCCGCGCCGTGCTGAGTCAGATTTCCAAAGCCAAAGAGACTTTGCAGACGCCCGAACAGATTTTGAATGATATGACGGCCTCGCCGTTCGAGCGCGCCGTCGGCAGGGCGTATCAACTGTATCAGGAAAAACTCGCCGTCTCCAACGCGCTCGACTTCGATGACCTGATTATGAAGACCGTGCAACTCCTGCGCGAGTCGGAACGCGCCCGCGCCCACTACCAGAACCGCTTCCAGTACGTGCATTGCGACGAATTTCAAGACGTGAACGACAGCCAGTACCAGTTGCTGACCCTGTTCGCGGGCAAGCACAAGAACATCTGCGTGGTCGGCGACGACGACCAGTGCGTTGTGGCAGGCACTCCCATCCTGACGCCGTCGGGTTACGTCCCTGTTGAGCGAATCCGCGACGGCGACACGGTTTTAGCCGCCGGTATCGGGTGCTACCCTGTCCCTTCCGTTGTCGAAAAGGTCATGGTCAGCGACTACGCCGGGCCGGTGCGTCGCATCGTTGCCAAAGTTGCCGACGAAAGCGAAGCCCGCGTTTTGCGCGTCACGCCTAACCACGTCATGTTCACCAAAATAGACCACACTGCGCCCGCCGACATATGGCAGCGGGCGGGCTGGCAATGGTTTGAGGAACATCAAGATTGGGATGTGCCGAACGATGAAAATCTTGTTTCCTTTGAGGTATTTTCTGCATCGGCAGACGCCGGAGATATTCATGTCCATGACGCCGACGGCCAGCACCGTTTCCAGGATTACGACGAGGCGTGGGATTTCGCCAAAAAGTCGCAAGCAAAACGTAATGATGGCCGTATTTATATGGAAGTGAACCTTGATGACGTGTTCTTCATCGCGCAAAATGCCGAACAACTGACGCCGTATCACAGCGTTCCCGTCGTAAACGGGTTCTCGGAAGAGAAAAAAGAACTCTTTGAGAAGAAAAAAGAGCTCTTGGAATCATTTCAAGAAGGCGTGGACAAGAAATTTCTTGGCGTGAAAGAGAAATTCGTCGAGAAAAAACAG
>CAZZVX010000135.1:0-11743 GCA_964657535.1 Armatimonadota bacterium | reverse complement strand
CACGAAGTCCACCTTCGCGGACTAAGAAATATAGTGAAGTCTGGAGTGTCCGCAGGGACACTTTGTGCTTTTGTTGGCGCGATTTCAGTCGCCGGGCAAAATCGCGCGAATGCCTCATTATACCATTGGCGCGGGGTGAAGTCAACGAAAACCGCGCCGGGTGCGTCCCGGCGTGTGGAATTCCCCCTGATTCGGGTATCATTAACGGGAGGGTAATCTCCCCTTTCTTACGCCGAGAAACAATCCTCCGGTTCCCGTCAACAACGCTGAGTGGAAGGATCGAGCGTCACGCCCCTTTAGAAATTTTATGACCGACACTGAATATACCGTCAGCACGTCTGAACAGCAGACAGAACCTTACGAAAACCTGCGCGATGCCAGCAATGCCGCGAACGACTATGGCCTGACCCCCGCCGGAGCGCCCCCGCTGTCGGCGAACCAACTGCGAGTCACGGACAACCTTTCGCAACTGCTCGACATCCTGCCGCCGCCCCTGCGCGGCGCGCTTGAACACGGCGACCATCTGGAAGGCCTGATCGAGATCGTCATGGACCTGGGCCGGGACGCCGAGGCGCGCTTCGCCGACGGGCGCGTGGAGTGGCTGCGCGAGGGCATCCCCGTCACCAACGAGGACATCGAGTTCGTCACGGCCCGCGTGGGCGCGTTCGGCAAGGACAACCGGGCCGGGATCGAGCGGACGCTGCACCGAATCTCGGCGATCCGCAACCGGCAGGGCAAAGTCGTCGGCCTGACCTGCCGCGTCGGTCGCGCCGTCTACGGCACGATAGATATTATCCACGACATCGTCGAGTCCGGCAAGAGCATTCTGATGCTGGGACGTCCGGGCCGGGGAAAGACGACCAAACTGCGCGAGGTCGCCCGCGTGCTGTCCGACGAGTTCAAGAAGCGCGTCATCATCGTGGACACGTCCAACGAGATTGCGGGCGACGGCGACATCCCGCACCCGGCCATCGGCCACGCCCGCCGGATGCAGGTGGAGACGCCGGAAGACCAGCACGGCGTGATGATCGAGGCCGTCGAGAACCATATGCCCGAAGTCGTGGTGATTGACGAGATCGGCATTGAGCAGGAAGCGTTCGCGGCTCGCACCATCGCCGAGCGCGGCGTGCAACTGGTCGGCACGGCGCACGGCAACTCGCTGGAAAACCTGCTGATGAACCCGACGCTGTCGGACCTGGTCGGCGGCATCCAGGCCGTGACACTGTCCGACGAAGAAGCCAAGCGGCGCGGGACGCAGAAGACCGTGCTGGAGCGCAAGTCGCCGCCGACGTTCGACGTGATCATCGAGATCATGGAGATGGACAAGCTCGCCATCCACCATGACGTGACGAAGACCGTGGACAAGATGCTGCGCGGCGGCCAGCCCCGCCCCGAAATCCGCGTCCGCAATGCGTCCGGCGAGGTCGAAGTCGTCCAGAAGGGCGATTTGGATGCCGGGCGGCCTTTGGAACGTGACCGCACGGGGTCGCTGTTTGACGACGGCACGCGCGGGCGCGGCAACTTCAATGACAATAACGCCCCCTCGCGCGGCAGCACGTACAACGCCGTCAACCCCGGCGACACGCCTTCGCGCGTCGCGCCGCCGGCGGCCAACGGCACGTCCGCAGACAACGGGGCCGCGCCGACGCTGCCGAACGGCAAGCCTTTGCCGACCATCCTGCGCCTGTTCCCCTACGGCGTCAGCCGCAGCCGCCTGGAGCGGGCGATCCGCACCCTGCGCGTCTCCGCCGCTATCGGCACCCGCGTTCAGGACGCCGACGTGATCATCGCCCTGAAAGCCAATTACCGGAAGGAACCGGCCAAACTTCAAGAGGGCATCAGTCGCAATATCCCAACGTATGTGATCAAGAGCAACACGTATGTCCAGATCGAGACCGTGCTGCGCGAGATCTTCCGAATGCCCGCCGAGATCACCGAGGAAGACCAGGCCGTGCAGGACGTGGAAGAAGCCATCGAGGAGATCATGGGCGACACGACGGGCGGCCTGAACTCGCTGGAACTCGCGCCGCAGAACTCGTTCCTGCGCCGCCTGCAGCACCAGGTCGCCGAGAGCCACCAGATGGTCTCCGAAAGCATCGGCGCGGAGCCGAACCGCCGCGTCCGGGTGAGCAGGCCGTGAGCATCGTCTGATGTTTATCACGTTTGAGGGCGTCGAGGGGGCGGGGAAGACGACGCAGATCGGGCGGCTCGCGGCGCGTCTGCGCGCGGACGGGCGGCAGGATGTTTTAGTCACGCGCGAGCCGGGCGACGGGCCGCTTGGTCGGGAACTGCGAAGCCTGGCGCTGCACCCGCCGATGGGCATCCATGTGGAGCCGCGCGCCGAACTGCTCATCATGCTGGCGGACCGGGCGCAGCACGTCGGGCAGGTCATCGGGCCGCACCTGCAGAGCGGGGGCATCGTCATCTGTGACCGTTACGCCGACTCCAGTGTGGCGTATCAAGGGTACGGGCGCGGCCTGGACGTGACGGGGATTGTGGCCCTAAACGCCTATGCGACCGACGGCCTGATGCCGGGTCTG
This sequence comes from Armatimonadota bacterium, assembly GCA_964657535.1. Classification (GTDB taxonomy): domain Bacteria; phylum Armatimonadota; class Armatimonadia; order Armatimonadales; family Capsulimonadaceae; genus CAZZVX01. Next base: position 9,203 of record CAZZVX010000135.1, on the reverse strand, counting down.
ACCGTGCTGCTGGATTTAGACCCGGCCATTGGCTTGGCCCGTCAGCGGGAGCGCAGCGTGATGGAGGACGAAGCCTTGCCGTTCCATCGGCGCATCCGGGCGGGCTTTCTGGCGCTGGCCGAAGCCGAACCAAATCGCTGGCGGGTGGTGGACGCGGGCCGTCCGCCGGAGGCCGTCCACGAGGACATCTGGGCCACCGTCTCTTCTCGACTGACGCTATGAAACTGATCATCGCCATCGCCCATGAGCGGGACAAGCACAAATTGGCGGATGCGCTGCTGCAAAACGGCTTTCCGTTCACCAAACTCGGCAGCACCGGCGGCTTTCTGCGGCAGGGCAACGTGACGGTGCTGATCGGGGTTGAAGACGACCAAGTGGCGCAGACGATGGACATCCTGCGCGACGCCTGCGGCACGACCGAGCAGTTCGTCAACGTCCCCGGCGAGGCCGTCGCCGGGACCGCCGCGATTGGCGCGTTCCCGCCGCACCCCATTTCCGTGAAAGCGGGAGGCGCGGTGGCGTTTGTCGTCAGCGTGGACAGTTTTTCCCGCTTCTAATGGCTTAACAGATTACGGTATTCTTTGTGACTCTCCCTGAACAATTTAAGCCCAGCAAATTGTATCGTGTGGCGGAAGGGATTTTCGGGCCTCCGCTGGAGCGGCACGGATTTGAGAAATGGGACAAACATCTGTGGGTGCGTAGTGAGAAAGTGCCGATACGTGAATTCGTAGTGTTGCACGCTGGAAGTTGGGCAATGTCACCGGCCTGGGGATTCTCTTTAGATTACGTCCCCAATGTCTCACACAGGAACAACTCCCAGGTGTGTTGGCGTGAGGAGGGGCGCCCTATGACGTATGATCTCGGTTATGATCCCTTAGATTACAAAGGAAAATGGACTGAGCCGTGGGGCGTGAAGTTGCTTTACGGAGAGGCTGTCACACGGCAGACGGCGCTAGTCGTCTTGGAAAATATGCTTGAAATTGCGCTGCCCTACTTTGACACGGTACTCAACATTGAAGACCTTTCCAATGCCTATGAAGCCGCTCGCGCAAGGAAAGCCATCCGCAACAGCTTTGATGCATCTGTGAGTTGGCACCTCGCCTATGCGCTGACACTGGCAAAGATAGGCCAGGTTGAAGAAGGCCGCGAGTGGCTGGAAAAATGGCGAGATGGTTACAATCTTCTCCCGCACCGTACCTGGCAACAAGTAAGCGCATACTTCGACCAAATCGCTATACAAAATCACTAGCGTTACCAGTAGAAGTTTTCATGCTCTCAAACATCCTCGGTCAGCCGTATGCCGTCGCCGTGCTGCAGAACGCCTTGCGGGAAGGCCGCCTTGCGGGTTCGTACCTGTTTGTCGGGCCGGACGGGGTGGGGAAGGCGACGGCGGCGCGGGAGTTCGCCAAGTCGCTGTGCGGGGCGGCGTCGGACACGGACTTCATCGCCCGCGCCATTGACGCCGGTACGTTCCCGGACGTGCGCACGGTCGAGCCGCCGCGCTCCGGCATCATCAGCATCGCGCAGATCTGGCCGCGCGCCGGGCATAAGGAACACGTGCCGGAAAACGCCCTGTTGCGCGATATTCATTTCGAGCCGATGGCCGGGCCGAAGCGCGTGTTTATCATTGAAGGCGCGGAGGGATTAGGGCGCGGCGGCGCGGACGCGGGGAACAGCCTGCTCAAAACGCTGGAAGAGCCGCCGCCGTATGCACAGTTCATCCTGACGGGGAGTTCGACGGCGGGCCTGATGCCGACCATCGTTTCCCGCTGCCAGGTGGTCCCGTTCGGCCTGCTGCCCGCCGGCGAGATTGAGAAGGCGCTGACGACGCGCTTTGAAGTCCCGTCCGCGCAGGCGCGTTTTCTGGCCGCTTACTGCGAGGGACGCTTGGGCCGCGCCGTCGGCCTGGCCCGCTCGCCCTCCCTGCTCAAAGCCCGCGACGAACTGCTGGACTGGGCGCGCGACCTGACCTCCGCCCCGCCCATCAAGGCCTTCAAATTGGGGGAAGAACTCCGTAAGATCGCGCCTAAACTCAAAGCGACGGAAGACGCAGCGACGGCAGACGGCGAGGAGAAAGAGCGCGGGGCGCGGGAGCCACTGGGCCGGAGCCTCGACCTGCTGGCGACTTACTACCGCGACCTGCTCGCCGTGAGCCTCATCGGCGAGCGGGAGGCGTCCCTGGTGAATGTGGACCGGCGCCTGGAATTGGCAGGCGCGGCAGAGCGGTACACGCCGGGGCAGTTGGAGGAAGCCGTCGCCCTGACGGTCGGCGTTCGCCAAGCCATTGAGCGCAACGCCAACGCCCAACTCGCCGTCGAAGTCCTGCTCACCCGGCTGACGTCGTTGGCCGCGCCCCTTCGGGTGTAGGGGATGACAGGGGCTATTCTGCTCACGAAACCCAGCCGCTCGACTGCTCTGTCACGACCCACTGATTATCCCGATAAGTCACCGTGTAAAGTCCACCCGTTGCATCCAGGGAGCCGAGAAAGCATTCGCCTTCCACTTGTACTGTGTCATCGTCCTTCCATGTCACCGTGTCGTTGGTAAACAGTGCCCCCGGCTGATCCGTTTTGTCGTCCCGCACCTGTACTTCTTTTCGTTCGGCATGGCACTGCGACACACCTTTTACGGGTGGCTGGTTACCCATAAAGCGTTCCAAAAATTTACGGCCTGGGTCTTTGCCTCGGTAGTGCAACTTCCCGTCTGTCGTGACACGCGAGAACGAGAGGAAGTATACGCTCACCCGTCCCTGGAAGAGCGACTGATCGTGCGCGAATTGATAGCGAAAGACGGCTTCGTGAATGTTGTCAACCTGATTGCGACGCCATCCCTTCGGGTGGTTCGTCGCTGGCGCCTTCTGCCCTCCAGCGGCGTTGACGCTGAACAGAACAAGCCCAATGATTGCCACAAGCCGTAAGGGAAAATACTGCATCACGCGGCGACTCCTAGTACGGTAACGAAGGCTTCGAGGACGGGAGCCTCCTTCTCGATGACGCCCGGCCCGAACGTCTCGATGTGGAAAGTGATGGCGGACTTGACATCGGCAAGAGCTTCTTCATAGGTCCCGCCCTGGCCGACGCCGCCGCCGGTGATGCCGAGGGGGCAGGCGACGTACCCATCCTGGTGTCGCTCTATGACGATCTTGAACTGCTTCATCGGTGTGCCTCTCTTGATGGCACGGATGATACCTCATCCAACGCGGATTGCGCCTAGCGCTGGATGACGGCGCCGTGCTGGGCGATCTGGCCGAGGGTCTGGGCGGCGGCGGCGCGGAGGGTGGGGTCGGGGTCGCGGGCGGCGACCTGGGCGAGCGTGGCTTTGGCGCTGAGGGTTTCGAGCGGGCGACGCCAGTTGACGCCGGGGAGGGCGAGGGTCGCGCCGAGCGCCCAGACGGCCTCGCGCCGCCACATCGGGTCGGCGTCGTGTTCGGCGGTCTTGGCTTGGAGCAAAAGGTTGTCAGGGGTGTCGGCTTCGAGGCGCGCGTATTTGGCCTCGATGGCTTCTTTGTACTGCTCCTGGGCGTCCACGTAGGCTTGAAGATTTTTGGCGCGGGGCGAGAGCAGCGCCAGGCCGAGGCGCTTGATGATGAGCGCGACCTGGACGTGCGTGTAGGTCGCTTTTTCGCGCCCGATGCCGTCGCCGAAGCGGATGATCGCCTGGGCGAGCAGCGCCCGGTGGGGGTCGTCGCGGGGGGCCGTGGCGGCGGCCTCGGACATCCGCTTTGCGAGGCCGACGGCGGCGCTCAGATAGCGGTACTTCTCGCGGTCCGTGATCGGGTCGCGATAGGGGACGGTCGCGCCGTTCATGTCGGGGTCGCGGAAGTGAAAAAGCGGCTGGCCGTGGGCGTCCGTCACGAAGAAGCGGCAGTCGGCCCGGCGGCTGCCTTCGAGCAGGGCGGCGGTCTCTGCCGGGGTCGGAAACGGCGGGAGGCCGTCGCGCGGCGCGGCGCGGCCGGTTCGGTCGGCGTAGGACTGGATCGCCGGGGCGTAGAAGGCGGCGGCGTTGCCGGGCGCGGGCGGCGGGAGCGGCGGCGCGACGGAGTCGAGTGGCACTGCGGGGTTCAGGGGCGACGTCGAGATCGAGGCGGCCCGTCGGTCCTCGCGCGGGCGGTCAACGGTGTAGTATTTGAGGACGTAGACGGTGGGGGTCAGGAAGAGGAGCAGGGCGAGCAGGCCCGTGAGGCGCAGGATGAGGCGCTGGGGGGCGGGCAGGGGCGGGCGTTTGGGTGTCGGCGTGGATGTCATGGGGAAAGTATACCCGGCAGCCCCCTCTCCGGCTTCGCCGCTTTTCCCCCATCGGAACGGGAGAAAGGCTTGTCGTTATGGGGCTGCGCGCGTTGAGATGGGCGCGGGAAATCAGCAAAGTGCGGACTGTCTGAGGGCGTTGCACTCGCGGGGCGGTTTGTGCTATAATCAGTGTCCGTTTTGCACTACACTCATGCGATTGATCGGCGCCGCGCCGCGCCTCACAGTCCCATAACAGCGCTCGACTCTCTGGCTTACAAAGGAAACGACCTTGCTCAACTACCGCCCCAACGACGAACATGACGCCTGCGCCCTGGTGGCCTACGTCCGCAAGGACGGGACTCCCTCGCACGGCAACGTCAAACGCGCCATCAATGCCCTGGAGAAGATGGGCCACCGCTCCGGCGGCGTGGACGGCGAAGGCGACGGCTGCGGCGTCCATACCGACATCCCGCGCCTGCTGTGGGCGCGTGACTTGCAGGACGAGACCGGGCATCACGCGAGCCTCGCCGATGACCCGCGCTTCTTCGTCGGCCACTTCTTTGTGCCGCTCAAGCACGCCGGACAGGCCGACCAGATCAAGGACCGGGTGCGCGGGGTACTGAAGGCGAACGGCATCGAGATCTTGGTGGAAGACCACGGCGACGTGCGCCACGACGCGCTCGGCAAGATCGCCCGCTCCAACGAGCCGGAGTTCTGGCAGATCGCGGGCCTGACCCCGGCCTTCGCGCCCAAGAACGAACTGGCCGGCGACCGGACACTGTTCGCGGCCCAACTCGCCATCGAGAAGGACACGCCGATCCATGTCATCTCGCTGTCGCGGCACGCCGTGGTGTATAAAGTCCATGGGAACGCGGACATCCTGGACCACTACTATCCGCAGTTGTCGTCGCCGGACTTTCTGAGCGTGATCACGCTGGGGCATTCGCGCTACTCGACCAACACGCTGTCCAATTTCGAGCGCGTGCAGCCGTTCGCCCTGCTCGGCCACAACGGCGAGATCAACACGATTGACAAGCTGCGCCGGGAAGCCATGATGCTGGGCATTCCGATCACGCACGACGGCTCGGACTCGCAGGACATGGACCGGGCGATGCACGGGCTGATTATCAACCACGGCCTGTCGCTGATTGAAGCCTCGGAGGTGATCTTCCCGCCGATGGCCGAGGAGGTCGAGGCGTTGCCGGACGACCTGCGCGCGTTGTACCGCTACTACCGCTGGGTGCTCGGCCCGCTGGCGCAGGGGCCGGCGGCCATCGTCTCCCGTTACGGGGACGAGTGCGTGTTCGGCGTGGACGCGCTCGGCCTGCGCCCGCTCTGGTTCGGCGAGTCGGCGACGGAGTATTTCTTCTCGTCCGAGCAGGGAGTCGTGCCGCTGGCCGTGATTCTGGGCGACCCCAAACCCTTGGCGCCGGGCGAGAAGGTCGCCATCCGCGTCCAGCGCGACGAAGGCTCGCAGGTGCTGCCGTACCACGAGGTCCAGCGCGCGGCGCTGTCGCGCTCGCAGGGCCACTGGGACTTGAGCCGGGTCGAGGCCGCGCTGACCGTCGGCGGCTGCGTCGCGTCGCCCGTCTCGGAGGGCGTGTCGCCCCTGCAGAGTCTGCCCGCCTTGCCGCAGGAAGCCAACCGGATCACGGCGTACAACTGGTCCACGCAGGACGTGGATTATGTGGAAGCGCTCTGCAAGACCGGCAACGAGCCGATTGGGTCGCTCGGCTACGACGGCCCTCTGGCGGCGCTGTCCCCGGAGAAGCAGTCGCTGTCCGATTATTTCAAGGAAGCGGTCGCCGTCGTCACCAACCCGGCGATGGACCGCGAGCGCGAGATGGAGCATTTCTCCACGCGCATGACTCTGGGCGCGCGGCCCGGACTGTCCGAAGATCAGCCGCTGCCGAGTCGCGCGGTCGAGTTGAAAGTGCCGATCCTGCCGGAAGTCGCCACGCTCGCGCCGCTCCTGAGCGCCGACAAGATTGACGCGATGGTCTCCAAAGTCGGCGCGTGTACGCTGGAAGGCGTCGTCGCGCACTTCGGGCGTGCGGCCGTCGCCGTCCTGCCGATGCTTTACGCCGCGACCGAGACCATTGGGAACGCCGTCGAGAGCCTGAAAATGCGCGCGGTGGATGCCGTCAGGAACGGCGCCTCGGTGCTGATCTTGGACGACGGGGGCGCGTTCGCGCCGGACACGCTGCCGATTGACCCGCACCTGGCGCTGATCACCGTGGACCGCGCCCTGCGCGAAACGCCGGTCAGCGACGCCGAAAACGCCCAGGCCCTGCGCCGCGTGACCAGTCTGGTCGTGCGCTCGTGCGGCCTGCGTAACCTGCACGACATCATCCTCGCTATCGGGACGGGGGCCGACGCCGTTTCGCCGACGCTGCTGTTGCGCCAGACCGTTTCCGGCGCCCCCGCCGACGCGACCGAGGACGACCGGGCGCTGCGCCTGTACAACCTGCTCTCCGGCCTGCAGAAAGGCCTGGAAAAAGTCATCTCCACGATGGGGACGCACGAGCTGCGCGGCTACGGGCGCATCTTCGCGTCGGTCGGTCTGGGCGCGGATGTCGCCAACCTGCTGGAGATCCGCAACTTCTGCGGCTCGTCCCGTGCCGGCCTGTCGCTGGAACGACTCGACGCACAGGCCCGCCAGCGCCTGGAGACGGCCCGCGAGGAGAAGCCGATCAAAAAGCGCGAAGATATGCGCTTTTACCCCAAAGTCTGGAAGTTCGCCGGACAGGCCGCCGCCGGGACGGCCCCGTATTCGGCCTACAGTGAGCGCGTGCAGAACTTGGAGAAAGAAACGCCGATCTCCCTGCGCCATCTGCTGGACCTGAACTTCGAGAAGCGGACCCCCGTGCCGCGCGAGATGGTCAGCACCCGCGTCAAGGGCCACGATATGCCGCTGGAACTGTCGTCCATGTCCTTCGGGTCCCAGGGCGAGACGGCGTTCCGGTCGTATGCCGAGGCCGCGCTGCGCCTGAACATCGTGTGTCTCAATGGCGAAGGCGGCGAGATCAAGGATATGTACGGGCGCTATCGCCGTAATCGCGGCCAGCAGGTCGCGTCGGGGCGGTTCGGCGTGAATATTGATATGCTGAACGCCAGCGACTTCATCGAGATTAAGATCGGCCAGGGCGCCAAGCCCGGCGAGGGCGGCCACCTGCCCGGCAAGAAAGTCTCCGTCAAAGTCGCCGCCGCGCGCCATGCCACGCCCGGCGTTGATCTCATTTCGCCGTCGAACAACCACGACATTTATTCCATCGAGGACCTGGCGCAGATCATTGAAGAACTGCACACGGCCAATCCGCGCGCCAAAGTCTCCGTGAAAGTGCCGGTCGTGCCGAACATCGGCACCATCGCGCTCGGCATCGCCAAGGCGGGCGCGGACATCATCACGCTGTCGGGCTACGACGGCGGCACGGGCGCGGCGCGCACCCACGCGCTGAAGTACGTCGGGATGCCCGTCGAGATCGGCGTCAAAGAGGCGCACCGGGCTTTGAGTCAGGCCGGCGTCCGCGACGAAGTCGAACTCTGGTGCGACGGCGGCATGAAGACGGGCCTCGACGTTGTCAAGATGATCCTGCTCGGTGCGAACCGCTGCGGCTTCGGCACGCTGACGATGGTGGCGACGGGCTGCACCGTCTGCCACGGCTGCCAGCTCGACACCTGCCATGTCGGCATCGCGACGCAGATCGAGAACGCCGAGGAGGCCGTCGCGCACGGTCTGAAGCGCTTCGTGCCGCGCGACCCGGAAGTGGCCGTGGAGTCGCTCTGCCGGTTGTTCGGCGCGATTGGCGACGAAGTGCGCGACCTGACGGCCCAGCTCGGCTTCCTGCACACGCAGGACATGGTCGGCCAGAGCGACCTGCTCGTGCAGGCGCGCGGACTGGACCTGGTGGACTGCTTCGAGCTGACCGCGCCGATCCTGCCGATGATCACCTACGGCCTGGCGGCGACGGCGGGCAACGACAGGGCGTTCGACGAGAAGAACGTCAAGGTCGCCAAGCGCATCCGCCGCCCGCTGTCGTACATGAGCAAGCTGATCTCGACCATGATCGCCGAGCAGACCGAGCAGGGCAACGACGCGGTCTTGTTTGAAGACGACCGCGTGAACCCGACCGACCGCGAACTGGGGACGCACCTCGCCGGGGCTTTGTCGCGCGGCGACATCAACCACACGCCGCTGAAGTCCGCCGACCTGCGCTTCCAGGACGTCATCCCCGGCAATGGCCTGGGCGCGTTCAATGGGCCGAACATGAACGTCACCGTTCAGGGCGGCGCGCAGGACGGCGTCGCGAAGGGCGCGCACGGCGGCAAGATCGCCATCCTGCGCGGCCTGAACGACCGGGGCGAGCGCGTGGACGGCTCGGTGGGCAAGGGCTTCGGCTACGGCGCGCAGGGCGGCACGTTCCTGATCCAAGGCGACGCCGACTCGCGCTGCGGCATCCGTCTGTCGGGGGCCGACATCGTCATCGGCGGCGAGATCAAGCAGCCGCTGAATGATGCCTGGGGCTGCCTGGGCGCGCGGGCCAACATCAAGGGCTTTGCGTTTGAGTACATGACATCGGGCCGGGCATTGGTCATGGGCGACCCTGGCCCGTGGATGTGCGCGGGCATGACCGGCGGCGTCATCTATGTCAAACTGACGCCGGATATGGGCATGGACCGGGCGGCGCTGGCGCGGCGGATCGGGCGGGGCGCGAAAGTCGCCATTGCCGACATCCACGACAAGGACAAGCAGAACATCGCGGAACTGCTGACGGCTTACGCTTACGAGCTGCGCAACGCCGATCAGCACAGCGAATCCGACAAGATTGACACGCTGATGGCGGACGTGCTGGCGGGCGGCACGGAGTTCGTCAAGGTGCAGCCGGTCAACCTGCAGTTGGATCAGACCATCGCCACAGAGTAGTCGGCACCATCAATAACAAAGAGCAGGCCGCGCCTTGTCATGGGGCGCGGCCT
>CAZZVX010000134.1:0-11751 GCA_964657535.1 Armatimonadota bacterium | reverse complement strand
TTCCGGGCCGCCGCAGGCGCGGCCCTCCTCGGACTGACCCTGGCGGCGGCGCGGCCCGCGAGCGCCAACGACCATATGTTCCCCGCCGCCCCCGCCGCCAAGTCGGCCATTGACTTCGACGCCCACGGATTTTTGATCCACGGCAGGCGGACGTTCCTGGCCTCGGCGGGCCTGGAGTACGCGCGCATCCCCCGCGCCCTCTGGCGCGACCGATTGCTGCGACTGAAGCGCGCCGGGTTCAACTGCGTCGAAGTCTACAACTTCTGGAACTGGCACGAGCCGCAGGAAGGCAAATTCGATTTCACCGGCGACCACGACTTAGATGCGTTCCTGAAACTCGTTCACGCGCTCGATATGTACGCGATCTGCCGGGTCGGGCCGTACTACTGCGCCGAGTGGGACAACGGAGGCTACCCGCTCTGGCTCAACTTCGAGCCTGGCGTGAAGGTCCGCGAGGACGACCCCGTGTTCGAGGCCGCCGTGGACAAATTTTTCGACAAACTCATCCCCATCGTCGCCGCCAACCAGGTCAATCATGGGGGCGCGGTGGTGCTGGTTCAGCTCGAAAACGAGCATCCGCAGGGCTGGGGGACGGACGAGCCGAACGGCTATTTCACGCACCTGCAGGCCAAAGCCCTGTCGCTCGGCTTGCAGGTGCCGTACTTCTTCAGCGGCCTGCATCATGGCAGCGACCCCGGCAGCGACCACGCGATGGACGACCCCAACCGCCCGAATCCCTGGTTCACGACCGAGTTCTGGAGCGTCTGGTACTCGCAGTACGGCCCCAAGCCCGGCGACGCGGCGACTTACGACCGCCGGACGTGGAAGATCATCGCGCACGGCGGGAACGGCTATAATTATTACATGGCGCACGGCGGCACGAACTTCGGCTACACCAACAACAACGAAGATGCCGCGAGCTACGACTACGGCACGGGCGTCGGTCAGGCGGGCGACCTGCGGCCCCTGTACTACACGTTCAAGCGCGCCGCCTGGTTCACCCGGTCGTTCCAGGACATTTTAGAGGACAGCGCCGATGACACAGACACGTACAAAGGCGCGGCGACCAACCCCGCCGTGGTCGTGACGGCCCGGAAAAGTCCAGCGGGGATCATCGAGTTCCTGGACAACCCGACGGGACAGCCGGTGCAGACACAAATCACCGGCCCCGACGGCGCGGCCAGTCCGTCCGCTGGGCCTCTGACCCTGGCTCCCGGCGAAATCTACCCGGTCGTGCGTGACTTCCCGCTGCCGTCCGTCCCCGGCGTCACGCTCGCCTGGGCGACGACACGGATATACGGCATCGCCGTGCAGGGGGACACGACGACGCTGGTCATCTCCGGTGCGCCCGCCAGCCCCGCCTCCCTGCGTTTCACCGTTCCTCCGTCCGCGAAGGTCGTCCAAGGCGCACAGAGTCTGCGCGCGGCGTCTCCGGGGACGCTGGCCCTGAGCGCGGCGATTCCCGCCACCGGCCCCGCCGAATACACGTTCACCGTCGGCGGCAAGACAGTGCGTATTTTGGCCGTCAGCGACGCGCTGGCCGCGCGGACGTGGACGGTGGACGCGGGCGGGCAGACGTACATCGTCTGCGGCCCCGCGTATGTCGGCGACGCGAGCATGGCAAACGGGCATCTGCAAGTGATCACCGAGCATCCCTGGCAGGACGCGCAGACGTTCCCCGCCGTCGCCTACGGCCCCGGCCCCGCCCCGCTGGCATTGAAAACGCCCATCGCCCACGGCTACGTGCATCCGTCGGCTTTGGCGCTGGGGGCCTGGCAGACGAAAGACGCTTCCCTGCCTGCAGCGCCGAGGTTCGACGACAGCGCCTGGAAAACAAGTCCCGACCCCCTGCCGATGGGCGCGGACGGCGACCTGACCGCCGACGCCTGGTATCGCACGCGAGTTACGGCCCCATCTGCCGGAGAATACACGCTCCAGTTCGGCAGCGCCCACGACCGGATTGCGGCGTATCTCGACGGCGCGCGCCTTCCGGCGGACAGCGTCCACGGCCCCAGCCTGACGCTGACCCTGACGCCGGGGGCGCACGCGCTCGCCGTCTTCGCCGCGCACGACGGGCGGGACAAACTCTTTGGTTTCCTCGGCCCGATGAACGCGGCGTACATCCTCAAAGGCCTGACCGGGCCGGCGCTGCTGCGGCAGGGGCTGGACACGGGGACCGCGCTGACGGGCTGGCGCGTGCTGAAGGTGGGCGGCAATCCCGGCGCCGATGCCAAAGTCCCGGCGTCCGACGCGCCCGGCTGGGCCGATTATGCCGTCGGGACCGACGCCTACAACAAGCAGCGCGGCTACGCCTGGTTCCAGGCGACGCTGCCCGCGACGGCGGCCCCGCAGAACGCCGTGCTGCACTTCGAGAGCGTGGACGACAACGCGACGGTCTTCCTGAACGGCCGGAAACTGGGCGCGCACGAGGGCTGGGACCAGCCGTTCGACCTGCCCATCGGCGCGGCGTGGGACGCCGGCGGGCCGAACACGCTGACGCTGCTGGTGGAAAACGGCGACGGCACCGGCGGCATTGACAGCCCCGTGACGCTGACCGCCTACCGCTACCAGGCGCCCGTGACCGGCTGGAAGCTGCGCGGCGGCCCCGGCGACCCGGTCGCCGCGACGGACTGGCGTCCCTTGTCCGCCGGGGCGGCCTTCGACGGCCCGCAGTTCTTCCGCGCGACGTTCACCGCCGCGCCGCCGCCCGCCGTCGGCCCGCACCCGGTCTGGCGCGTCGTCACGACCGGCCTGGGCCACGGCAGCGTCTGGGTCAACGGCCACAACCTGGGCCGCTACCCCGAAAAGGTCCCGATCAACGGCGAGTACATCCCCGAATGCTGGCTGACGCCGGGCGCGAATTCACTGGTCATCTACGACGAGGACGGCCACCGCCCCGACGCCGTGACGATTGGAGCCGAAACCGCCGCCAGCCGCGACACGGCAGCGCTGATCTGGCCGTAGGAACTCCCTTCCCTATGGGTGAGACCATCACAGACGAGATAATGGAGGCTGTGAGTTATCTTGCGGCCCCGATCTTCGCGCTGCTCAGCACCAGGAAATAGGCATCGCTCGGCTGCATACGCAGCGCGTACCGGCTGACGTTGTGCTGGACGGAGAGCGGCGTCAGCCCGTTCTCCACGTCGTAGACACGGACTGTGGCGAAGGACTTGCCGAAGCGGACGGTGTCGGCTTCCGGGTGTTCCCCGCCCGTCATCGCCTGCTCGGACCAGTCCGCGATCACGAATTCGCCGGTCGGCTTCTGCATCACGAGATGGCCCGTCGCAGAATTGGCGAACGAGGCCGGGAGCGAACCCGGCGTGAACGTGGGCGTCGCCCCCGGCCCGTAGCCGCCGCGCGCGCTTTTGAGCAGTGTCGTCATCGTGTGGAAATACTCGGCGGCTTCGTGCGGGGCGCTGCCGGGAGAGGCGTAAAACCCGTAAGTGTTCTCCGGGCCGCTGTCCTGCAGGCCGTAGACGAGAAACGCGGCGTCGCCCGCCGCCGCGCTGTCCAAAGCCCCCATGACAAGATATTGGCCGTACACGCGGGCCGAAAGAAAGGCCGACTTGTACGCGCCGAACTCGGTGTGCGCGACGGGTCTGCCCGGCGTGGTCGTCTCGGCGAGCGCCCGCACCTGATCGAGCGCGTCCACGGGACGTTGGCCCGGCATATGGAGGTAGGTGTGGGCCGCGCCGAAATCCGCCGGCCCCGGCGCGTAATTCTGATGAATGCCCGTGCTGCCGGGGTTGTAGTCGCCCTGCCAATTGTTGGCGGCGGTCCACCCGGCGCCGAACTCCATCTGGCTCACCGGCACCGTGCGGCCCCCGGAATGCGCCCAGGTGTAAAGCGACTGCTGCACCAGGGCGGAATCCGGCAGAGTCGCCCCCAGACCCTGCGGGTAAGCGTCGTCTTCCTCGTTCGGGCCGCCCAGGGCATAGATCAGGCCGGGAAAGGCTTGAAAGATCGCCTGCTCGGAGGCCAAAATCTTACGCTGATCCTCCGGGCCGGTCTCGTCCACCGAAGTCCAGAAGCGCCCGTAAGGCCCCCACGCTTTCTGCACGTCCTTCCAGGTCTGCGCCTCCGCCGTTGAGTGAAGCCAGTCCCGGTCGAGGCGCACGCCCAGATACTTCAACTGCGCCGCGACTTGGGCCGCATGGGTGTTCCACGGGTCTTCGCGGGTGAGGCCGTTTAGGTGCGTGTTGACGCCGAGGTGATTGAGGAAGTCCTCGGTGGAGATCGCGGGAGTCGCCGGAGCGCCAGGCGCAGGTTTCACTCCGAGCGCGAGCGCGGCGATGAGCGCCGAGAGTAGAATGGAGAGTGTTTTCATTCCTGTTCCTTCCTCGGTAGTTTCCGTGCGTCCGCCCCGCCTTCCTGCCTGCACAAAAAAGCAGGGAAATGAGGGCGGAGCGGCGAAACGGAGGGCATGACAGACACGAAACTTGATTATGTCCCATTCCCCGCGATTCTGCACGGCGGGGACTACAACCCGGAGCAGTGGCCCGAAAGCGTCTGGGACGACGACGTGCGGCTGATGCAGGAGGCGCACGTCAATGTCGCGACGGTGCCGGTCTTCGGCTGGGTGAGTCTGCAGCCGGACGAGGACACGTTCACGTTCGAGTGGCTCGACACGGTGATGGACAAACTCTGGGCGGGCGGCGTCTCCGTGTGCCTGGCGACGGCGACGGCGAGCGTCCCGGCGTGGCTGCCGCGGAAGTACCCGGACGTGCTGCGGGTGGGCGCAGACGGGCGGCGCGTCAGGCACGGCAACCGGCACACGTTCTGCCCGAACTCGCCGAACTTCCGGCGGCTCGCGACGGGCCTGGCCCGACGCCTGGCGGAGCGCTACAAAGGCCACCCCGCCCTGCGCGTCTGGCACGTCTCCAACGAGTACGGCAACGTCTGCTTCTGCGACCAGTGCGCCGCCGCGTTCCGGGAGTGGCTGCAGGCGCGCTACGGCAGTCTCGAAGAGGTCAACCGGCGCTGGGCCACGACGTTCTGGGGCCACACGTTCACGGACTGGGCGCAGATCGAGACCCCGACCCGCGACGGCGAGCGCTCCATGCAGTCGCTGCTGATTGACTACGACCGGTTCCAGTCGCACAGCATTTTGGAATGCTACAAGGCCGAACGGGATGTGCTGAAAGAAGTCACGCCGGACGTCCCGATCACGACCAACCTCATGGGCGCGTTCAAGCCTCTAGACTATCAAAAATGGGCTAAGGAGATGGACATCGTCTCCTGGGACAACTACCCCGGCAAGGACCAGCCCTACGCCGAGATCGCCTTCAACCACGCCCTGATGCGCGGCCTGAAGGAAGGCAAGCCCTGGATGCTGATGGAGCAGACGCCCTCGCAGCAGAACTGGCAGGCGCAGAACGCCCTCAAGCGGCCCGGCGTCATGCGGCTCTGGTCGTACCAGGCGATGGCGCACGGCGCGGACACGGTGATGTACTTCCAGTGGCGGCGCTCGCGGGGGGCGCAGGAGAAGTACCACGGCGCGGTCGTTGAACACGTCGGCACGAGCAACACGCGCGTCTTCCGCGAGGTGGCGGCGCTGGGGGAGGAATTGGAACGCCTGGGGACGCGCACCATCGGCGGGCGCGTCCCGGCCAAAGTCGCCGTGCTGTTCGACTGGGAGAACTGGTGGGCCGTCGAGTATTCCAGCGGGCCGAGCGTGGACCTCAAGTACGTCCCGCAGTGCCGGTCGTTCTACACGGCCCTGCACGCGCTCGGCGTCCCCACGGACATCGTCTCGCCCGACGCCGACCTGTCGGGCTACGACGTCGTGATCGCGCCGGTGCTGTACATGGTCAAGCCGGGCGTCGCCGAGAAATTAGAAGCGTGGACGCGGGCGGGCGGCACTTTTGTCACGACCTTCTTCAGCGGCCTCGTGGACGAGACCGATTTAGTCTACTTGGGCGGCTACCCCGGCCCGCTGCGGACACTGCTCGGTGTCTGGGCCGAGGAGATTGACGCGCTCGCGCCGGGCCAGACGAACAACGTCGTCTTCCAGGAGGCGTTCGGCGCGCTCAAAGGCGCGTACCCGTGCCGCCTGCTCTGCGACCGGGTCCACGCCGAGACCGCGCAAGTGCTGGCGACCTACGGCGAGGACTTCTACGCCGGCGAACCCGCCGTCACCGTCAACACGTTCGGGCAGGGCCGGGCGTATTACCTGGCGACCGAACTGGACAAAGCCGCCCTGGGGCCGCTGATGCAGAAGCTCTGCGCCGACAAGGGCCTGTCTCCGCCCCTGCCCGGCGGCCCGCCTCCCGGCATCGAGGTCATGCCCCGCGTCTCCCCGTCGGGCGAGACCCTGCTGTACGTGCTCAACCACAACCCGCAGTCGGCCTTCGTCCCCCTGCCGCCGGGGTCGTTCCGCGACCTGCTCTCCGACGCCGTCCACCACGACCGCGTCCAGCTCGCCCCCTACGACGTGCTGATCCTGACGGCAGAGGATCATGGCTGAAGCCGGATCGCTTTAAGCCTCCGGCTTGTCGGGGCGGCGGGTGAGGCTTTTCGGCAGGGCGAAGAAGACGGACAGCAGGATGGACAGGCCGAGGCTGACCCAGGCACTGACCAGGCCGATGAGGAAGATGACGGCGTACAGGAACGGGCCGACGGCGTACTGCCGGGTGATGTCCGCGACGTCGTCCGGGTCGGCGTCGGGATCGAGCAGGCGGCCGTCGCGGGCGGCGTAGGCCCACATCCGGTTGAACGTGGTCGCCATCAGCAGGAAGACGCCGTTGTAGACACTGATCGCGGCGATCTTGTCCGGCTGCAGCAGATAGGTCGCCAGCAGTTCCGTGGTGAACGGGATGGTCGTGATCGCCATCAGAAGCAGGCCGTTCAGGATCAGGAACGTGTGGTCGGCGCGCTTGATGACCCGGAACATCGCGTGGTGGTTGATCCAGGTGATCAGCACGAAGACGAAACTCAGCACGTAGGCCAGATAGATCGGCCACTGTTCCAGCAGGGCGGCGGCGAGGCGACGGCCGGCGTGCGTCTCGGCGGGCGGCGGGACCTTGAGTTCCAGGACCAGCAGCGTGATGGCGACCGCAAAGACGCCGTCGCTCAGGGCTTCGAGCCGGTCGGTCTCCGTCTGCGGTTCTCTGGGGGTCAGTGCCATAGGCTGGCTGTATTATAGCGGCCCGGCGTCCGATTTGCAAGCCCGCGCCGGGCGACTCCGGCGGACAGGAGAGACACATGGACTGGAAAACAGGGGCCACAGCGCTGTCGGTGCTGGTCTGTCTGGGGACGGGATGCGCGGTCCGGGCGCAGAACGCGCCGGCGCCCGGCGGCCTGCGCGCGCCGGTCGACAAACGCCGCCTGCTCTTCGGCACCGCCGTTAACCCGGACCTGCTCAACCCCCAGACGGACGCGGGCCGCTATGAGGCCGCCGTCAGGGCCGACTTCAACATGGTCGAGCCGGAGAACAGCCTCAAGCCGCCCGTGATCTGGCAGGACAGAACGGCCTACGACTTCCGCGCGCCCGACGTCCTGCTGGGTGCGCCGGGGCAGAAGGGCTGGGCGCAGCGAAACGGGATGATCGTTCGGGGTCACACCCTGATCTACGGGCGCGACGACGGCTGGACACTCCCCGGCTGGCTGGTCACGGGGCCGGGCCGGTCCGTCAACAAACCCGTCGAGGACGCGATGACCAAGACGGAAGCCGCCGACCTGCTGCACAAATACATCTCCGCCGTCGCCGGACGCTACAAGGGCAAGGTCGCCGTCTGGGATGTCATCAACGAGACCATTGACGACCGCAAGAACGACCGGCCTTACAACCTGCGCGACAGCTTCTGGTTCCGCAAACTCGGCCCGGACTACGTCGCCCTGGCGTTCCGCTGGGCGCACGAGGCCGACCCGGCGGCCAAACTCTACTACAACGACTATGGCATCGAAGGGCCGGGCGCGAAGGCCGACGCCGTGTTCGCGATGGCCCAGTCGCTCAAAGCGCAAGGCGTCCCCATTGACGGCATCGGGATGCAGTGGCACATCGGCGTCAACACGCAGATCACGCCCGGCGACGGCTTCTACCGGACGGCCCAGCGGCTGAAGGACAACGGCATCAACTTCATGGTCACGGAACTCGATGTCTCGGTGCCGGTCGCGGTTTACCCCCCGCAAGACCCGCGCTACGGCCTGGTCCCTCTGCACCCAGCCGACCTGGACGCGCAGGGCCGCGTCTACGGAGCAGTCCTCCGGTACGCGCTTTCTTTCCCCAACTGCCGGGGTTTTCAGATGTGGGGCTTCACCGACCGGCACAGTTGGATTCCCGACTTCACAATCGGGCGTCTGAAGGAAACGCCGCCGGGCCGGCCGCAGGGGGCGGCCACGATTCTGGACGCGGACTACCGGCCCAAGCCCGCCTACGCCGCCCTGCAGGAGGAACTGGCGCAGTCGCCGCCGAAAGGCCGCTAGAGGCAGAATGACGCCCGGCGACTGAAGTCACGGCAACGAAAGCGCAAAGCCCGCCTTTGCGGGCTGAATCTTAGTCCACGGAGGTGGACTTCGTGGTCTTTTAGCCGCGACTTCAGTCGCCGGGTCCGAAAATGAGAAGCCTTTGGAGGCCGGAGTTGCACCGAAGAAGTTTCATCAAGATCAGCGCCGGGATCGCGGCGGGCGCCGCCGCGTCCGTGATGCTCGAAGGGCGCGCGCCGGCGGCGGACGCCACGACGGCCCCCGCCCCGGAGGACGCCGCGTTCCCGGTCAGCATCCGCGTGGACGCCGCCGCGCCCCAGGGCGCGTGGAAGCCCGTCTGGCGCTTCTTCGGGTACGACGAGGCGAACTTCACCTACATGAAGGACGGCAAGCGGCTGCTGGCCGAACTCGGCCGGCTCGGCCCGCCGCAGGTCTACGTCCGCACCCACCACCTGCTCACGAGCGGCGACGGCAAACCGGGCCTGAAGTGGAGTTCGACCAACGCCTACACCGAGGACGCCCAGGGCCGACCCGTCTACGACTGGACCCTCACGGACCGGATATTCGACACTTATCTCGAACGCGGCCTCAAGCCTTACGTGCAGATGGGCTTCATGCCCGAAGCGCTCTCGACCCACCCCGCAGACTACCCGCACGACCCGCCGCCGGACGAACTCATCTTCCCCGGCAGCGGCTTCAGTTACCCGCCCAAAGACTACGCCAAGTGGGGCGGACTGTGTTTCCAGTGGGCCAAGCACTGCGGCGAGAAGTACGGGCGGCGCGAGGCCGAGAGCTGGTGGTGGGAGGTCTGGAACGAGCCGAACATAGACTACTGGCGCGGCACGCGCGCCGACTACCACCGACTCTACGACTACGCCGTGGACGGGGTGCGGCGGGCGCTGCCGGGGGCGCGCGTCGGCGGGCCGGAGACGGCGGGCGGCCCCGGCGGCTCTTTCCTGCAGGAGTTCCTGGAACACTGCGCGCGGGGCGTCAACGCCGCCACCGGCAGGACGGGAGCGCCGCTCGACTTCATCTCCTTCCACGCCAAAGGCAGCCCGACGTTCGACGCCGGACACGTCCGCATGGGCATCAGCCATCAACTGACCGACATGGACCGCGCCTTCGCCGTCGTCGCGGCCTTCCCGGAATACAAGGACACGCCGATTGTGATCGGCGAGTCCGACCCCGAAGGCTGCGCCGCCTGCAAAGGCCCGCAGAACGGCTACCGCAACGGCACGATGTATTCGAGCTACACCGCCGCCGTCTTCGCCCGCAAGACCGCCCTGGCCGACCGGCACGGCGTCAACCTGGAGGGCGCGCTGACGTGGGCGTTCGAGTTCGAGGATCGGCCGTACTTCGCCGGCTTCCGCGTCCTGTCCAGCAACGGCATTGACCACCCGGTGCTGAACGTCTTTCGGATGTTCGGGAAGATGGGCGGCCGGCGGCTCGCGGCGGACAGCAGCCACGCCGCCGCCCTCGACGAGATGCTGACGGCGGGCGTGCGCGCCCGGCCCGACGTGTCCGCCGTGGCGAGCCTCGACTCCAAGACGCTGTGCGTGATGGCCTGGCACTACCACGACGACGACGTCCCCGGACCCGATGCCGCCGTCACCCTCGCCCTGAGCGGGCTGCCGGCGAAAAGCGCCGTGCTGCGCCACTCCCGCATTGACGCCCGGCACAGCAATGCGTTCGAGGCGTGGAAGGCGCTCGGCTCGCCGCCGCAGCCGACGCCGGACCAGTACGCGCAGCTCCAGAAGTCCGGCCAACTCGCGCTCCTGGAGCCGCCGAAGACGATCCGCCTTGCCGACGGCGCGGCGCAGATTCCCATCACGCTGCCCCGCCAGGCGGTCTCGCTGATCGAGATCGAGTGGCGCTGAATTCACCCCGGCGAGTCTCGGTACCCCACTGTGGCCTCTTTCTTGAGCTTGCCGCTGACGAAGAACAGGTCCAGTTCCGCATCCCGGCAGTAATACATCCAGAGCAGTTCCTGCTCTTTCTCGGTCTGGGAGCGGGTGCCGTCCGGCGGTCCCAGTTTGCGCATCACGTCCGCCGGTCTCATCCCGTACTGAATCTGCTCCTCGGCGACACTGAACGGACTCTCGCCCCAGTGGGCGCTCGCCGGATGCCGGGGCCTCGCACCGGCGGAGTGTACGCGCCCTGCGTGGGGCAGCAGCGTGAGCGCGGCGGCCAGCGGCAGGGCGAACACGAGGAGCGACGCCGCCACTCTCGCCGGCTGTCTCACGGCTGATGATTCCGGGAGGGACACGTCGCCAGCGCCTCGTTCATAGCTTCCTCGGTTCCTTTTCCTTCAGCCGTTCAGCCAGCCCAGCCGCGCTTTGTCGCCGACCGCCGCGCCGTCGAAAGGCAGCGTCGTGTCCATCACCGGCCCGAAGGACGGGGTCTGGGAGCGACTGTTGCTGGTGACGACGCACCATTTCTCCTGAAGATGGGTGACAGACCCGGTCCCGCGCGGCACCTCCAACTCGCCCAGGCTCTCCCCCGTGTCCGGGTCGAGCAACTCGCGGCCCGTCTGCTGATAGACCGCGAAAGTCGACCCCAGCGTGAGGCCGTCGCGTTTCCCGCAGTTGAGGACGACCTGCTTGGGGCTGAGGACCTCGATCACGGTCGCCGGGTGCCTGCCTTCTTCGTCGGTGGCCTTGCGCCCGCCGAACGGCACGGCGGGGGGCGCGGGCGCTCCCGTCTCTTTCGACTGCCTGCTGAAACTCACCATGGAATCTGTCCCTCCGGTCTCAGGAGCAGTTCGGCGCGGGCAGAAGGATTTCCTACCGGACGATGGGAAAAAGCGGCCTCCGCGGAGTGGCGAGTGAGGCCGCCTCTAGGAGAAGACCGCCCGGACGCGGTAGGAGAGATAGTCCACGAGGTTGACCAGCACGATCAGGAAGAAGATGATCACCCCCGCGTCGGGCCACTTGTACAGGTTGATCGCGTTCGACAGCTCGAACCCCAGGCCCCCCGCCCCCACCAGGCCCACGATGAACGAGTCCTTGATGTTGTACTCCAGCGAGTACAGCATCGTCGAGAGGTACAGCGGGAACACCTGCGGCAGCATCCCGAAGACGAACACCTGCGCGGAGTTGCCCCCCGAAGCGCGCACCGCCTCAATCGGCCCGACGGCCACCGTCTCC
The DNA here is from genome assembly GCA_964657535.1 of Armatimonadota bacterium. Classification (GTDB taxonomy): domain Bacteria; phylum Armatimonadota; class Armatimonadia; order Armatimonadales; family Capsulimonadaceae; genus CAZZVX01. The sequence continues at coordinate 181 of CAZZVX010000134.1, read as the reverse complement.
AGCCCCTCCGCGTACAGCTTCGCCAGCGAGATGAACGTCACGAACGAGATCGCGGTCGCCCCCGCCGACGCCCCCAGCCCGATGAACGACACCGCCACCAGCGCGTAGACAATCGTCGGCACGGACCGGGCCACGTTCAGGAACGTCTTGATCAGCACGCTCAGGGGACGGGGGACGGCCC